>DBFOLV010000045.1:0-32596 GCA_048430825.1 Collinsella sp.
GAGGCGTCAGCAGGTCAGTGGGTCATCGTCCCGGCATTCAGCATCAGGGTAGCGCTGCGACGCGGAAATCGCGCGCCGTTGCCGCGCCCCGCAGTGCCCGCTTCCCCCGAGAACAATTATCAGTGCAGGTAAACGTCTTGCTGCATTGTTAAAAAACGCTCCATGGTCGGTCCAGCCCTGGCAAACGTAGTAGATGGGCGCTTTTCGTGGCGTGGCTGGCCCAGATAGCTTGTTTCGGAGCCAATTTGCATCAAAAAGTCCCCGGCGGCGCTGCGTTTTGCGTCACCGGGGACAGTTCAATTTATCCCTCGCGGTCCACCTTACTCATTGGGTACGTACGTAGCCCTGGCTCGCTCGGGCGTCACGTCCTGACCACTGGAATAGCTCGAGTCGAATGCGTGCGCAACCAAGTCGTGCGTGTCCCATGCCATGCAGTCAAACTCGCCAGTATCGAGGACAACGATATAGCCCTTGCCGTCGTAGTAGAAATGGTCCTCGGTGTAGTTATCGTCATCGTCGATGTTGTCTTCGGACACGGAGTCCATATCCGGCTTTGCCGTCTTAATTGCCTGCTTGGCTTCACTCTTGAGGGTATCGAACGAGAGCCCATGCTGCGCAAGTGAGTCCTCGAGCGAAACCTGTTCACCCGTCTTGAGGTTGTAGTACGCCGACCTCGTCACCCGTTCCGATCGATACGGAGGTTGATAGCTGTCGGTGAACGTGCGCACGCAGGCAATATCGCCATCGATCGAGACGATCTCGGCGGTGTACATCATGGTCACGCGGCTGTCCTCGTCATCCATCGAGGCCTGCTTGCTCGCATCGAGCGTATCCGCAACGAGCTGGACCATATCCTTGTTAAACTTGGCGACACCAACGCCCTGGCCCTTCACCTGGGGATAGGTCCACGTTGCCGTGATCTGGCACGTGTCATCGGGGGACGGATTCAGCGGGCCTTCGCCAACCGCAGCCGTAAAGTCAACATCCTGCGTGGCAGAAACGGCCTCGTAGCCCACCTGCGCACTGCCATCGTCCTTCGATTTCAGCTGCTCCAGCGTCGTGGCCACCGTTGCGATGCTTTTTGCTACAACTTCCTCGCTGCTGAACAACTCAGCGTCAAACTCACGTACTTCATTGATGTCTTTCACCTTCGAATCGTCAATCGACGCAGGGCCAACAATGGCGCTAAATGATTTGCCGTCATAGGCGTTGAATTCGCACTCGTAGCCATCATGGGATTGGTTAAAGCCATCGGGGACTTCTTTGAAATTAATTGTCTCCCCATCATGCAGATACCGTTTGAATCCATAGGTACCATCGTATTCGTATACGTAAAGCGAGACGCCAGCGCACATGGTGTAAACCTGAGTGTCGGGCTCGTATACCTTCTCGATCTCACCATCGCGATAAGCCCAGACCTCTACCTTGGCAGCAGTGGCGCCATTGTCGTTTTCAATCGGCTCGTCAGAGTACTCAATCAACAGTTCGTCCTGGCCATCGCCGTCAAAATCGATGAGCCTAGCGTAGGCAACGCCCCGTGTTCCAAACATCGAAGAATCATCAATCTCAACAGCCTCGCCCTCGCCGTACTTCTTTTGGTACTCGAGAATTTTGTCGGTGAACAGCTCTTTTGCCGTCTTGACCGCTGCCTTGGCAGAGGCTTTGGCCTCCTTCTTGGACTGCGTGAGCTCAACGCTCTTAGGGGCGTCCGAACCTTCCTTGGTATAGTCGACCTTCATGGTGGTCGTGCTCTTCTTTTTGCCCTTGCCTGAGGTGATGGTCATCTGGTATTTCTGGTCGGGCAGCTCGCCAAAGTCCTCCATGGCAAAACCGTCCTCGCCATCGACCTTAATGGTGTAGCTCTTCCCCTTGCCATTCGCGGGCGCCAGCTCGACGGTATAGCTCTTGAGCTTTTTTCCTTTGCTGTTCTTGGGCAGCACTTTGGTCTCGCATGCGCAGACAACGTAGCCCTTGCCGCCCGAAGTCACCTCGGACGACGAGCCGATGCGCGGCACGACGACGATTGCCGCTACGATAGCGACAACGACAACACCGCCAATAACGGCAGCAACGATACGGCCCCTGTGCTTGGGTTTCTTGGGCTGAGGCGTCGGGACAAACGCCTGAGCGGCCTCGGCAGGCTCGGTCATAGGCTCCTCATAACGAGGCTGCGCCGCCATATGAGCCGAGACACCCTGAGGAGCGTGCTGCCCCGCAGGAGCGGAAGCCGGCGCGTCCTCCACCGGAAACGCCACAGGCTCCGCCTGGTCCTCGGCGCCACCCACGCGGGCCCCGCAGCTCGTGCAAAACGTGGAGCCATCGGGTATCTGAGCTCCGCACTTGGTGCAATACATCGCATCTCCCGTCTCTCGTCGCAGCCGCAATGCGCCCGCGCAGTTCTTCCAACTACACCGTACGGGAGAAATCGTGATTCTTGTTGCGCAACATTACCGCCACGTCCAAAACTATCCCCTTGGGATCAAAAAGCCCCGCCGAGCCATGGGGCGCGGCGGGGCGGGCAAGCAGCTATGAGCAGCAGGCTTAGAACAGGCCGGTGATGTTGCCGTCGTTGTCGACGTCGATGTTCTCGGCCGCGGGCACCTTGGGCAGACCCGGCATAGTTAGAACGCTGCCAGTCAGTGCGACCACAAAGTGGGCACCGGCGGAAACCTTGAGCTCGCGCACGGTGATGCGGAAATTCTCGGGAGCGCCCAGGGCCTTGGCGTTGTCGCTAAAGCTGTACTGCGTCTTGGCGACGCACACCGGCAGGTTGCCAAAGCCGTTCTCACGCAGCTCGGCAAGCTGACGCTTGGCAGCCGGCGTAAAGTCGACGCCATCGGCGCGATAAACCTTGGTGGCAACGGCCTCGAGGGCATCGGCAACGTCGGCGCCGTCCTCGTAGGCAAACTTGAGCTCGCTCGGCTGCTCAATCAGACGCATGACCTCATCGGCCAGGTCGAGCGCGCCCTCGCCGCCCTTGGCCCAAACCTCGGAAAGCTTAACGTTGACGCCGAGCTTCTGGCACTCGGACTCGATGAGCGCAAGCTCGGCCTCGGTGTCCGTCGGGAAGCGGTTGATGGCGACCACGCAGGGCAGACCATAAACGTTCTGGATGTTGTCGACGTGACGCAGCAGGTTGGGCATGCCAGCCTTGAGTGCCTCAAGGTTCTCCTCGTTGAGGTCGGCCTTGGCAACGCCACCGTTGTACTTCAGCGCACGAGCGGTCGCGACGACCACGACGGCGCTGGGGCGAACGCCCGTCATGCGGCACTTGATATCGAGGAACTTTTCGGCACCCAAGTCGGCACCGAAGCCAGCCTCGGTAATGGCGACATCGCCAAAGCGCATAGCCATACGCGTAGCCATGATGGAGTTGCAGCCATGGGCAATGTTGGCAAAGGGGCCACCGTGGACAAACGCAGGCGTACCCTCGAGCGTCTGGACCAGGTTGGGCTTGAGCGCGTCCTTAAGCAGAGCGGCCATAGCGCCCTGAGCCTTAAGGTCGCGGGCGCGGACGGGCTCACCGGCAAAGCTATAGCCGACGACGATCTCGCCCAGGCGCTCCTTGAGGTCGTTGATGCTCGTGGATAGGCACAGGATTGCCATGACCTCGGAGGCGACGGTGATATCAAAGCCGTCCTCACGCGGTACGCCCTGGGCCTTGCCGCCAATGCCGTCGATGACGTGGCGCAGCTGACGGTCGTTCATATCGACGACGCGCTTCCAAGTGATGCGCTTAACGTCAATACCGAGCTGATTGCCCTGCTGGATGTGGTTATCAAGCATGGCGGCCAGCAGGTTATTGGCGGCACCGATAGCGTGGAAGTCGCCGGTAAAGTGCAGGTTGATATCCTCCATGGGGATGACCTGAGCCCAGCCGCCGCCGGCAGCACCGCCCTTAACGCCAAAGACGGGGCCGAGCGAAGGCTCGCGCAGGGCAACGGCACTCTTGACGCCGCGACGACGCAGGCCGTCGGCCAGACCGATGGTCGTGGTGGTCTTGCCCTCGCCCGCGGGCGTTGGGTTGATAGCGGTCACGAGGACGAGCTTGGCCTGGTGATCAGTCGGCTCGTTGAGCAGTGAATAGTCGACCTTAGCCTTGTCGAAGCCGTACGGAATAAGGTGCTTAACGTCGACGCCGGCGTTCTTGGCCACCTCGGTAATAGGCAGTGGCGTGACAGAACGTGCGATTTCGATGTCAGTAGGCATGGGCGGTCCTTTCGTTACCGAATGAGAAAAAGACCAATTCAGCATAGCACGGGCGCGCAATAGTAAAACGCCCATAACCGATGAACGGCGATATGTTTACCCGATGCCCAGCGATAGTCCAACAGCCCGCCAAAACAAAGCGCCCTAAACGGTAGGTTCAATCCCCAGGTGCTCAAAGGTGCGAAGGGTTGCCTGACGGCCCTGCGGCGTACGAATCATCAACCCGCACTGCAGCAAATAGGGCTCATAGACATCCTCGAGCGTGCCCGGGTCCTCGCCCACCGCACTGGCAAGGGTCGTCAGGCCTACAGCACGGCCGGAGAACGTCTTGGCAAGCGTCTCCAAGATACGAATATCCATCCAGTCCAGACCGAGCTCGTCGATCTCGAAGAACTCGAGCGCCTGGCGACAGATATCGAGCTCGATGGGGCCGTTGCCGCGCACCTGTGCGTAATCGCGCACGCGCTTGAGCAGACGGTTGGCAAGACGTGGCGTGCCGCGCGAACGCGAGCCGATCTCGAGTGCACTGGGATGGTCGATCGTCACGCCCAGGATAGTCGCCGAGCGCGTCACAATCTGCGCGAGCTCCTCGACCGTGTAGTAATCCAGGCGATATGAAATGCCAAAGCGGTCGCGCAACGGGCCGGTCAACATGCCTGAACGGGTCGTTGCCGCCACCAGCGTAAACTTGGGGATATCCAAGCGAATCGAGCGCGCCGCCGGACCCTTGCCAATCACGATATCGAGGGCAAAGTCCTCCATCGCGGGGTACAGGACCTCCTCGACCGAACGGTTGAGGCGGTGGATCTCGTCGATAAACAGCACATCGCCCGGCTGCAAGTTAGTAAGGATGGCCGCCAGGTCGCCCGTGCGCGCGATGGCAGGGCCACTCGTGGTCTTGATCTGAGCGCCCAGCTCGTTGGCGATAACGGTGGCCAGCGTGGTCTTGCCCAGGCCCGGAGGACCCGAGAAGATCACGTGGTCGAGCGTCTCGCCACGGCTCTGCGCCGCTTCGATCAACACGCGCAGGCTCTGCTTGATGTGCTCCTGGCCGCAGTAATCGTCCAGGCGCTGAGGGCGCAAAGTGCGGTCGACATCGAGATCCTCGGCCGTCAGCTCCGAGCCCACCATGCGCTCGCCGTGCGCCATGGATGCCGCCGGCGAGTTACCGGGCGTCGCCCACAAGTCCTGAGAGTCATCGGCTTCCCACATCACGCATCCATTCCGAGTCGCTTAAGCGCCGCGCCGAGCAGATCCTCGACACGCATATTCTGCCCATCATACCCGCTCAGGGCAACATCGGTCTCCTGCGGGCTAAAGCCCATGGAAAGGAGTGCCGCACGGGCATCGTCGATCGTCGAGGGAGCGGCAGCGGGCACGGGCATCGCAACCTGTCCGGGAATCACGTCGACCGGCACAAAGCCCTTATCCTTGGCAAAGGTGCTCTTGAGTTCCAGGATCAGGCGCTGAGCTGTCTTTTTGCCCACACCGGGTACCTTGGCCATGCCCTTGTCGTCCTCGGCCATCACCAGCGAATACAGCTGCCCCACGGTATAGGTGGAAAGCACGGCAAGCGCCAGGCGCGGGCCAACGCCCGAAACGGACACGAGCCGGTCGAACATCGTGCGCTCATCCTTTGAGGAAAAACCGAAAAGTGTCATGGCGTCCTCGCGCACCTGCATACGCGTGTAGAGACGGACCTCGCCGCCGGGCGTCGGCAACGTGGCCGCAGTGCTGCCCGAGATGCCGAGTTCAAAGCCAACGCCCGACACATCGACGACAGCAGAGCTCATCGTGGACTCGACAAGCGTTCCGTGGAGCTGGGAAATCATCAGTATCCGGTTCCTCTCTGTTGATAGAACTCGCCACCGGTGAGGGCGCGGGTGCGGCTGAGGTTTACGTGGCAGATGGCGCAGGCCAGGGCATCGGCGGCATGGTCGGGATGCGGGTCGTGGTCGAGCTGTGTTAGCGTGCGTACCATATAGGCGACCTGCCGCTTGTCCGCGGCGCCGGTGCCCACCACAGCCTGTTTGATCTGCATGGGCGTGTACTCGCCAATCTCGAGCGCGCATTCCGAAAGCGCTACGAGTGCAGCACCGCGGGCATGCGCCGTGGGGATGGCCGAACGAACGTTGGCGCCAAAGTAGATGCTCTCGACAGCAGCTGTGTCGGGTCGATAACGCTCGACGACATCCTTAAGGTCACGGGCGATATGCGACAGGCGCACCGCAAGCGGGCTGCCCGCGCTGGTCTCGATGCAACCGTAGGCACGGCAGCGAACCTCGCCACGCCGCTCCTCGATAATCCCCCAACCCGTATGAGCCAAACCGGGGTCAATGCCCAAGATAACCAAGCCGACCTCCCCTCGCCACAAGCACAGCGCAAGACAGGGCCCCGCGCATCATTCACGAACGTCTGTTCTAGAATAACACAACGGGGCCAAGATGCTTAGTTGAAGTATCGGGGTTGGAAGCGAATCCTATCCCATAGTTAGTTCTGCGAGAAAAAGGGGAACTGCCTCGGATCTACTGGCGGGTGCGGCATCGGGCCACCCTGGGGACTACCTTGCGAGCCGCCCTGACCGCCCATCATCTTATCGATGGCGTCCTGAACCTCGCCCTCGAACTTTTTCATTCCCTCGTGTAAACGACGCTGACCGTCCTCAGAGCGCAGCTCCTCCATCTGCTCGGGCGAAATGCCCAACAGGTCACCCAATATGCCCATCATCTCGCCACGCATGCGCTCGCTTGTATCCTCGTCGGCAAAGCGGTTCACCTCGGCGCGCGCCAGCGCATCGACCGTCATGCGTTCCTTGCCGCTCAGCCCCAGGTCGGACCACGCGAGCATGTACGGCCAGGCGCGCTCAACAAACGAACGGGCCGAGACGATCGGCGCCGTCGGCAGCATGCGGCGGGCGGCCTCGCCCTGACGCACGAGCATCAGCAGCAGCGAGCAAGCCTCGGGCTTGCCGGCGGCCATCGGGATGTCGTCGAAAGCTCGATTGCGGTCCACGTGCGCCTCGAGCGCGCCATCGACCTCACCCGGCTCAAGCCCGCCGAGCAGCTGTGCCGCGCGGTCGAGCATATCGACCGGACCGTCGAGCGTCGAGAGCGCCTGCGCCAGCACGCGCTCCATACAATCTTCCACCGCGTTGAGCGTCACGAGCTCTTGGGGCACCACGGCAGACGTGCGGTTGCGCACACGCGCCACAAACTCAAGCGTCGACAGGTACACATCGCCAAAGGGCGCAAAGTCGCCCTGGTAACCGCCGCAAAGCGCCGGCGCCGCCAGCGCATACTCGGTTTTGGACAGCGGGCTCAGCGCCATCGCACCCAGCTCGAGCGCCGTGTCCTCCAGCATGAGGCCCAGCGTGCGCGAGCGCAGACGCTCGGCATCGCCCGCCGACACGTCGCGATCGAGCACACGCGCCGCATCCGGTGCATCGCGCTCGACAGTGCGAATGTGCAGACGCTCGGCAATGGCGCGGACGGCGGCACAGCGGGCAGCCTCGGCCTCCTCCTGCGCCGGCGTAAAGATACGGTTGCGCCCCAGCACCAGGCCAATTACGTTACGCGGACCCAGAGCGTCAACGGCCAGCGCCGCCAGCAGGGATGACGGCAGGTCACCCTCGAGTGCCACCACAGCACGCGACGCACCGTGGGCCCGAGCGTTGTCGCGCACGGCGAGCACCAGCGCCTGCCACAACCACTCCTCGGAACGGAACTCGGGCAGTTCGTGATCTTCCAGGGCATCGAGCATCACGCCGCGCTGAATCTCCTGAACCAGCAGGCTCTCCTCAAAACACGGCGCCTGGGCCACCACGCGACCGCAGTCGTCGAGCACAAACGAACCGCCGGTATACACCGACTCGTCATAGGCACCGACCGGCGCCATGCAGGCAAACCACACGCTGCGCTTGGATGCGATCTTGCGGTAGGCGCCGCTGCGAACGGCGGCAATGGCGGCAGTCTCGCGGTCGGTCATGTCAAACGCGTTGAATTGGAAATACGCGATGAGGTCGACGCCGGTCGGCAACATCTCGAGCTCGCGGTCCAAGTCAAAAATCACGGCGATGCGCACGCCGTCCACGTCGAACACCGGCGGCGCCCAACGCGTGTCGTTGTTCTCGCCACGCTGCAGGGCAATGCTCGAACGCGCCGGCACCACATGACCGTCCTTGAGCATCATGTAGTCGAGCAGCGGTTGGCCCTCAAACGAAACCGCCGCGGGCACGATGCAGATCATGTCAAGCTCCTGGATACGCTCGGCGACACCAGTCAAACCGGCAAGCACGTCGTGCTCAAAGTCGGCAGCGCCCACCAGGCCACCGGGCATGGCACCCATAAAGAGCGGAGCCGGAACGCACAGCACGCGCGCCCCGCGCTCGTGGGCCAGACGAGCCTGGTCCTCGATGCGGCCGCAAATGCCCTCAACATCCCCAAGGCGCATATCGATCTGTGCAAGCGCGAGCTTCATGCCCCAGCCCTTTCCGTCGTAAACCATCGAAATCGTAGTAAAAGCGCCGGCCGCATAATGCAGCCGGCGCTTGCATGTGCATATGCTAGCTATGATACCCCGAGCGGGGGCGCGCTCCTAGAATGTCGCGGACCACAGCCCGTGCAGGTTGCAGTAGGCATAGACGGTACCGGTCTTGGAGCCGCCCGCGAAAAACGTCGCGGGTTTCATGCCGGGCTCAAGGTAATGAACCTCTAAGCGGCCCTCGGCCTCAAGCGCAATCCACTCAATGTAGTGTTCGGGCAGGCTGGGGTGCTCGACCGAGCCAACGCGTGCACGAATCACGTGACCGTCGCGCTCGGTCTCGACAACAGGCACGTGCTTCTCGTGCGCCGCGTCCTCAGTGTTTGCGGTCAGTTCCGTGCAACCGGCAGGGGTCGCAACGTCGTCGCCAAGGGCAGCGATGAGCTTACCGTCGGGGTCCTTAAAGAATTTCGCCATGATGTTCTCCTTTGCTGATGTGCCAATGTTCTTGATGGTTCTTATGCCCAAAGGCAGACAAACCATCCACGGCATTGCAAATGAACACATAACGGATCAGGCAAGCGGTCGGGCCAAAATGCGTCGACCGTCCTGCCCACTCCAGCAGTCCCACCCCGCGCGCGGCTAGCGCCCGTCGCCGCCGAGAAGCGCCAGAACATCCTCGCGCGTGAACAGTGCCGACGAGATGCCGTCGCCGCCGAGTACGCTGTTGACCAGGTCGCGCTTGGACTCCTGCATCTGCATAATGCGTTCCTCGATCGTGTCCTTGGCGATGAGCTTGTACACGGTCACGGTATGCTGCTGGCCAATACGGTGTGCACGATCAGTCGCTTGGTCCTGCGCCGCCACGTTCCACCACGGGTCGTAGTGGATGACCACGTCGGCAGCCGTCAAGTTAAGGCCCACGCCGCCCGCCTTGAGCGAAATCAAAAAGACCGGAACCTCGCCCGCTTGGAACTGCGCGACCATCTTGGCGCGGCTCTCCTTAGACGAAGCGCCCGTGAGCTTAAGGAAGGCGATGTCCTCCTTGGCCAGGCGCTTACCGATAATATCGAGCATACCCGTAAACTGGCTGAACAACAGGATGCGATGTCCGCCGTCGAGTGCGCCGTGCACGAGCTCCATGCACGTATCGAGTTTGGCGCTCCCCGCCTTGTAATCCTCGTAGTGCAGACGCGGGTCGCAGCAGATCTGGCGCAGCTTGGTGAGCTCGGCGAGCACCTTGAGCTTGTCCTTCTTAAACTCGGATGCCTCGCGATGCTGCACCTGTTGGGCGATGCGGTCCTGGTTGGCCAGGTAGAGTTTGCGCTGCTCGCCGGTGAGCTGCGCCATGACCGTATCCTCGATCTTCTCGGGCAGGTCGGCCACCACGTCTTCCTTGACACGGCGCAACACAAACGGCGACACGAGCGCTTGCAGGCGAGCGGCGCTGTCGCCCTCGGCATGCTCGACCGGGCTTTCGAAGCGCTTGGCAAACGACTCGCGCGTGCCGAGCAGGCCCGGCATTAAAAAGTCGAAGATGCTCCAGAGCTCGGATAGGCGGTTTTCGATGGGCGTGCCCGTCAGGGCAAAGCGCACGCCGGCAGGCAGGCGCTTTGCGGCGCGCGCCACCTGGGTGAGCGGGTTTTTAATGTACTGGGCCTCATCGAGCACCACGCGGGCAAAGTCCCGCTCGGCATACTCGTCGATATCGCGGCGCATGAGGTCATACGACGTCACGACCACGTTATGCTCGTCGGCGCCTGCTATCTGCACGCGGCGTTGAGCCTTGGCGCCCACGATGGCGCACACATCCAGCGAGGGCGCAAAGCGCTCCAGCTCGGCAGTCCAGTTGTACACGAGTGAGGCCGGGCATACCACGAGCGTGGGCTTGTTGTCCCCCGCCTCCACGCGCACCAGGATATGCGCGATCATCTGGAGCGTTTTGCCCAGGCCCATATCGTCGGCCAAGATACCGCCGAGGCCCAGATGCTCAAGCGAGCCGAGCCACTGGTAGCCGTCGACCTGGTAGCCACGCAGCGTGGCCTTGAGCGAGGCGGGTACCGTAAAGTCCATCTTGCCGAGCGTGTCCAGGCGCTCGACGGTACGGCGGAACGCAGCGTCGCGATCGGCCTCGAGCGCGGGCGTGCGCGCGAGCATGCTATCGACGAACAGGGTGCTCGATGCGGAAAGCGACACGCCGTCGAGCAGGTCGACGGCATCGACGCCCAGGTCCTTGGCGAGGCCAAACGCGGCTCGAGCGCCCTCGTCCAGGCGAATGATGTCGCCGGACGTAAGGCGCGCAAACGTTTGATGGCGCTTGTAGGAGTCGAGGTAGATGGCAAGATCTGCCGCCGAAAGACCGCTCGCGCCCAGTTCAACATCGAGCAGGTTGCTCTTGACGGTGGCACGCACCGAAAGCTTGGGCGCAGGGCGCACCGAGATCTGGCGTAGGTGGTCGCTGAGCATGACCTCGCCCAGCTCGGACAGGGCAGACAGGCCCTCGGTCAGCAAGCAGAACAGGCTCTCGTCGTCGCGCTCCTCAAACGCCAGGCCGCCCTCGTAAAAGTCGAAATACAGGGCCGCCGTGTCCATAACGCGAAACTCTGCTATCTCGTCGCGCGGCGGCACGCCCGGGCGCTGTTCTTCGAAGGGGCTTCCCGGAGCACCCAGGCTAAAGAGATCTGCCGACCAGTCGCCGTAGGAAACCGTAATCTTGCAGGTCACGAGCCCGTCGTCGACACCGATTGCCATGGCAAAGCTCGGCTCGGGCGCCACGGTGTCGAGCACGGCGGGCGCGGTAAGGTCGGTGTAGTCGCGCAAAATGGGCAGCGCCATACGACAGAACTCCCCCACCTGGTCGACAGCGATATGGATCGGCGTGCGACAGGGCAGTAAGCGCGATAGGAACGGCGCCGCATGCTGGGCAAACGCTACATCGGCGCGGCGCGCACGGCGGGTGTCGACCAGATAGGCAACGTCGCCCGAAGCAAAGCAGTATGCATCGGCCGGCAGGCGTAGATCGTAGCTGCCGCCAGCCGCCGGCGCGATTTTGGCGGCAAGGAGCGGTGGGCGCTTAGACAGAGCCTCGTCCTCCCCTTCCGGAGGCATCTCAACCGCCACGTCATAGGTGCGATGCGTCGTCGTCCCCCGCGACCAGGCGGGCTCAAAGGAGATGGTCTGGCCACGCAGCAGGTCCAGCACATATACGATGCTATGCTCGGACAGCGGCAACTGACGCTCGGCGACAAAACCGCTGCGGGCAAAGTCGTACGACGCCGAACGCGAGCTTGTGATGTCATCGAGATAGGCAACTGTCGTCACAACAAGGTTGAGCAGCTTTGTCGACACGTCCTCGAAGGCTTCGGGCGTATGGACAAACGTGAGCTTCTTGCCGTACGAGAAGGTGCCGCCTCGGACATAGGCGTCGGCCATGCCGTCGATATCCTTGACCACGTAGGAGACCGATCCACAACGAATGCGAAGCTCGAGCGCCCAGCTAAAGCGGTTGGCAAACAGTGGATTGTAGTACGGCACCAACGAGGGCTCCAACACCGCCTTGGGGGCATCGGGATCCACACTGCCAGCGAGCTTGCGGCGCATGCTCGCCAGCTCATCCATGCGTGCGTCCGAAAGATCGGAGAGCGCCGCCATGAGGCTGGGACTCGTGGGGACGGGCGCCGGAAAGGGAAAGTTGGGATTGACGGCCGGCGCTTTGAGCGCGGTGCGCGCGGGCTGTTTCGGCTGCGCCGTAAACGTGCGGACCGGCGTGCGCAAACCTTCGACGGGCTCGGCGCCGCTGGCATCCAAATACGCCAGAGCCGTGGCAATAGCGTGCTTGCACATACCGGGGTAACGATAGGCGGCGGGGCAATCGCAGTCGTAGTCGATCACCTCGTGCTCGTCCATGTCGAGCGCCACGTGCGTCTTGTACAGGTCGCCACGCGAACCGCGCACCGAGCCCTCAACCGTCACATTTTTGGAGAAGCGCGAGCCGCTGTCCTCGATCGACAGCACGGCGCCGTTAAGCATGAGCGAACGCCCCTTCATAAAGGTGCCGCTCAGCGCCGCCTCTTTCCGGAGCGCCTGCACAAACGTCCCCTGCGCCATCACTTCCTCCAATCTCACATGCCAAATGATTTTTCTGGGACGGGGATGAGAAAATCATTCCCATCCCAGAAAAACTGGTCTTCCGCCGCGCGTCACCCAAAATGATTTTTTAATCCCCGTCCCAGAAAAATCATCTTAGATCACCGTCACGCGGCCTTGGTTGCCGACGATGGCCTTTGCCTCTGCCAGCAGCGGAATCGAGCGTGCATTGACCTTGGCCGGCACCTCAGCACGCAGCACGCGCCCGTCGACTTGCTCAATAAAGATCTCCACGCGGTCGCCGCCCGGGTTGGTGGTGAGCACCGTGGCCAGGCGCGCCATATTGCCCTGGCTAAATCGACTGTTGGGCACCATGACCTCAAAGACCTTGGGCTTGTTTTTCTCCTCGCTAAGCTCCAGCGGCACGATCTCCTGCGCGATGATCTGGTCGCCGCGGTCCGAGCGCTCGAGCTTGCCCTTAATGCGCACAAACGCATCGGACAGCTGCGCGCCGGTCTCGGGATCGACCTCGCCGTACAGGTACCCCTCGGCCTCCTTGTAGGTCTTGGGAAACACCACGACCGTGGCCTCGCCTTCCATGTCCTCGAGCTGCACGATACCCATGGGATCGCCGTTTTTGGTCACGCGCTTGGACACGCTCGAGACCATGCCGGCCCACCACAGCGCCTTGCCCTCGGGAATCTCCTGGTTGATGGTACCGCCCGTGGGGTTTTGCACCTCATAGCCGGTGTCGATCTGCGAGAACGAGAAGTCGCGCGCTTTGCTAAGTGCATACTCAAACGGGCGCAGCGGGTGGTCCGAGACATAGATGCCCAGAACCTCTTTCTCCTGGCTCAGCTTAAGGTGGCGGTCCCACTCCTGGCCATCCGGATCGGGCACGCTCACCTCAAAGCCCGAGCCCTCAACGTCGCCAAACATATCGAAGAACGACGTCTGGCCGCTCGCGCGATCCTTCTGGCGCTTTACTGCGGCATCGATGATGTTCTCGGGGTTGTTCTTGTCCACAAAGTGCATCATCTGGCGACGCGGATACCCCGTGGAGTCGAAGGCGCCTGCCTTGATGAGCGATTCGATCACGCGGCGGTTTGCCTGGCTGGAGTCCACGCGCTCGACAAAGTCGTGCAGCGTCTTAAACGGGCCGCCCGCCTCGCGCTCGGCGATAATCGCCTGCGCCACGCCGGTGCCCACGCCGCGGATGCCGGCCAGACCAAAGCGCACGCCCTCCTTGGTAGCCGTGAACTCGGTACCGGACTCGTTGACATCTGGCGACAGCACGGGGATGCCGTCGTGACGGCATGCCGAGACGTAGTGCACGATCTTGTCGGTCTTACCCGTGTAGGACGTCAGAACGGCCGCCATGTACTCGTGCGGATAGTGCGCCTTGAGCCACGCCGTCTGCATAACCAGGATGGCGTAGCCGGCGGAGTGCGACTTGTTGAAGGCGTAGGACGCGAACTCGAGAACATCGTCCCAAATCTTCTGGGCGACCTCGCGCGTGTAGTTGTTCTTGATAGCGCCGTTCATCCAGTGGTCGTAGGTGGTCTCGTCCGAGCCATCCTCCCAGTGGAGCACCGTCGAGGTGAGCAGCTTGATCTTTTTCTTAGCCACGGGCTTACGGATACGCGAGTCCGATTCGCCCTTGGAGAAGCCGCACATCTCGACGGAGATGAGCATAACCTGCTCCTGGTAGACCATGGTGCCGTAGGTTTCGCCCAGGATGTCGTCCAGACGGTCGTCGTAGGAGACGGCCGGCTCCTTGCCGTTCATACGGTTGATGTAGGACGAAACCATGCCGGCGCCCAGCGGGCCCGGGCGATACAGGGCGATCAATGCTACGACGTGCTTGTACTCGGTGGGCTTCATGTTCTTGATCGTGGCCGTCATGCCGGCGGACTCGACCTGGAAGACGCCGGCGGTGTGGCCGGAGCCCATGAGCTTAAAGATCTCGGGGTCGTCAAAGGGAATCTCTTCCTCTTTGATGTCGATGCCGAAGTTCTTTTTGATGTTTGCCTTGGCCTTAGAGATAACCGTCAGCGTGCGTAGGCCCAAGAAGTCCATCTTGAGCAGGCCCATGTCGGCAACGGTATGGCCCTCATACTGGGTAATCTCGACGCCGCCCTTGGTGTCGAGCTTGGTGGGCACGTGCTCGTTGACGGGGTCACGGCAGATCAGAACGGCGCACGCGTGCACGCCCTCGCCACGGGTGAGGCCCTCGATCGAGAGCGCCGTGTCGATGATGCGACGGGCGTCGTCGTCCTTTTTATAGGCCTCGGCAAAGTCGGGGTTAAACAGATCCTCTTTGCCGGGTTGCTTTTCGAGCACCTGCTTGAGCTTGACCTTGGGGTCGCTCGAGACCATCTTGGACAGGCGCTGGCCCATGTAGACCGGGTAGTCCAGCACGCGCGCGGCGTCGTTGATGGCCTGCTTGGCCTTAATGGTCGAGTAGGTGATGACGTGGGTGACCTTCTCGGGACCGTAGAGCTGGCGAACGTGCTCCACGACCTCGAGGCGCCGCTCATCGTCGAAGTCCATATCGATATCGGGCATCTCGGTACGCTGCGGGGACAGGAACCTCTCGAACATCAGGCCGTTCTCGAGCGGGTCGAACGCGGTGATGTTCATGGCGTAGGCGACGATAGCGCCGGCGGCCGAGCCACGGCCGGGACCGACGCCGATGCCGTTGTCCTTGGCCCATTGCACGTACTCGGCGACGATCAAAAAGTAGGCGGCAAAGCCCTTGTCGCAGATGACCTTGTATTCGTACTCAAAGCGCTCTTTGATGTTGACGCCACAGATCTCGCGCGTGGCCCAGTCGTCACCGTAGTGTTGGCGCAGGCCCTTCTCGCACTCGCGGCGGAACTGGCTCTCGTGCGTCTCGCCGGGATCGAGCAACGGGAAGCGCGGCAGGATGATGGAGTCCCAGTCCAGCTCAACGTAGCACTTGTCGGCAATCTCGAGCGTGTTGTCGCAGGCCTCGGGGCAATACGGGAACATCGCCCGCATCTCCTCCTCGGTCTTCATGTAAAACTCCGAGCCGGTCATGCGCATGCGGTTGGGGTCGTCGACCTTGGCGTTCATGCCAATGCACATGATGACGTCCTGCACGGGCGCGTCCTCGCGGCGCAGGTAGTGGAAGTCGTTGGTGGCGATGACCTTGACGCCCACCTGCTTGGCAATATCGATGAGCGTGCGGTCCATCTGCTCGTCGGTCAGGCCGTTGTCGGTGGTGATGCCGTGTTCCTGGATCTCGATATAGAAGTCGCCGGGATCAAAGGTGTCACGGAAGGTCTCGGCCCACTTGATGGCGCCCTCCATGTCACCGCGGTCGATGCACTTGGGGATGATGCCCGCGATGCAGGCGCTGGTGCAGATCATGCCCTTGGCATGGCGGCGCAGGTTGTCGAGCGTCACGCGCGGCTTGTAGTAAAAGCCCTGCACGGCGGCCTCGGAAACCGTCTGCATCAGGTTGACGTAGCCCTCCTGGTCCTTGGCCAGAAGGATCATGTGGTAGAGCTCGGGCTTATGGTCGCGGGCAAGGGTCTCGTCCGGCGTAAAGTAGACCTCGCAGCCAAAGATGGGTTTGATGACCAGGGGCGGCTTGAGCTCGTCGATGTTGCCCTTCTCGTCCCACATGGCCATGTCTTTGACGTACTGGGCATGCTCGCGCGGGTTTGCCTCGGGGTCGGGCTCCACCAGCTCGTCGCGGCGGTCCTTTTCCAAGAAGGCCTTGTCGTGGCTCCAGGTTTTGTACTCGGGCGTGTTGTGATTGACGGCGTCGCAGGCCAGCGCCAGGTCGGGCACGCCATACATGTAGCCGTGGTCGGTAATGGCCACGGCGGGCATGCCCAGCTCTACGGCGCGGTTGACCATATCCTGGATACGGGTTGCGCCGTCGAGCATGGAGAAAACAGTGTGATTGTGCAGATGGACGAATGCCATGTGATGAGCTCCGATGCGGGTTCGTGTTCTGACTGAACGATTTTACCCCACGGCACGGACAGCACCCGAACCTAGCCAAACCCACACGGGTAGCTAATTTGGTACCTTCAAAAAGGGGAATGAGGGCATCCAGATACATCGAGTATTACTGGAACCCCGGCGATGCGCGAAATGATTTGTGACGAATAGTCATGTCCATCAAGAAGGCTCGACGCTTCGGATAGCTCGTCAATCGATATATCAATTCTTGGAGACCTGCATTCCTACCATTTTCAATGAAACAACGGCGGTAATTGCTATCGCGATTGTACCAATAATACCGAGCGCTATCTGAATGGGATATAACCCCAACACATGTCCAAATATGGAGAAAAACATTGCGGAAAAGAGAGCCCTTACCAGAGACGCGACGGAAAGGATCGTCGCGCGGAGATCGTCCGCTATCGCGTCTTGGATTAAGTTTTCCGAAGTGATGTACACCACTTCTGGGAGAAAACAAAGCACCATGCTAAGGCCAAACAAACACAGCGGATTTGAAGCGAACCACGGAAGAATCATGAAAAGGCCAGCCTCAATTAGCATCGAGCCGCGCATGGTATTTCTTTTCCCGAAACGCGATGAGAAGAAATCTGCTGCAATGTAGGCCATCGCATTTACTGCATAGGATGCACCGAAAAAGATTCCTATTATGGAGACGGGAGCATCAAATGCGTCGAATACCAACTGATTCAAGTTGTAATAACTCCCGTAGAATCCGTCGAGCATGCTTGTGCCGATTAGGAGAAGCAATACCGCAAAAGCGGATTCTCCAACGCGCCAGGTCTCGCGCCTGAACATCTTGGCTGCGTCAAACCTCCCCTTTTCTGATCTTTCAGAACGGGTCGTTTCCGTCCTCTCAATGGGATACAGAAGGAAAAGCTGCAGGAGATAGAAAACGGAGACACATACGTAGAGGGCACTCCAAGATACTTGGGCAATGAAAGATCAGAGCACAATTGCCATTCCCGTAGCGATTGATTGCGCGGCAAGCAGCCGAGCGTTGATGGTGAGGAAGCGCTCTCCTTGACCGGCATTTCGGGCAATTTCATATAAAAGTGCTTGTTCGGATCCCGATTGAAGGGAGTAGGCGAGTGCCTCAACAAGGGAAAGCACGACAAGAAAGGGGCCTGAGAGCAACAGCATGCCGGCGGTATGGAAGAAAAGCAGCAGCACGCCCACTTGAATCGAAAACTTCTTTCCAAAGAAATCGCCTATCAGCCCTGTTGGCAGCTCGAGGACGACCGTTGCTATGTTGAACAGGGCTTGATAAAGCGCGATTTCCGTTACAGACATTCCTTTCTCCGCAAGGAAAAGTAGAAACACTCCCCGATTTAAAACAAATCCCGTGAGAACGAAAAAGGCGGAATAGACGTGCAGTTGCGTAATGGCATTCTTATTCATTTGGCACTACCAACAACTATTTTTGTCGGGCCGCTCGCTACTGATTCGAAGCCTGAAGTGTTCACAGTTGATGTGAAGAGCGGTAAAGCTTTTGAACAGGGTATCAATGGAATACATCCGAAGCGTTTTCGGCAGTATCATCGGCGAAGGCGGGATTAGCCTTTACGCGGCGCTCACCCTCGATGTATTTGACGATTTGATCAATCGTCTGGTTGGCGTGGCTCTTGAGCTTGCGCTCATAGAAGAAGAGGCCGAGCTTGCCGCGCGTGCCAGACGTGTTGCCACCCACGCCCTGAAAATCCTCGGTATAGGTGAGCTCGCAGGCACCATCGCCAGCAGGTGCAGCCTCATAGCGCATGGTATTGATGCCCGCCGCATACTGAAATCGGACCTCATAGAAGCACGGGTAGTCAAAGTGCTTGATCTTAACCTTAATCGCCGTGCCCTTAGCCTTGCCTTTTGCAGACTGGGCACGCTTCTCGTACTTATAGCCGTTGAGCTTGTTGCGGCTGGGACGCTTGCCCGTGGCGTTCTCGATATCCTGCATGATGGACCCCGCCAGAGCGTCAAAAAGCTCCTCCGGCGTCACCTTAAGCGTTTTGGTGAGCTGCATGATGGCTCCTTATTCGTTTGAACCGTTCGAGTCATTGTACCGCCCCAGGCTCTCCCATGCGTTGCGGTGCCATTTGGACGATTGAGGGCTTTACGGCCCCAAAACTAACCAAATAGCACCGTAAAGCCTGAGGTGGCTAGAGGTTGTAGGTGACTACTTGAGGTTCGGCGGGTTCGACGAAGATGGTTGGATCCGGCTGCTCCACGCGGACGAACTTGACGGTCACGGCCTCAAAGCCCGCCTTGTGCAGAACATCAGCGTAAACGCGCGCCTGCAGGGCGTGCTTCTCGAGCAGCTGGTCGGGCGTCTCATCCGGCGTGCCGCCCGTCTTGTAGTCGATGACCAGTGCGCACGACGGATCGGCCGGGTCGGTAGCCAGTGCATCGATGGCGCCCTCGGCATAAGCACCGTAGCGAGCGATGTCCTTGTCCTCGCAGCCCAGTGAAAAGAACGGCACCTCGGCGCGAACGCACGGCCACGCGAGCAGGTCGGCACGAACAGCCGACTTGAGCCAGCGGTCCAGGGCAACGTCGAAGCGTTCGCGCTGTTCCGGCGTCAGGTGCCACAGGCGAGCCAGGGCCTCGGCACGCTCAGCGGGCAGCGCATCGGCACCCATCTCGATGAGCCACTGGCAGGCAGCGTGGAAGGCCGAGCCCAGCGCCATGGGGTTGCCAACGGGCTCGACGGCGGCCACGTCTGCATCCGTCATCTCGGAACCATCCGACTCCGCATCATCGCCGGACTCGTCCATGGGCACGTGTGCCTCGGCGGCACGATCTTCCGTCTCGGCATGGAGCGCCGCGGCGATTGACGAGTAGCTATACGAATCACGCATCGGATACGGACAGATGCCCATGCGCACGCCCACTGCCTGGGGATACACAAGCTCAAACGAATCGGGCTTGGGGTCGGCAGGACCGGGCACGGTTGAGCGCGCAGCATTATCGGCGGCATCGGCATCGCCGCGAACAAGCCTGCCCTCGACATCCAGCGAAGCGTTGGCCTCAAACGCCTGCTCGCCAAACGTAAAGTCCGCCAGCGAGATAAGCTCGTAGTCGCCCGGCTTGGAGTTGTCGAACACCAAACGGTCGCTATCGAGCTGCGGCATGTCCAGACTGTCGGCCGGCAGGATGCGGCGCAGCACATCGTAGGTCAGATCGGTCTCGACATCGAAGGTCGGCGCCGTCACCTTGCCGCGGCTCACGCCGGCATCCATCGCCAGAATGACCAGCTCACGCGCTCGCGTCATGGCGACATAGAGCAGACGAGCCCGCTCCTCGAGCGAAAGCTGCAGGTCGTCGTTGCGCAGGCGAGCAAATGCCTCGGCGGGAGAACCCGTCGCACAGACGTCCTCCATGAGCTCCGGCGGCAGCCACAGCGACGTGCCCTTGCCCTTAAACGCATGCTCAAACTGCTTTTTGACGTCATCGCCCTTCACAAAGGTCCCATCGGCAAGCTTAACGCCATCAAAACGAGCTGGCAGTGCCACGACCTGCGCTCCGCCCTCGACACGCCCCATCTGAGCCGCACCGGACGGCTTGCGCACGCCAAAACACTCGGCAACCGCTACGACCGGATACTCCAGACCCTTGGACGCATGCACGGTCATGATGCGCACCGCGCCGTCGCCCTCCTCGTTGAGGGCACCCGGGGCCTCCTTGCCCGCCAAGAAGCGGTCGAAGGCCAGCGCGATGGAACGCGGCGAGTTGCCGAACTCGGCCTCCTCCTCGGCCACGGCGTCGAGCGCCTTGAGCACGTTGGCGGCGATGGCCTTGCCCTCGGGGCCGCGCTGCGCCAGGCGCACGAACCAGCCGGAGGCATTGACCGCGTCGCGCGCGATGGCGGCGAACGAATCACGCCCCACGCGACGCAGTGCGTAGCGCAGCACCTCGCGGGCACGCGTCACAAGCGGCAAGCCCTGCAAGCCCGGCACATCGGAATCGCTCATGATGCCCATGTCGATATTCCGGCGCGAGGTCTCCCCCGTCTCGCCATCGAGCTTGGTCGCCAGCGCCAGGAACTCCTGGGCGCCGAGCGCAAACATCGGCGAGGCGAGCAGCGGCATAAGGCCCTGCGCCGTATCGGCCGGATTGGCGAGCGCGCAGACCAGGGCACGCACCGTCTGCACCTCGGCTGCCTGGGCAAAGACCGAGCCGCCTGCGATGACGCAGTCGAGCCCCTGATCGCGGAAGGCCTGGGCGTAGACATCGGCGTTGGTCATGCGGCCCAGCAGCAGTACCATGCCGCCCTGGGGCTGGCCGGCATCGGCAAGCGCGCGGAAGCGCTCGGCGATCGCGCGGGCCTTGGCCTGTGTGCGCTCCTGCATACTGCCGCCGGCAACAAAGAGGGCCTGGCGGCGCGAGGCGTCCGCCACCAGCGTGTCCTTGCGGCCGTCGCTCGCCTCAAGATCCAAAAAGCCCTGCATCAGGCCGCCGTCATCGCCGTCGAAGACGCGTGCCACGTAACGCAGCACCTCGTCATGGCTGCGGAAGTTGCGCACGAGTTTGACGAGTTCGCCGGCAGGGGCATCGGCCACGGCAGTCGCCTCGGGCGCGGCAGACGAGCCCACCTTGCGCTCCTGACGACGGAACACCTCGACCTCGGCGCCACGGAAGCGATAGATGGACTGCTGCGCATCGCCCACGGTGCACAGCGCGCGCTCCCCCGCACCCGTCAGGTAGCGTATCAGATCGACCTGCATCTGGTCGGTATCCTGAAACTCATCGATCATGACCATCTTAAAGCGGCCCTCGTACGCAGCACGGATGGCAGGGTAATCGCGCAGGGCCTCGTAGGCCATACGCAGCAGGTCGTTATTATCGAGGGCGGACTGGGCAGCCTTCAGCGCGCGATACTCAGCCTCCACGGAACGGGCCAGGCCCACCAGCGCATCGAGCGCCGGGCCACCGCAGGCAAGCACGATATTGATAAACGCATCGGCGGCCTCGGCCTTGAGCAGCTCGACCTGCTCCTTAGGGAATGCCTTGCTCGCGCGCGGCATGGTGCACGACATCATGAGTCGCGCCGCATCCTCCATGGTTTTGCCACTCGCCTCGAACGCGTCAATGGCGTCGAGTGCCATCTGCGCCTTCTCGGTCGCGGCCTTGCTTGCGCCCAGCGCCGCGCGATAGGCATCGGCGAGTGCCGAGGTATCGGCCTGCCCGCGCGCCACGCACACGTCGTCCATACCGCCCGGCAACTGGCTCGACAGCTCCAGCAGGTCGCGCACCAGGCCCTTGATGGTCGCGCCAGCGCCAAAGGAACCGCCCTCGCCCGCCATGGGATACCAGGCATAGAGGGCCTTGAGCGATGCCGCGAGCTCGGGGGCGGCATCGGGCGCCGTCGCGCGGGCCAACACATGCTCAACAGCCTGGTCCATAAGCTCGTCGGTATCGGTGAGCACCGTGAACTCGGGGTCGATGCCCAGCTCCAGCGCATGCGCGCGCAGGATACGCGAGCACATGCCGTGAATGGTCGAGATCCACGCGTCGTCGACGGTCAGTGCTTCCTCGTCCATGCCCTCGTCGATAAGCGCACGGCGCACGCGGTCACGGATCTCGGCCGCGGCATCTTTGGTAAAGGTAATGGCGAGCACCTGGTCAAGATGTTCAACGAACGGACCGGATTCAGGCGAGAGCGCGTAGACGATGCGACGCGTGAGGGTAAAGGTCTTGCCCGAACCGGCGCCCGCCGAGACAAACAGCGGACGGTCGAGCGTTTTGACAATCTGCAGCTGTTGCGGCATCAAAGTCGAAAGATCCATGGTCTACACGTCCCTCCTTACAAACGTTCCTTCGTGGTTATACGAGCAGCGCGCATGCGCGGCCTGAGCCGACGTCGGGTCGACGGCGGCAACGTTGCCTGCCTCGAGCTCGCGCAGGCGCTCGGCGATGCCGGCCTCAACGCGATCGAGCAGGGCGTCGAAGTCCATGTTGCCACCCTCGCCGGGGAAACCTTTCTTAAGGCCCGGGATGCGACCGTCGCCGCGCTCTTCCTCGAGCAGCTCGGCGCTCGCGGCACCGCGCAACGCCGGCTTGCCGCCCTTGGTCGAAAAGTAGAGCGCCGCGCGGGTGTCCAAATCCAGCGCCCGGCGCATGGCCTGGGCGTAGATGAGCGTTTGGGTATGTGGTGGCAACCAGCGCGGATCGTCGATGGGCGCCGTGCCCGATTCCTCGTCGCGCACCGTAGGGTCGGCGAGCTTAAACTCCTCAACGCCCGTGCGATGCTTGTAGTCGATCACCACGGCACGATTCTCGGCGTCCACGTCCACGCGGTCGATGCGCCCGCCAAGCGGCCAACCGGCATACTCGACCTTGAGCTCGTTGAAGGCGAACTCCAGGTAGCGCGGGGCAAAGGGGGCAAGTGCCTCGGACTCGTAGGCAAGCACACCCTCCAGCTGCGGCAAGATCTCGGTCACCTGGCGCTCCTCCACCGCAGAGAGCGGCACCAGCGGGCCCTCCGTGCCGCGCTTGGAGGCATGCTCGGCCAACGTCTCGTCAAAGACCTCGTGCAGCAGCTCCTGTGCACGCGGCAGATTCTCGGGCGTCACGCGCTCCATGCCCTCTTGGGGCAGACGGGCATGCAGATGCTCCAGCACGTCGTGGACAAAGTTGCCCTTCTCCATGTTGCCAAAGCCCGCGTCGATAGACTGGGGCTTGACGCGATACGACACGAACCAGCACAGTGGACAGGTAGAATAGGCCTCGATCTGCGAGGCGGACGTCAGACGCGGCACGAGCGGCGCATCCTCGCCCTCGCCATCGCGACGGCGCAGAACCAGATACGGAATGGCTTCATCGCTCAGGTGCTGAGGGGCTTCACAGGTCACGCGCTCGCGCTTGAGGCCTTCACCTGCCGCGGGATCAAAGTCGGCGATGATATCGCCCTCGCCCACGCACGTGGGCTTGGCAGCGCCAGCGGCCTCGGCATGTGCCCGCAGCTCGGTCCATACGGCTGCCGGGTAGCACTCGCGCGCCTGGCGATCGTGTGTCACGCGGGCAAGCGCGACCGGACCGCTCGTCGCCTGCATCGCACGGCCAAAGCGCACGCGCAGCAGGGCGGCGGGCTCCAAAGACACGCCGTCGCGGCGCAGCTCGGCCGTCAACGTGGCAAGCGGGCCCTCTTCATGCGAAAGCGGATAGCTGTCCAGGTCGACATCGGCAAACAGCACGGCATCGTAGCCGCCAGGACGCAAAACCGACGCATCGGCAAGCGACACGAAGCGCACTTGCGCCCGTGGCGTGCGATCGACCTCGTAGGTCTCGTAATCGTAAGCGGTGCTGCGCTTGTCCACCTTAGTTCGAACGCCGTCGAGAACCGGCACGGTCGCGGCCTGCGACACGTCAAGCGCGCGAGCATCGTTCATAAGGATGTCGATGGCATGGCGCAGCAAAGCCGTCTCTGCCTGACGACGGGCCTGGCCGTCAAGACCGCCTAGAGCGCGATCGGGCAGCGCCTCTGCAACGGCGAGCATGGCCTTGAGCGCCGTCACGGGTTTGTCGCGCCACAGCGCCTGAAACACGTCCGAGACCACGCACGGCACATTCTTAAACCAGTTATCGTCGCTGGCGGCCTTGCGGGCGCCCCTCACCTGGCCCTGCACGCTCTGCAGCAGGCTCTTGACGCCCGCAGCGGTCTTGCTGCGCGACAGGCGTATGTTCTTGTCGAAGCCGCGGGCGCTCGCGGCGTCGGCACCCGAAAGCGGACTGTAGATCCAGTCGGTAAGCTCCGGCGCGGGCCACCACTCGGTCTTTGACGCCATGCCCTCATCGGCGGCCTTCATACGCTCAATCAGGCCGGCAAGCGCCGCAAACTGCCTGCCCGCAATGGATTGGGAAAACGCCGTGAACTCAGTTGTCTCGGCAGCGATATGACGAGCCGCCAGACGAGAGGCGAGCTCACCGAACAGCTGGGATGCCCGGGCAGAAACGGCAAGCACACGCACAGGGTCGGCAGAGGCGCCGTCGACCTCGGAACCCCGGCACGTTTTTACCAGATCATCAATTGCGTCCGCATAAGCATGAGCACGGGCATGGGGGCCAGCGACCTCAATAAAGGCAGGCTGAGCGGCGGTCCCGTAAGCGGCATCAGACGCGCCGACACCCTCCCCTAGCGGCGCGATCTCAAACAACACACCGCGGGCATCAAATGCCGTGGCAAGCTCCTCGCGCATCGCCGCCTGCTCGCGGGCAAGCAGCACGACGACCTCTCCCCCATTGTTCGCCACGGCAGACAGCAGCTCGAGCAGACCGTGCGTAAACGACGTGATACCGCGCACGCATACGGCGCGAGTGCACGCCGGCAGGCTATCGGCCAGGACACTGGTCATAATGTCAGCTGCCTCGCAGGGCTCAACCATATCTCGACGGTCCAAACCGCCCGCGTAGGCGCGCAAAAGCTCGAACACACGAGCCTCGGCATCGCTTTTGGGCTTGGGCTTGCAAACGTTGTCGCAGCAACGCTCGGCACCAGTCCCCGCCACACCCGGAAGCACATCGCGAGCCATGCGCGCGAGCATGCGCACCGTGCCCTGGCTACGCGAAAGCGGCTGCAGGTCGGCATCGTCGCGGCGGGCAATCATATCCGAAAACAGCATCTGACGTTGCAGGTTGTCGACGAAACCGCGCCCGTCGCCCAAAAGCTCCCAAAGCGAGCGAAGCCACGATGCGGGTGTCTTGTAGTCGATACCCAGCGAAATGCCGGCTTCCGCCGCATCATGACGGCACAGATCGAGCTCGGCAAACGTTGGTGCCAGCAACACGGCACGCCCGTGACGGGCAATAAGGTCGGCAAGCAGCGCCGACTCGGCATCGCTCAAATCCGTGCCGGCATTGGTGGTATAGATTCGAACAGGCATGGTCCTCCGCTCAAACCGTTCGCAATAATCAATGCATCCATCCTACCCGCCCACGCGGACAGATTTGCCCCACGCCAACAGATTTGATCCCCTGGGGACGGAGGAAAACGGATCACCTGGTTAGACTGACCCCCTCGGTGATCCGTTTTCCTCCGTCCCCAGGGGATCAAAAAACCGCCCCCGGAGGAGCGGTTTTGAACAATTGGTTTTGCGCGGCCTACTCGCCATCCTCCAACTTAATGAGGATCTTGCGGTAGCCACCGTACTCGCCGTTCAGCGCCTTTGAAACGCGGCTCACCGTGGTGGACGAAGCGCCGGTACGGGCCTGAACCTCAACATAAGGCTCGCCCTCGTCCAAATAGCGCGCAACCTGCAAACGCTGAGAAAGGTCGCAAATCTCGCGCGGCGTGCAGATATCGGTCAAAAACGCTTGGATATCCTTCTCGTCGTCCAAAAGGCTAAATGCGTGGACCAGCTGCTTGACATCAGGCTTGTCAAACATGTTCTCGATATTCATCGATCACCGCCAAACCCGCCAAAAGGCATCGAAGTTGATACTGACATCGGGCATCGTTCGCCCGTTCTATGCAATAGGGCAACACCTGTGGCTTTTGCCCGTAGCAGTGTAGCACACCACCAAACTAAAGCGACAAGACTCTCTGCCAGCGGCGCGTTTTTCAGGACGAACGCCGTTTAGAAACCATATGCGCACGTAAGCTCCACGAATATTTGAGACAATGGGCGCCCAAACACCGCGGCGCGCCCGCGCAACCATCCAGGTCGCCGCCGTAAGCCGCTTCACGCGACGCCAGCAATCCCGGCGCAAGAAAGGATTCACGCCATGCGCTTTATGCTTAACTGGCTCTTCACCTCGATCGCCATCGCGATCGCCACGTTCCTCGTCCCCGGTATCCAACCCTTCGGCTTTGCCGAGACCTGGGTCTGCTTTGCCTTTGTGGGACTGTTCCTGAACATTGTCGATTCGTTCGTCAAACCGTTCCTCACGGTCATCTCGCTGCCGCTCACGATCATTACGCTGGGCATTTTCCAGCTTGTCGTCAACAGCTTTATGCTCGAGCTGGCCAGCTACCTGTCGGTCAATCTGCTGGGCGCGGGTATCTCCATTGCCGGCTTTGGATCGGCCTTTATGGGCAGCATCCTGGTATCCATCATGCGCAGCATTCTCGACAGCATCGCCGAGGACTAAAACGGCCATTCCGGCCGTGTCCGTCTCAACAGCCCAAAACGAAGGCCGCCCATCGCAAAAATGGGCGGCCTTCTTATTTGCCAAGTCTCAAAGGGCGAGAAAATCTACCATTTCCACCCCGTCCCCAAATGCAGGTGTGGGTTAGATGACGTAGTCGTAGCCATGGTTGGGAGCGACAAGTTGATCGAGCGTCACACCGTCGAGGTAGTCGTTGATGAGCTTGTCCAGGTTCTTCCACACGTCGAGCGTGGGGCACTCATCCGAACGCGAGCAGCCCTTGCAGTCGCCATCCAGGCAGGCGACCGGCGCCAGACTGCCCTCGGTCAGGCGCAAGATCTCGCCCACCGTGTATTGCTCGGGCGGGCGCGTGAGCACATAGCCGCCGCCCTTGCCGCGCATGCCCGAGAGCATGTTGGCGCGCACGAGCGTAGCCAAAATGTTCTCGAGATATTTCTCGGAAATCCCCTGTCGCGCCGCGATCTCTTTGAGCGGGATGCGACCGGCTGCCTGGTGCTCGGCCAGATCGACCATAACGCGCAGGGCATATCTGCCCTTAGTAGAAACCAACATGTATAGTGCTGCCTTTCGGTCATTTAGTCCGTAGAAATTCTAGTCGAAAAATTGGTTTTGAAAATACCCATTCCCGTCAAGATGGTTAATCGACTCGTCATAATCTTCTATTTCCTATTGCGTTACTAGGCTTTAGCGTCTACTATGCTTGCCAACAGCAAAACGAACAACCTATAAGGTTTGTGGGTTTCGCTGCTACACACACCGTAAAACCACACGGCATCCAGTCATTTGAACACTTTGGAGGTTCACCATGAGCAATGTTTATACGTCCATCGATCAGCTTATCGGCCACACCCCGCTTCTGGAGCTCACTCACTTTGAGGCCGATGAGGACCTCAAGGCCCGCGTGCTCGTCAAGCTGGAATACTTCAACCCCGCCGGCTCCGTCAAAGACCGCGTCGCCAAGAACATGATCGACGAGGCCGAGAAGGCCGGCAAGCTCGTGCGCGGTGGCGACTACACCATCATCGAGCCCACGAGCGGCAACACCGGCGTCGGCATCGCCTCGGTGGCGGCTGCCCGCGGCTACAAGGTGATCATCACCATGCCCGAGACCATGTCCGTGGAGCGCCGCAAGCTTATGCAGGCATACGGCGCACAGCTCGTGCTCACCGACGGCTCCAAGGGCATGAAGGGCGCCATCGCCAAGGCCGAGGAGCTGCAGAAGGAGACCCCCAACAGCATTATCGCCGGCCAGTTTGTGAACCCCGCCAACCCCGCCATCCACAAGGCCACGACCGGCCCCGAGATCTGGGATGACACCGACGGCGAGGTCGACATCTTCGTCGCCGGCGTTGGAACCGGCGGCACCGTGACCGGCGTGGGTGAGTTCCTTAAGGAACAAAACCCCGAGATTCAGGTCGTCGCCGTCGAGCCCGCCACCTCCCCGGTGCTCTCCAAGGGCCAGGCCGGCCCGCACAAGATCCAGGGTATCGGCGCCGGCTTTGTGCCCGACGTCCTCGACACCCAGATCTATGACGAGATCATCCCCGTCGAGAACGACGACGCCTTTGCCACCGGCCGCGCCGTGGGCCACAAGGAGGGCGTGCTCGTGGGCATTTCGTCCGGCGCCGCCGTGTGGGCCGCACTGCAGCTGGCCAAGCGCCCCGAGAACGAGGGCAAGACCATCGTGGCGCTGCTCGCTGACACCGGTGAGCGCTACCTGTCCACGGCACTGTTCCAGGACTAAGGGCCCGTCGCTTGTCGATAGGCCCAAGGCACGCCGGCCTCCCCTCTCTTCTGGCTGCCTGAGCCCATCTCGTTAGGGTATCCCACGAGACGTCCGAACTTGCTACAATGTCTGCGGCGCGGAACCAGCCTCTCGCGCCGCTTTTCTTTTTTGGCCACATGCCACCAAGGAGAACCTCCCCATGCACAACAAGCGCGTGCTCGTCGCCATGAGCGGCGGCGTCGATTCCAGCGTGACCGCGTACCTGCTCAAAAGCCAGGGCTACGAATGCGTCGGCGCCACCATGCGCCTCACCTGCCCCGCGCCCGATCCCGTTACGGGCATGAGTAAGGTCGACCGCGACATCGCCGATGCAAAGGCCGTCGCCGAGCGCCTGGGGATACCCCACCATGTGCTCGACCTGCAGCAGACCTTCGACCGCAACGTTATCGAGCGCTTCGTGACTGCCTATCAGGAGGGGCTGACGCCCAACCCGTGCATCATCTGCAACCGCCATATTAAGTTTGGCGCGTTGCTCGATGCAGCGCTCGATATGGGCTGCGGCTACATCGCCACAGGTCACTACGCCAAAACGAGCCAGGCGTCCGACGGCACCTGGCAGCTGCACCGTGGCGAGGACCCAAAGAAGGACCAAAGCTACTTTTTGTATTCGCTTACGCAGGAGCGCTTGGCACGCACAATCTTTCCGCTGGCAGACCTGGACAAAGAGCGCGACGTGCGCCGCATTGCCGCCGAGCAGGGCTTCATCAACGCCAAGAAGGCCGAGAGCGAGGATATCTGCTTTATTCCAGACGGCGACTACGCGGGCTATATCGAGCGCCGCTGCGGACATGCCGCCGAGCCGGGCGATATTGTATGGCGCGACGGCAGCGTAGTCGGACGCCACAACGGCGCGTTGCGCTATACCATCGGCCAGCGCAAGGGCCTGGGCGTCGCGATGGCGCATCCCGTGTACGTAACGGGCGTCGATGCCGCCAACAACACTGTGCACCTGGGCGAGACCGAGGACCTGACGGCCACAGCGCTCACGGCCAACGACTGGATCTGGAGCGCCCCTGCCGACCGCATGGAGGCAGAGCTCACGTCCGGCGGCATTCGCGTGGGCGCCAAGTACCGCTACCATCAAAAGGATCAGGCAGCGACCCTTACACGTGGCGCCGACGGACAAATGCTACTGACTTTTGACGAGCCGCAGCGAGCCATCGCCCCCGGCCAGGCCGTCGTTATCTATCGCGGCGACATCGTCCTCGGCGGCGGCACCGTGACCGGCGCGCTTAAGTAGCCGCGGGCTTATCGCCGCACGTGTCGAAGCACTTCAACAGCAGCATTCACCTCGATAACGCGACGCTCCAGGCCGCGGCGAATGGACTCGAGCCGGCCCTCCGCCGTGGCCCACTTGCTCTGCGAAAGAATCTCGATCGCCTCATCAACAAATCCGTTGAGCCGCGATGAGTCGAACCAATCGAGCGAGTCCGCAAGCGCCAGCTGGACGGAAGGATTGGGTCCAAACGGCTTAGCGGCAAACCCAAACTCCCCAGCTGCGAGCACAGCAGTTGGCACGTTATACCATAGACAGTTGCCGCTATCGAACAGCGGTGCATGCCTTATCTCCAAGGTATCGACATTGCGGATGATGCCGAAGTTTCGCCAATGGCGATCGCTGTTGGCCAAAAGGGCGTCGCAAACAATCATCTGCGACATAGACCTTCTCACGGCAGTCTCGTCTGCTCCATGCTTACCAAGGAAGCGGCAGTACCGGTCGTACGTCGAGTTTCCTCGCTGGCCGCCAAGGGCGTTCTTAACGTAAACAGCCGGAACATATTCCTCGCGGCCGTCAAGAAAGTCGTCGCACAGACACACAGGGGCATCGAACATCCGCTCAACCGCATAAGGAACAAACTCACCCTCTGACAGCAAGCGACGATGTAGAGCCGTTGCAACCGCCTCGTTAAAGGGACGTTGATCGTCCATGCCGCATCCCTTGACCAGAACGCGAACGCCGTTGCGAATCATCCACGATTTAGGGAGCTCACCCTCGGACGTGTTATCCGGATTTTTAAGACCGATGCCTTCCAGCCAACCCGAACGCTCTTCGGGCGCCGATCGCTCAAATTCGTTCTCAAAGTAATTGATGTTTTGCCATTTGAGTTCGCCGCAATCGGCCGGCCGCAGCCAATAGCAATCCGAAAGCGAGAGACCCAGGCACCGAACCGGAGCCTCGATGCCACTGGCAATTCCCAGTTCACGATAGCGCGAGACGAGTCCGGGGCGGACGTCAGGCACCGACCGATGGCCCCACCACACGTTGAGCTCCCGTTTATTCACCGTTGGAGAAGAGCTCGAGCACGTGCCAAACGGCATTCGTTGCGCATCGAGGACCTCGGCGATTTCGAAGGAAAACTCGCGCGTCGGATCAAACGAAACACGTGCAACCTCGTAATCGGCGGACATCAGCGTAAACTTGCGCCCCACATCGGCCGCAGGACGGCGTCCACGTTTGCGGACCTTTTGATAAGCGACCGCAGAATCATACTCAACCATCTTCCGTCCGCCCACAATATCGCACACGAGCGTTCCCGATGCGGCAAGCTGAGATATGCGGGCTTTCGTAACGCCCAACAGGCGGGCAGCATCACCCATAGACAAGTACTCAGATGTATCCATACGCTGCATCACCTCGTTAAGTATTCCAAACGTAAAGTTAATTAGTTACATACAGCATAATACTAAACAGACTGAAGCGAAAAAAGGCCCGAGCAATCGGGCCTTAGAGCAATTGGTCAGCCAAGCTATGAACCGCTTCCCCTAGCGCTGTACGTAGGCGCGGACGAGCTCGAAGGTGTTGCGCACGCCGTCCATGTGGCTGCGCTCGTAGTTGTGGCTCGCGTAAACGCCGGGGCCGATCAGGCCGTGACGGATGTCGTAGCCGGCCGAGAGCGTGGCCTCAACGTCCGAGCCGTAGTGCGGATACACATCGATGGCGTAATCGAGCTCCAGCTCGCGCGCGATGTTGGACAGCGTGGTCACCAGGTCGTAGTTGTACGGACCACCCGAATCCTTGGCGCAAATCGACACCATGCGCTCGGTGCAGCCCAGGTCGTCGCCCACGCAGCCCATGTCCACGCTGATCATCTCGCGCGTGTCGGCCGGCACAAAGGCACCGCCATGGCCGACCTCCTCGTACACGGTAAAGAGCAGCGAAACCTTACGCGAAAGCGTCACCTCGCCAGCGGCGACGGCACGCGCCAAGCCCAGCAAAATGGCGGCCGAAAGCTTGTCGTCCAGGAAGCGGCTCTTAATGTAGCCACTCTCCGTCACCGTCGTGCGAGGGTCCATAGCGATGATGTCGCCAGTCTGAATACCCAGCTCGAGCACATCGTCCTTGCTGTCGACGTTCTCGTCGAGCAGGATCTCCATGTTCTTCTCGATAGTCTTGACCGGCTCATCGGCCACATGCGCCGAAGGCTCGGTATTGAGGACCACACCCGTGTACACATTGCCGTCGCGCGTGTAGACGGTGCAGTTCTCGCCATCGGCCGTAGACCACTGATGCCCGCCGATCGTCGTGGGGCGCAGACGACCATTGTCCTTGATAGAGCGCACCATAGCGCCCAGGGTATCGACATGGCTCGCCAACACGAGCGGCTCACCCTCACCACCAAGCTCAACGAGCACGTTACCCTTATTGGAACGCTCAGGCCCAAACCCCATATCGCGCAGGGTCTCCATCAGATAATCAGTCGCCGCGCGGGTATAGCCCGTCGGCGAAGCAATAGAAGTCAGCGCCTTCAGCTGGTCAGTAATATAGGAGAGCGTAGAATCCATCTTGGACACCAAAGTCACCCTTTCATATCGAATTAAACCCACAGCAACAATACCACCGCGAACCATCTTTTTACTTAGCGAGATAACCCATTGAGCTCCTCAGAACTGCGCCCGCCACGATAACGAGCCGGCGGGCCCCTGCCCGTTAGCCCCACAATC
>DBFOLV010000046.1:0-26319 GCA_048430825.1 Collinsella sp.
TGCAAAGACGAGCGTCGGTAAGACACGCCGAGGTCGCCGCGGACGGGCTGATATAGGGAGAGGGCCTGACCCCATATCGTTGGGGCCAGGCCCGATTTTGCCTCTTGACAATGTCCTGCTCATATTAAAAGGAACGTCCCCTTCTGCCGGCAAGCTATGTTGATATTTGAGTTGTCGTCGTTTCGTTCGTCTGGGCCGTTTCGGCTTCGCTGCCTTGTTCGTCCTCGTCCTTTTGCGCATCGGCGATGGTGGAGGCCGCCGCAACGATACCGCGCTGGGGTGCGACGCCCGTCTGGGTCTGAGCGCCCTCGACAACTTCTGTACCTACATGCGCGAGCTCGGGCGATTTAAACATTGCGTCCAAGTTGGCGCCACCGCCGGCGTAGCCAAGCGCGGCGAGTGCGATGACGATCACTGCAACGACGGCCACGATCGGCACATAACGATGCCAACCAGCGGGATTGAGCCCGCTGCGGCGAGCCGCCCCGCGGCTGATGTAACCGAGCGTGCCGTCGTGCTTGAGCTTTGAGCCCACCACGCGCTTGCGGCCCCACAGCGAGGACTCTGCCTGCATTGCCAAGCGAGCGCTTGCCGAAGGATAGCCATATTTAGTGCGCTTGAACGAGCCATCAAACCCCGAGGCGTGTTTGCCCCACGTCACCGATGTCGTGCGTCGGTTAACCGGCGCGGCGCTCCGCCTTCTGCGGCTCGGTTTTGAAGTCTCAGCCATATGCCCTCGCACGCCGTAACCAAATCGAAACAATAACGCTTTGGACTGTAGCACACGCGTCGCGCGCGGTCACGGGTGCCTCGCTCAACGGTCATCGTCCTTCAGCAAGCGCCACAGCGTTGTACGGCTTATGCCCAGCACCTCCGCCGCACGGGTTCGGTTGCCGTGGAGATGGTCTACAACCAGATGCGCGATATCTCGCTCGGTATCGGCCAGCGGTCGCAGGATATACAGGTCACTTTCGAGCGTCGGGGCGCCAAAGGTTGCGGTCTTAATCACGTCCTCTTGGGCGAGCACTTCCTCCGCCACAGCGCGGTCCACCGTGCCCGTCCCCACCAATATATACAGTCGTTCCGAGACCTCGCGGAGCTGCAGATAATTGCGCGGCCAGCGGTAAGCATCGAGCGTCTTCGTCGCCGCGGCAGACAGCGTGGGCGCTGCCGTCCCAAATGCATCGGCGAGATATTCCAAATAGCGCGCAACCTTCGTCGACGCGGCTCCCTGCTCGGCGATTGCCGGCGCCACGCTCACCGCACAGGCGAAGCGCTCGGTCACAAAGGCGGCTTGATCACTTTCGCCGCCGCCCGGCATGTCATTCGCTGTCAGCACCACATGGCAGCGCGTCGCCAACGCGGTGTCGGTCATCGTGGAGACCAGCTCGCGGAGGCGCTGGGGGCCAACCGCGTTCCAGCCCTCAATGCAAAGGGTCAGCCCCGTTTGGAACAACGGCGATTCGGCGCTTTTGAGCACATGGCGCCAACCGCGATCGGTGAGCTCATCGAGCGCAACGGAAACAAAGGGCTGACCGACAAAAGGACCGTCCAGATAGAGGCGCTTGGCGATCTCGACCTGACCCGCTCCCAGCTCGCCCTCGAGCATAAGGGGCACACCGCGCGCGTAACTCTCTGCAACCGGCGCAGCCACCGAGGCCGCCCCCTCAACGATGCCGTACGCGCTCGATTCGTAGCGGGCCTCAACTTCGTCGGCGTTGAGCCACTCGATACCCGCATGCGCCGCGGCACCGCGCACCTCGCGGACCACGACGACCCAAAGGCCCCCGCCCTCTTTGTCGGTGGGGCGAACGGTCAGGCTCAGGCGCGTACCCTCACGCCCCATAACCAGACGCGCGCCGTCTCCTATACGGTCGAGGCGCTCAGCGACAAAAGTCGCCACACCCCGCTCAAGCGCCGCGTCATTCATGGTCGAGATCGCGACGTCCCCACGCGCATCGATTGCCAATGCCGATGCCCCGGCAGCAGCCAGGGCATCGGTCAAGATGTTCAGCTTGGCATCGCTATCCACGATTTGCCCCTGTCTGCAGCGACGTGCAACCGCCGGCGGTCGCACGACCGAGTGTTTCAAAATTGAACGATATTGCTCACCAAACACTATAGGGCAGAAAGCGCCGTCCTGCGAGTATAGGTGTTGCCCCGCATCGCCATCCTGGCGGGGCGATAAGAGCTCTTCGGGACTTATAAACCTGCGGACAAGCCATACCCGCAAGAGCTCCTATCGCTCCACCGTGAGAATGCGCTCACCAGCACGCAGCACGCAAATAAGCTACTTCTCTACCAGATTCCCAGTACGTGTTGCATTCCCAAACTCATGCACGCAATGCCAATCCAGCAGCAAAAGCCCAATGCGATGGGCTTGCCGCCCTTTTTGACCAGCTCGACGATATCGGTATTAAAACCAATAGCCGCCATGGCCATCACAATAAAGAACTTCGACAGCTCCTTGATGGGCGCCGTGATGGACACGGGAAGCTGAAACACCGTGGTGATCACGCTCGCCAGCACAAAGAACAGCACAAACATGGGAAACGCGCGTTTAAGGGAGAACGTGCTTTTGGCGTCGCCGCCGGCTTTGCGCGCCAGATGCATCTGCCAGCATGCGAGGACCAACGTGATGGGGATAATGGCCAGCGTCCTGGTGAGCTTGACCACCGTGGCGCTCTCGAGCACATTGGCGCCGGGATGCATGCTGTCCCAGGCACTCGCCGCAGCCGTTACGGACGAGGTGTCGTTGATGGCGGTGCCGGCAAACAGGCCAAAGCCCTCGTTGGTCAGCCCGAGCATGCCGCCGAGCGTCGGAAACACGAGCGCCGCGATAACGTTAAACAGGAAGATGACCGAAATGGCCTGGGCAATCTCGCGATCGTCGGCATCGATGACGGGTGCGGTCGCGGCGATGGCAGAACCGCCGCAAATCGACGAACCCACACCCACAAGCGTCGCGATCTTGCCCGGCACGTTCATGACGCGGCAGAGCACAAAGGCGATGACAAGCGAGGTCGAAATTGTCGCCACGATAATCGGCAGCGACTGGGCGCCCTTGGACAGAATCTGGGAGAGGTTCATGCCAAAGCCAAGCAGAATAACCGCGTACTGCAAGACTTTTTTGGACGTATAGGTAACGCCGGCGGCGAGCTGTTCGCGACGATTCTTGGGAAAGACGAGCGCCAGGACCATACCAAAGAGGATGGCAAATACCGGACCGCCGACCACCTCAATTTGTTTGCCGAGCAACGTCGCGGGAATGGCAATGATTAGGCAGAACAAGACGCCTTTCCAGCGCTCGCGTACGATATTTGCCAGTTGCATATGGGATTCCTTCTTTCTATTTCACGTTTGCGACGGCTTATGATACGGCAACATTGAGCGCAGCCTTGCGCAAACACAGACTAAGATGCCGCAATAGTTCTCAGGCAACAGCCGAATTACCCACCGCGGAGAGCTGATTCGCGGCATAATTAACAACTGACATATGAGTTTGATAGAACAGTTGCGAGGCGCTATGGAAGAATCGATGCACGTCGGCGAGCAGGAAACGAGCCTACAGGACCAGTCCTACCACACCATTCGACGCAAAATCGTCTACCTGGACTACAAGCCGGGCGAAAAGCTGGGCGTCAAGCAACTTTGCGACGACCTAGATATGGGGCGCACCCCTGTGCGCGAGGCTTTGGTTCGTTTGGCGCAGGAAGGCCTGGTGCGCACCGTGCCCCAGAGCGGTACCTACGTCTCGCCCATCAACCTCACCCTTGCCGAGAGTGCCTGTTACATCCGCGAGCATCTGGAAAAGCAGGTGATCGTGGAGTGCTGCGCGCGCGCCACGTCGGCTGGCATCGAGCAGCTCGACCGCGCCATCGTGCTGCAGGAAAAGGCCATGGCCGAAGAGGATCGCATCGGCTTCTTTTTGAGCGACAACCTCATGCATCACATGATTTTTAGCATCGCATGTCGCAGCACCGTGTGGTCGTGGCTCGAAGAGACCAATGCCGACCTTGAGCGCTTCCGCTGGCTGCGCGCCGCCACGCAGGTTCTCGACAATCAGGACATCGTGAACGAGCACAAGCAGATTCGCCGCGCTATCGCCGGTCGCGACCCCATCGAAGCGAGCTTTTTGGTCAGCAAGCACCTGCACATGATGTTCCGCAACCAAACCGAGGTTCTGGACCAGTTCCCCGAGTACTTCGAGACCAGCAAGCTCCGCTAACCTGCCAAAAAGGGACAGGTTTATTTTGGCAGGTTTTATCTGGGCAAATGCAACAAGGCCCGGCTCCGCTGCAACGGAGCCGGGCCTTGGTCGCTAGGACGGCGGAACCAACTATTCCACGGTCACGCTCTTAGCGAGGTTTCGGGGCTGATCGACATCGCAGCCGCGCAGGATGGCGACCTCGCGGGCGAGCAGCTGCAGCGGGACGCTCGCCGTGATGGGGCTGAACACGTCGCGGACTGCTGGCACGCGGATGATGCAGTCGGCGATCTTGTTGATCTCCTCGTCGCCCTCGGTGGCAACGACGATGACCTTGGCGCCGCGCGCCTTGCACTCCATGAGGTTCGACACGGTCTTGTCGTAGGTGGCACTCTTGGTGGCCACGGCGATGACAGGGAAGCCCGGGTCGATCAGCGCGATGGGGCCGTGCTTCATCTCACCGGCGGCGTAGGCCTCGGCGTGCAGGTAGCTGACCTCTTTGAGCTTGAGCGCGCCCTCGTAGGAAATAGCGGCACCCATGCCACGGCCCACGAACAGCGCCGACTGCGCGTCCTTGCACAGCAGGGCGGCCTCATGCACGGCCTCGGTTTGGGTATCCAAAATCCACTGGATCTGCTCGGCCGTATCGGAAAGCTCGCGGAACAGCATGCGCGCCTGCTTGGTGGTCAAGCGGTACTTGACCTGCGCCAGCAGCAGAGCCAAAAGCGTAAGGCTCACGACCTGGCCGATGAAGCTCTTGGTCGAGGCGACCGCGATCTCCTTGTTGGCCTTGGTGTAGATGACGCCGTCGCTCTCACGCGCCACGGGGCTGCCCACCACGTTGGTGATGCCGAAGACCTTGGCACCCTTGATGCGCGCATCGCGAATGGCGGCAAGGGTATCGGCCGTCTCGCCCGACTGGGACACGGCAACGACAAGCGTCGTCGGCGTAATGATGGGGTTGCGATAACGGAACTCGCTGGCCGCCTCCACCTCGGTGGGGATGCGAGCCCAGCCCTCAATGAGATTCTTGGCAATGAGGCCAGCGTGATAGCTGGTGCCGCAAGCGATCACGTAGACGCGGTCGATGTCGTTGAGCTCCTCGAGCGAAAGGCCCAGCTCGTCGATGTCGAGCTCGCCGGCCGGCGTCATGCGGCCCACCAGCGTGTCGCGCACGACGCGCGGCTGCTCGTGGATCTCCTTGAGCATAAAGTCGGGATAACCGCCCTTTTCTGCCATGTCCAGGTCCCAGTCGATGTGGGTGACCTTGGGCTCGATAACGTTGCCGGCCTCGTCGGTGTACTCGACGCCTGCGGGCGTAAGCTTGGCAAACTGACCGTCCTCGAGCACCACGACATCGCGGGTGGCGTCGATGAGCGCGATGACGTCGGAGGCGACATAGGCGCCGGTCTCGCCCGCGCCGACCACGATCGGGGAATCCTTGCGGGCCACGGCGATCACGCCGGGCTCGTCAGCGCACACGACGGCCAGACCATAGGCACCGACCACGTGGGCGCAAGCCTCGCGCACGGAGGCCATCAGGTCGTGCGTCTCGGCATAAGCCTCTTCGATCAGATGCGCGAAGACCTCGGTATCGGTCTCGCTCTTAAAGTGGTGGCCGCGGCCCTCCAGCTCTTCGCGCAGCTCGGCGAAGTTCTCGATGATGCCGTTGTGGACGATGGCGATACGACCGTCGCAGCTGGTGTGGGGGTGAGCGTTAACGACGGAGGGCTTGCCGTGGGTGGCCCAACGGGTGTGGCCGATACCGCAGGTAGCGTCGCTGTCGATGTTGGAAAGCTCGCTCTCCAAGCCCGCGACCTTGCCCACGCGGCGGATGACGTCGAGGTGCGCCGCGGCGCCCTCGCCCACCTCGAGCGCGACGCCCGAGGAGTCATAGCCGCGATACTCCATACGCTTGAGGCCTGTGACCAGGATGTTCTTTGCAATATCAGAGCCGGTGTAGCCGACAATTCCGCACATAGGATAAATCCCTTCGTCCGCTTGACTGCAAAACGTCCACGCACAGGGGGCGCTGAGACGCATAACGTTCGAGTATTGTACTCACGCAAACGCAAGCTGATATACCAGAAGTGGTATCTCAACTTGAATACCACTCGATACACACACCCCACCCCGAAGGGGGCAGGCACCTTCGTGGTGGTTTGGTCTGACAGCATCGTTTGCCCAGATAAAACCTGCCAAAATAAACCTGTCCCTAATAGGCGGGTTTTGACACCTCAGGGGCGGGCGATGCTACAATCTGGCTTGTACTTGAAACGCATCAAAGGGGCCGCTATGGCAAAGGTAAAAATCAGCGACGTCGCGCGCGAGGCCGGGGTTTCGTTGGGCACGGTTTCCAACGCGCTCAACCACCCCGAAAAGCTGCGTCCCGAGACCCTCAAGCTCATTAACGAAACCATCAATCGACTGGGCTACCTGCCCAACCAAAGCGCTCGTCAGCTCGCGGGCGGCGCCACCAAGTCCTTTGGCCTGGTGCTCCCCCGTCTCGACCACGGCTTTTCACTCCAAATCGCCAGCGGCGCCCACAACGAGGCCCGCAAGCACGGCTACGACCTGCTCATCGCCAACGCCGATAACGACGATATTCTCGAGGACCATTACCTGCGCTACTTTATGGGCACCCAGATGTCCGGCGTCATGGTTCAGCCCATGGCATCCCCCGACTGGCACCCCGCCCTGACCAAGATGCCCGTGCCGATCGTCCATCTGGACATCCATTGCTCCGAGCCCGGCTACTACGTGGCCGCCGACAACGAGGCACAAGGCCGCATCATCGCCGAGCTCGCCATCGCCCGCGGCGCGCACCATATTGTCGTCGTCGGCCGAGCAGCATTTATGCAACTCACCCTGCGCGTCCTTGGCATTCATAAGGCGCTCGCCCTACATCCCGATATCAAGATCGAAGTCATCGACGCCGGCGAATGGAATACCGCCGCCGACGGCTACGGCATCGGCACCCAAATCGCCGCGCGCGCCGCCGACGAACGCCCCGATTTTGTCGTCGGCCTGACCGACGTGCTGGCCTCGGGCGTCATCTCGGCGCTGGTCGACAAAGGCATCGCCGTCCCCGGGCAAGTACGCGTAGCAGGTTGCGATGGCAACCCGCTCGCTTGGAGCGGATCGGTCCCGCTCACTACGGTAGCGCCCCCGGGCTACGAGATTGGCCGCAAGGGCGTTCAATTGCTCATGGAGCAAATCGAGAACAAGGCCCCAGCAAAGACCAAGCATATCCGTGTCGGCTCCGCAGCGCGTACCGTCACCGCAGTCGCCGCCGAGGATATCAACCGCCAAGAACTGGTACGTCCGTTCCTACTGGAACGCGCCAGCACCCAGGCAAGCAGCCAGACCGACGCCACGGCCATCAACCTCGGTGCGTATCTATAGCACGCCCGCGAGTATGCTAAGTCGCCGCTTAAGCAAAAGGGGCCCGACCATTGCCGGACCCCTTTTGCTTAAGCGCAAACGTGAGCAATCGCTCGTTTCAACGCCGCAATTTTCTAGCGCACAGTCTTGATTGCCGCCGCCAGGTCGAACAGCGTATCGAGCACGGCCTCGCAGCCATCCACCACGTCCTGCGGCAGCGGCACGATATCGGGGACGGCGAAGACATGGCATCCGGCCGTGATGCCCGAGACGCAGCCGTTGCGCGAATCCTCGACCACGGCACATTCCTCGGGAGCAAAGCCCGCGCGCTCGCAGGCGAGCAGATACATCTCGGGGTCGGGCTTGCCGTGCACGACGTCCTCGCCACACGTTACCGTTTCAAACTTGTCAAAAAGACCGACCATCTTAAGGTTGCGCTCGGCCGTAACGAGGCGCGACGACGTCGCTAGACCCACGTGATAGCCCGCAGCCAGCAGCTCGTCTAGGCACTCGGCGGCACCGGCCTTAAGTTCCAGTTCGGTCTTGACCATCTCGTCGCGAATCTCCTTGTGGCGACGATAGATCGCCTCGGTGGTTTCATGGCTGCCGTAATGCTTATCAAGGATGTCCATAACATCGGGCAGCGTGCGGCCGATAAACTGATGGATCAGCGCATCATCAATCGCGAGCCCCAGCTCAGCGGCGCCTGCCTTCCAGGCCCTAATCCCCAAACGCTCGGTATCGACCAGCGTTCCATCCACGTCAAAAATAACAGCCTTGATCATATCGGTCCCCCTCGCCGGATTGCATTACTGCCACTCTACCGCACTTTACAAGCTTGTATATAACGTATATAGCATATTGCACTTTCGTTACATAGCTGGAAGTCTTATGACAAGCAGCTCGGTGGGATTATAGTTTCATCCGAGCTTTAATAACTGTAAGGAACTTTCATGCTTTCAGACACCGCCGCACCCGCAGAGGAGCTTCAGGACAAACTCGCAGCACTCGAGCAGCTGCTTTTGGCATACGGACGCGTCGCCATCGGCTTTTCCGGCGGCGTTGACAGCAGTTTTTTGGCCGCCGTATGCGCCCGCATCATGCCTACCAATACCCTCCTCGTCCATCTCACCACGCCGCTCATCGGCACGCCCGAACAGGCTTCGTTTGAGCAGTCCGTTGATGGACAGGCCAATGAGGGGCCGCATTTTAAGCTCCCCGTGCTCAATCTTTCGGTCGATCAGCTGCAGCTCCCCCAAGTAGCCTGCAACGATGCCAATCGCTGCTACCACTGCAAGCACGCCGGCTTTACCGCCATCGTCAACCACGCCAAGTCGCTCGGCTTTCCCACCGTCATCGATGGCAGCAATGCAAGTGATCGCGGCGACTACCGCCCTGGTATGCGCGCGGCAGAAGAGCTCGGCGTACGCTCCCCTCTCATGGAGGTCGGCTTTACCAAGGACGAAGAGCGCGAGCTGCTGCGCGCATGGGGCTATCCCGTTTGGAACCTGCCGGCGGGAGCATGTCTTGCCACGCGCGTTCCCACGGGCGAGGAGCTTACGCGCGAGAAGGTCGATTTAATCCGCGCCTGCGAGGATTACCTGCACAATCTTGATCTGGCACAGGTACGCGCGCGCTTGATCGGCGGCTGCATGCATATCGAGGCCGCACCCGCAGATGTTGCCAAGATTGCTACCCTCGGTGGCAACGCCGTTGACACCGAGGGCAAAACCCCGCTGCCCGCCGCCATCGAGTCCGCGCTGCGCGAGCTGGGCTGCGACCATATCTCCCCCGAGGTCACCCCCTACATTCACGGTGCCATGAATCAGTAACCTGCCAATAAGGGACAGGTTTATTTTGGCGGGTTTTATCTGGGGAAACGCAAAATAGCCCCACATACACAACCACCGCAGCTCCATATGAGGCAAATGAATCAGTAGCGTCTATCCCAAATCTTGAGTATTTGTTCGACAGAACGGCCCCTGCCGGCTCCTGCTAGACTGGTAGATTCCCAACCGTCCATCCAGGAGCCTCCATGTCGCGCAAGTCCACCTACAAGCAAGTACTTTCCATCGGCACCGCCGTGGTGCTGGGGTTTGCGCTGTTTACGGGATCGCTCGACGGAGCGCCCAAGCTGCTGTCGCCGCAAAGCGATGAGCAGGCGGCGGCTCTGGCCGAAAAACAAAACGAGAGCCCCAGCCGCACCGACGACGAGGCAGACCTGGTTGCCCGGCTCGAATCGGGAACGGCGAGCTCCCCGGACCCTCAAAACGGCCAGGACTCTGGCGATGGCTCCGATTCCGCCGCAACCGACACCGATGACGACGTTTCCGCGGACAGTGCCGCCACCCCCATCGACGAGGTCGAAAACCCCGACCTCAACCGCGCCCGCGGTGTTTATCTCAGCAGCATTCCCGACTACGCCGGCAACCCCTACGTTGCCCTTCGCGCCGACAGCACGCACCCGCTCGGCACACCATCATTCACGCTCGATGAATACGAGCGCGCTACAGAAGAGGGCTGCTTTAAGAAGTTCTCCAAGCTCGACAGCCTGGGCCGCACCCGCAAAGCACTCGCCTGCGTGGGCCCCGAATCACTCGGTCAAGGCGAGCGCGGCGATATCTCGCGTATCCATCCTGCCGGTTGGCACCAGCAGCGCTACGACTTTATTCCGGGCCAGAGCCTCTACAACCGCTGCCACCTTATCGCCTGGTCGCTCTGCGGCGAAAACGCCAACCGCAAAAATCTCCTCACCGGCACGCGCTATCTCAACGAAACGGGCATGCTGCCGTTTGAGGAGCAGATTCTCGGCTACATCCGCGACACGGGCAACCATGTGCTCTACCGCGTCACGCCCATGTATAACGAAGAGGAACTTGTCTGCCGTGGCGTGCGCCTTGAGGCGCAATCGGTCGAGGACCACGGCAAGACCCTCTGCTTCCACGTATATTGCTACAACCTGCAGCCGCACGTGCAGATCGACTACGCCACCGGTCGCAACCAGGCATCCGGAGACTAGTGCCGACCGCGCCACCCGTAACCCAAAGATGATCTGTTTTCCTCCGTCCCCCAGGGATCAAAAAGGGCCGCCCTGGGTTACCCAGAGCGGCCCTTGCATCGGCATGTATGTTGCAGGCAACGCCACACGCTACTTGGCGCGACCCTCCTCATAGCGCTCGACCAGCTTGGCCTGAACGTCATAGGGAACCTGCTCATAGCCAGCGGGCTTCATGGTAAAGTCACCCGTGCCGCGCGTGATAGAGCGCAGGCGCGTCGAGTAATCCGTCAGCTCGGCGAGAGGTGCCTGGGCGATGACCACGGTGTCGCCGCGTTCATCGGTCTCCATGCCCGTCACGCGACCGCGCGATGCCGAGATGTCACCCATCACGGCGCCGGCGTAGCTCTCGGGAATAGTCACCGTGATTTCCTCGATGGGCTCCAGCACCACCGGGTCGGCATCGGCGCATGCCTTGCGCAGGCCGATGCGAGCCGCCGCGCGGAACGCCATCTCGTTGGAGTCGACGCTGTGATACGAGCCGTCGTACACAGCCACGCGAATGCCCGTGAGCGGGTAGCCGGCAATGATGCCGTCCTTCATGGTCTCCTGGACACCCTTGTCCACGGCGGGGATCAGCGAGCGCGGAATGCGGCCGCCCACGACCTCATCCACAAACTCGTAGCCGTCGCTCGTGCCGTCGGTCCCAATAAGCGGCTCCACGCGCAGCCAGCAGTCGCCGTACTGACCGGCGCCACCGGTCTGCTTCTTGTGGCGACCCTGGGCGCTCGCCGTGCGGCGGATGGTCTCGCGATACGGAATGCGGATCGGCACGCTCTTGGCCACGACCTTGGTGCGATCCTCCAAACGGTTGAGCAGCACCGAAACCTGCGCCTCACCAACGGCGGAGATGATAGTCTGGCCCGTCTCCTCGTCACGATCGATGCTCATGGTCGGATCAGCCTTGCACGCCTTCTCGATAAACGTATAGAGCTTCTCTTCGTCGCCACGGTTCTCGGCCTCGATGGCAATGCGGTACTGCGAGTTGGGGAACTTAAACGCCGCAGCCTCGACCTTACCGGTAATGGAGAGCGTATCGCCCGTCTCGGCCGCCAGCTTGGGCGCCACGATGATGTCGCCGGCATAGGCGTGACCGACCTCGGTCATGTCGCGGCCGCACATCACATACAGGTGGGCCAGACGATCGCTCTTGCGGGTACGCGCGTTGATCAGCTCAAGACCCGGCTCAAGCGTACCCGTCAGCACCTTGATAAAGCTGATGCGACCCTGCTGCGGATCGGCCAGCGTCTTAAACACAAACGCCACCGGACGGTCATCGTCGCTCGAAATCTTGAGCGAATCACCGTCGATGAGCGGCATCTCGCCGTAGTCCGTCGGCGCCGGGAAGTACGTGGCGATGTCGTCCATCAGCGAGTTGACGCCCTGCTCCTTAATGCAATCGCCCGCAAAGACCGGCACAAAGATGCGCTCGGCAATCGCCTTCGACAGCAAGCCCTCAAGCTCCTCCTGCGTCAGCGTCTCCTCGCCTTCCAAGTACTTCATCATCAGTTCGTCGTCAGCCTCGGCCACCAGCTCGCACAGATGGTCATGGGCCTCCTCGGCCTGGGCACGATACTCCTCGGGAATCTCCGACTCAACGGCTTCGGCGCCGTTGCAATGGCGCGCCTTCATGCGCACCAGGTCGATGATGCCATCAAAGTCCTCGCCCTCGCCCCAGGGAAGGGTCACGGCGCCCAGTCGCGTGCCAAAGCGCTCCTGCAGCAGGTCCATCGTGGTCGCAAAGCTGGCCTCGGAGCGCGACAGGCGGTTTACGAACACCGCACGCGCCAAGCGCAGGTCCTCGGCGGCATACCAGAGCTTAACCGTCGTAGGCTGCGGGCCGGCCTCGGCGTCGACCACAAACAGGGCCGTCTCGCAGACGCTCATCGCGGCAAAGGCGTCGCCGATAAAATCGGGGTAACACGGGGCATCGAGCACATTGATGCGCGCGCCCTTCCAGTCGATCGGTGCAATGGTCGTCGAGATGGAAAATGCACGCTTGACCTCTTCGGGGTCATAGTCGAGCGTGGGCTTGGTGCCGTCGTGGCCGCCCAGGCGGGCGGTCTTGCCAGAAAGGTGGAGCATGGCCTCGGCGAGTGAAGTCTTGCCCACCCCGCCTTGGCCTACGAGCACCACGTTCCTTACATTGCCGGTCTTGGGAGCACCCATGATGACCTCCTTGCAGGGCCGCGCGCATTGCGCGACGCCAACGGGGAGAGTTCGCGGTCGGTGCCATCCCGGGAGCAGCATGGTCGGCAGCCGAGCCGACTCACCCTCCAAATGTCCTATGCCACCACCCTACCCTCACGGGCGACCGTCCATGCACACCTTTCGGCACACGTATGAATACAGGCGGCGAGAGGAAGAGATAAGCTTGTGAGGCGATTATTGAACCCCGCCGATGCAAACAAAAAGCCGCCACAGACCGTAAGACCTGCGGCGGCTTCGCCTCAATTAATAGTTGAGCAAATACCTGAGCCTATCCCTCGATACGGCTCAAAAACTCACGCGTGCGCTGCTCGCGCGGATGGTCGATAACCTGCTCGGCCGGACCCTCCTCGACAATGCGGCCTCCGTCCATAAAGACCACGCGATCGGCAACATCGCGCGCAAACTGCATCGCGTGGGTCACGATCACCATCGTCATATTCTGCGCGGCAAGGTCTTTAATGACACGCAGCACCTCGGCCGTTAGCTCGGGATCGAGCGCCGAGGTCGGCTCGTCAAAGAACAAGATTTCCGGGTCGAGCGCCAAGGCGCGGGCGATACTCACGCGCTGTTGCTGACCGCCCGAAAGCTCACACGGAACCTTGTTCTCGTTGCCCACAAGCCCCATCTGAGCAATCAATTCATGCGCACGAGCTTCCGCCTGCTCGCGCGGGCGCTTAAGAACGCGGATCGGCGCATCGGTGATGTTTTTCATCACGGTATAGTGCGGGAACAGATTGTAGTTCTGAAACACCAGGCCAAATCGCGAGCGCGCCTGCCTGGGCACATCGCCCTTCGCATAGACCGCGCCCGAACCCGCATCCGTCGCAACGGCAAGGTCGCCAAACGAGAGCGAGCCTCCGTCGAGCGTCTCGAGCAGCGTGGCACACCGCAGCAGCGTGGACTTGCCGCCACCCGAAGGCCCGATAATCGCCACGACCTCTCCACGCTTTACCTCGAGCGAGATATCCTTGAGCACCTCATTGCCGCCAAACGCCTTGCGAGCGTTTTCGATTTTCATCACTGAGTTAGTCATGATAATAGTCCAGCTTCTTTTCGGCGGCGCCCAGCAGCATCTCGACCACAAAGTTAAAGACCCAGTAAATCAGCGCCGCGATCGCAAACGGTACCATGCTCACCTGCGAGGCAACCAGGGCCTTGGCCGTCGAGAACATCTCGCCCACGCCAATGGCAAACGCCAGCGACGTGTCCTTGACCAGCGTGATGATCTCGTTGCCCATCGCCGGCAGAATACGCTTGGCGACCTGAGGCATCACGATATACAGAAACGTCTGCACGCGCGAATAGCCCAGCACCTCGGCAGCCTCGTATTGACCGCGCGGAATGGACTGCAAGCCCGAGCGATAGATCTCGGCAAAGTAACCGGCGTAGTTGATGATGAACGCCACGACGCACGCCGTCCACTTGGAATCGGGCGTGAGCGAAATGCCAAACACGTAGTACGGGGCAAAGTAGATGGCAAACATCTGCAGCATGAGCGGCGTACCGCGCATGACCGAAATGTAGATGCGCGCAATCCAGCGAAGCGGCGCGATTTTGCTCATGCGCATAAACGCCACGGGAATTCCCAGCGGAATCGACCCGAGCAGCGTCAGCAAAAACAACTGCAAACTGACCAAGAATCCCTGGCCAAGCATCTGCATCATGACCTGAATAGACATTACTTGAGCACCCAATTATCGAAAGACAAACCATAGCTTGAATATTTATCGCAGAGGTCCTTGACCGTGCCGTCCTCGTAGAGCGCCTTGAGCGACTCGGCTACAGCATCGGCCGACTTGGTGTCGCCCTTCTTAAAGCCAACGGCGTAGTGCTCGCTGGACAGCGGCTCATCAAGCTGCGTATAGGCATCGGGCTTGGCGGCAAGCTGATACTGGGCAATCGAAAGATCGCACGCCACGGCATCGACCGCGCCGCTCTCGAGCTGCATAAACGCCGTGTTGTACTCACCGATGGTGTCGAGCGTGGCAAACGTCGCCGCCAGATCCTTCTGGTCACCCTCAAGCACATCCTGCGCAGCGGAATCGGTCTGAGTAATCACGGTCTTGCCGGCAAGATCGTCCCAGCTCTTGATGCCCGCATCCTTCTTGACCACGAGCACCTGCTCGTTGAGCATGTACGGCTCGGAGAACGTGTAGTCGTCCTCACGGCCCTCCATGGTAAAGCCATTCCAGATGCAGTTGATGGCGCCCGAGTTAAGCAGCGTATCCTTGGCATCCCAGTCGATGGCCTCGTATTTGACCTCCCAGCCCTGCTTATCGGCAACAGCCTTGGCCAGATCGAGATCAAAGCCGGTGTACTCGCCATCGTCGCCCACAAAGCCGTACGGAGGATAGGACTTATCAAAGCCCACCACGAGCTTCTTGGACTCCGCAGCGCCCTTCACATCCTTGGCTGCAGCAGAACCGGCAGCGGAACCCTTACCGGCACCACCACCGCAGCCTACCAGGCCAAGACCTAGAACCGTAGCGAGCGAACCGGCTAGACCAACAAACTGACGACGAGACATATCGGTATTCATGGTATTCCCCCTTGATGGCACTTTAGTTAAGTAAAGTGAGTCATGTAACGTTCAGAATCATACACTTTAGCGTGATAGAGCACAAGGCGAGTTTGCCCGCCGCGTGAGGGGTGTGGGGGTTAAGTTTCCTGCTCTACAGTCCTGCTCACGACGGAGGCCACATTAAGTGGCCTCCTGTTCGTGCGGAACTCGCGATAAGCTTAACCCCCACACCCCTCACGCGGCGGGCAACCGTCGTTGGACTTATCACTGATATGAAATGGGCGCTTGTATATCGTCCGTTAGCTCAGCACGGTACAATGCTTTCAGATTTCAATTTGTATAATTAGTGGGGTTAATTCATGGCAGAATCTCGTGCGGAGCGTAAGGCTCGTCGTGCTTTGATCGAGGCAGCTGAGGGGTCAGAGGAGAAAAAATCTTCTAAGAAATCCAAGTCGTCTCAGGACGCGAAGGGTAAGTCGGCCAAGAGCAAGGCTAAGGCCAAGCGTCCCAGCTCTCGTCGGAGCGGGGATAAGGCATCTCAGACTCGCACCAAGCGCCCGCATAAAGATCCGATTTCGTCTACACGTAAGGTTGTGGATCCCAAGTCTCCCTGTTCAATCATGAAATCTTGCGGTGGGTGCACGGCGATCAATCGTCCTTATAAAAAGCAGCTGGCAGCTAAGCAAGCTGCTATGGAGGAGCTTTTTGCTTCGCTTTGCGAGCGTGAGGGCATTGCTGTCGATCCCATTCGTGGTATGGGTGTCACTTTGGGCGACCCGGGCAAGTATCCTGCGCCGCGTGGTTTTCGTCATAAGGCTGCCACCCCCTTTGCTCCCGGCAAGGAGGGCGCTATCCGCTGCGGCTTTTTTGAGCGCGGCACGCACAAGATCGTCGCCGTTCCCGAATGCCCTGTCGAGGCCCCGGGTGCGCGCCAGATTCTCAACGGCATCGCACGCGAAGCTGAGCGGTTGCATATTCCCGCTTTTAATGAGGACAAGCATCTTGGTTTGCTTCGCTATGCCGTCGTGCGCTGCGGCTGGCGCACCGACCAGATCATGGTCACTCTCGTGACCGCCCAGCGCGACTTGCCGCATGCACAGGAATTCTTTGAGGCCGTCGCCTCGCTCGATCCACATATCGTCACCGTTGCGCAGAATATCAACGGCCGCCCCGGCAATGCCATCCTGGGCGAGGAGACCCGCATCGTCTATGGCGCCGAATGCATGCGCGATCAGCTGCTCGGCTGCGAATTCGACATCTCCCCCACCGCGTTCTATCAGACTAATCCGCAGCAAACCGAACTGCTCTATCGACTCGCCATTGACGGCATGGATTTGCAGCAGGGCGACGTACTCATGGATGCCTACTGCGGCAGCGGAACCATCGGTCTGTGCGCCGCAAAAGACGCCCAGGACAAAGGCGCCGGCATTATGTTGCTCGGTGTTGAGCGCAACCCCGCCGGCATTGCCGACGCACGTCGCAACGCCGAGCTCAACGGCCTTACCCGTAACGCGTGGTTTATGGCTGACGATGCCACTGACTATATCCTCGATGCCGCCGATAACAACGAGCGTGTTGACGTTCTCTCCATCGACCCGCCGCGCGCCGGCTCCACACCCGAGTTCCTCGAAGCCGCTTGCGCGCTCAAGCCACGCCGCATCACCTACATCAGCTGCAATCCCGTCACCCAAGAGCGAGACTTACATCAGCTCCTCGATGGCGGCTACCGCCTGCTCAAGATCACGCCGGTCGACATGTTTCCCCATACCGACCACACCGAGACCGTTGCGGTCCTCGAGCGCCGCTAAGCTGCCCCAGTAGATTTTTGGGACAAGAAGGGGGCGACCCGTCTGGGCCGCCCCCTTCACTTGGTTTATGAACGCCGTTACATGCCCTTGCGCAGGTCGCACACGCCTGCCGCCGCCATCTCGCGCAGCAGCGTCTCGCGATCGCGCGTCACGATCAAATCTAGCGGGAAATGAATCTCGTCGAGCATCTTACGGGCGTGATCGAGCTTTCCAATGGCCATACCAATGTGGGCATCGGTCGAAACGCCGATCCCCACGCCCAGCTCGGCGCAGCGCTCGGCAATCTTGCGGCACACGGCCCAATGCTCAGTGTCGACACCGTGCTCAAGACTATGGTTGTTGATCTCGATAATCTTGTGCTTGGCCTTAGCCGCCAACAGCACCTCGTCGATATCGAACGGCACGCCCGAGCGCCCCGTATGCCCCAACATGAACACCTTGGGATGTTCCAAGGCATTGATATACATCTGGGTCGTTTGAGCCGGCGTCGCGCCCTCGGCAAACTGCGGATTATGCACGCTTGCCACCAAATAATCCAAATTGCGCGTCACCAATTCGAACAGCGAATGCTGACGACTGTACGGATCACCGGCGATATCAAGGTCGACGGGAATATCCTCGCCAAACAAGCTGCCGTCCAGCGAAACGATATCGGCCTCGGCGCCGCGCAGCACCAACACACCGCTCCAAATGCGCGGCCATATATCCTGATTGATAAAGAACTGATAACTGCGCAGGTCATTGGGGCAGGCCGTAACCATCGAGCTCAGGTGGTCCGCAGAACCAAGCACCTGCAGACCACGTTCGGCTGCCCAATAGACGTTCTCCTCAATGGTTGAGTATGCATGCGCGGAGAACAGCGTATGAGTATGAATGTCACAAGAAAGAAGGTAGGGCATCGGGTCTCCTTATCCGGTGTGGCCGTCGCGTATATTCATTGTACGCATAGCTTTCAGCAGTCGTAAAACCACTTCATCCCAACCACATAACGGCACAGACAACGGGGCCTGGCTTAACACCAAACCCCGTTTCACGTAAAACATTGTAAGCAGAGCGCTTTACTTTTAACGATACTCGTCCGCCAACTGTTTCCAAGCGGGTAGCGAATTGACAATCGTTTCGTAACTCACGCAATAGCCCAGGCGGAACCAACCCGGCATACCAAAGCTGTCCGAGGGAACCGCAAGCAACTCATACTTCTTTGCGCGCTCGCAAAACGCATTCGCATCGGGCTCCAATGCTTTCACCCATAGGTAGAACGCGCCATCCGGCTCAACATAGGTGTAGCCATACTCCGCTAGTGCGTCGGTAAGCGCGGTGCGGTTGCGTGCATAGGCCTCAACGTCACTCGGCTCATCGATGCAGTCGATAATTACGCGCTGAAAGAGCGCCGGCGCGCACACGAAGCCCAGCGTACGGGCGGCACCGGCAACGGCCGGCATCAGACGGGCAGCCTGCGGATTGGTGTTGGGAACCAAGATCCACCCCACGCGCTCACCCGGCAGCGACAGCGACTTGGAATACGAGTAGCACACGATGGTGTGCTCGTAGATCGAGGGCACCCAAGGCACCTCGGCACCGTACACGATCTCGCGGTACGGCTCATCCGAGATGAGCATAATCGGATTCTCGGGATCGCGCTGAGCGTTGGCCTCGCGCAGAACATTGGCCAGTCGCATCAGCGTGTCGCGCGTATATACGGCACCGGTCGGGTTGTTGGGCGAGTCGATAATGACGGCTGCCGTCTTGTCGGTGATCGCCTTGAATACGTTATCCACGCTCAGCTGGAATGTGTCCTCGTTGGCAAGCGCCTCGACACACGTGCAGCCGGCCTTCTCAATCCAAACGCGATACTCCGGAAAGTACGGGGCGATAACAATAACCTCGTCGCCCGGATTCGTAACGGCGTTGAGCGCGCAGGTGAGCGAAGCCGCGGCACCCACCGTCATAAAGACGTCTTTGCCCTCATAGCTCGTGCCAAAGCGGCGGTTGAGCGATTCGGCCACAGCGGCGCGACATTGCGGCAGGCCCGGTGCGGGCGTGTAGCCGTGCAGCTGGTCGCTCGGCAGCTCCAGGGCCTTCTTAATGGACTCCGCCACAGCAGCGGGTGCCGGAACGCTCGGATTGCCCAGCGAAAAATCGAATACGTTTTCCGCACCGATCTGCGCCTTGCGCTCAAGGCCATAGCTAAAAATCTCACGGATGATGGAGCTTTCCGCACCGCGGGCATACATAGTTTCGTTGATCATCTGTTCCCCTTTCGCATAGGCGCTATTGTACGCTTTAGCCGAGCAAAGTGCCGCAGCAATGTTGATTGGGGACAGACTTAAATGCGTGAAAACGCTCATTTAAGTCTGTCCCCAATCAACAGGCGGCCCCATATCGCTCAAAAGAAAAAGCCTCCGCAGGTTTCCCCGCGGAGGCTTTCGCCACAAAGACTATTTGTCGGCATCGGCATCGGCATCGGCATCGGCATCGACGACGGTATGGTCATCGCCAGCATCATCGGACGCGGCCTCGGCATCCTCCTGCATGGCCGCCTGCGCAAAGGCCGCGGCATCAGCCGCCAGCTCCTCCTCGCTCATACGAGGCGTGCGCTTCTTGGTCGGCAAGCCAGCCGCCTTGGCATTGCGCTCCTCCTTGGCCGCCAGGATATCGCCCTCGCGCTCAAGGTAGGCGTCCCACTCGTTATCGAGCAGGGCATTCACGGCGTCACCTTCGACGGTCTCGCGCTCAAGCAGCACCTTCGCCATCAGATCGAGCTGATCGCGACGGGCGTCCAGGATCTCGACCGCACGACGATGGGCCTCACGCATGATGCGCTGAACCTCGATATCGATGCGGCGCGCCGTCTCCTCGGAGTAATCCTGATGATCGGCGTAATCGCGACCGAGGAACACCTGATGTTGCGCCTCGCCAAACACTTGCGTGCCCAGCTCTTCGCTCATGCCCAGGCGCGTGACCATCTCGCGCGCCATCTTGGTCGCACGCTCCAGGTCGTTGCTCGCGCCCGACGTGATGTCATCGCACATGAGCTCCTCGGCAACGCGACCGCCCAAGAACACGGCGAGCTCGTCGAGCATCTCGTTCTTGGTCTTGAGGAAGTGGTCCTCCTGCGAAAGCTGCAGCGTGTAGCCCAGAGCCTGACCGCGGCTGACGATCGAGATCTTATGAACCGGATCGGAGTGCTCCAGGATGTGGCCCACCAGGGCGTGACCGCTCTCGTGGTAGGCAATCGTGGTGCGCTCGGCCTCGGTCATCACGCGACCCTTGCGCTGCGGTCCGGCAATCACGCGCTCCATCGATTCCTCGACCTCGTCCATCGAGATCACGGAACGATGACGGCGAGCGGCCAGCAACGCAGACTCGTTGAGCAGGTTCGCCAAATCGGCACCAGTAAAGCCAACGGTCATCTGGGCGAGCTTCTCAAACTTAACGTCCTCGTCCATCGGCTTGTTCTCGGCATGCACGCGCAAGATCTGCTCGCGGCCCTTCACATCCGGACGGTCGACCGTAACCTGACGGTCAAAACGGCCGGGACGCAGCAATGCCGGATCCAGGATGTCAGGACGGTTGGTCGCAGCGATCAGGATGACCGACTCGCTTTCCTCAAAGCCGTCCATCTCGACCAGCAGCTGGTTGAGCGTCTGCTCGCGCTCGTCGTGACCGCCGCCCAAGCCAGCTCCGCGCTGACGTCCCACGGCATCGATCTCATCGATGAAGATGATCGACGGGGCCTGGGACTTGGCCTCCTTAAAGAGGTCACGCACACGGCTGGCGCCGACACCTACGAACATCTCGACAAAGTCGGAACCCGAGATGCTAAAGAACGGCACGCCCGCCTCGCCGGCAACAGCCTTGGCCAGCAGCGTTTTACCGGTGCCCGGAGGGCCAACCAGCAACACGCCACGCGGGATCTTGGCGCCCAGCTTGCGATAGCGATCCGGATCGCTCAAAAAGTCACGGATCTCCTCGAGCTCCTCGACTGCCTCGTCCACGCCGGCAACGTCTTCAAACTTGACCTTGGGGCGTGTGGCCTCGTTGGTCTTGGCGTTGGTCTTGCCAAACTGCATGTTCCTGTTGTTGGCGCCCATCATCTGGCGCATAAAGTAGAACATGATGGCGATAAGGGCGATCGTCGGAAGCACACTCATCACCAAGTCGCCCCAAAAATCGGGATCGTTGGTGTTGACGATGTACTTGGTATCGGGGTGCTCCGCCATGAGCTCGGCAAGCGAATCGGAGCCGACATAGGTCGAAGAGAAGCTCTTGAGCTCGCTCGTATCGCCCTTGTCCTTCTTCGTCTTCCAGTAATGACCCGTCACGCTTCCGTCTTGAACCGTATAGGTCAGATCTTCGACGCGATCCTGCTTGATGGCGCTCACCATCTCGCTCGTCGCGAGCTTAACGGTATTGCTGGAATTGGCAAAGCCGGAGCCCATGTTAAAGAAGGCGTAGCCCAGAAGCGCGCAAGCCAAAATAAAATACAGCCAGCCCGTACGCGTGGGCTTCTTGCCTCCGGGCATCCCCGGGATCTTTGGGTCCCGGGGAGTCTGGGAATTGTTATCGTTACGGTCGTCGGGCATCTTACGAATAAACCTCCGGTTTCAAAATGCCCAGATACGGAAGGTTACGATAGCGCTCGGCATAGTCGAGGCCGTAGCCCACCACAAAGGCATCGGGGCAATGGGTTCCAACATACTTGGGCGTGATGGCCGAGACGCGGTCCTCAACGTCCTTCCACAGGAAGGCGGCGACCTCCAGAGAAGCGGGCTTGCGGCTCTCGAGGTTCTTCATCAGATACTTGAGCGTCAGGCCCGAGTCCAGAATGTCCTCGACGATCAGCACGTCGCGACCGCGGATGTCGATATCCAGGTCCTTAATGATACGCACGATACCCGAGGACTTCACACCGTCGCCATAGCTCGAAACAGCCATGAAATCGATGTTGGTCGGCAGCTCGATCTTACGCATCAGGTCGCCCATAAAGACCACGGCGCCGCGCAGGACCGCAATCAGCACCAGATCCTTACCCGCGTAATCGCGAGTAATCTCCTCGCCCAGGCGAGAGACGATACCGTCGATATCCTCCTGCGTGAACAGAACCTTCTCGATATCCGGATGTTGAGAAGCCATGACAACCCTTTCTTGTGCTTATCGCCCACACACCGCCGTATGGACGCGAACTTCACATTTTAGCAGCGCACGGGGTATATTTTCCAGCCCGTGCGCCATCAGCGCGGGAATACCGTCAACGTCGCACAGAATAGCTGGCGTGGGACGCTATTCCGCATCGACCACGCGGAGCAGATATGCCACGCGCGTTGCGGCCGTGCACTTAAAACGCTCGTCCGCGCGAACTCCGGCGACCCACACCACGGCGCCCCCCGGCGCCGTCCTCACCATGGGCACGCCGGCGCGCTCGGAAACGGGAATGCGAGCCTCGCCTAGCAAGTCGGATACTTTCTTGCTTCGGCCACTCATCCCTAACGGGCACATCACGTCTCCCGGTGCGGGACCGTCCACCCACAGGCGCGCCAATCGCGCCTCTGCAGGGATCTCGCCACGTGAGCCCGCCAGGATCCGCTCACTATCGCTGTCGGCAAAACCCAGGGCAGCCGCGTCTACCAAAGCTGTCACTTCCCCGGCAACCGCAAGCTCACGGGCGCGGCGCACGATATCGCATCCCGGCTCAACGGCCATCGGCTCTGCGACCAGCATGCGCCCCCCGCCCAACGGCAAACGACCGGGTACGGTAACCCAGTCCGCGACCAGGCCCTCGCGAGCCGCCGGCGCCTTAAACGCCAGCATGCCAAACTCAATGCGTGCGTCAATCCCCGCCGGAAGCGTGACCGAGCCGGCGCCCTCGGCAACGCAGGAAAGGACTCGCTCCACATGTCGCATCTCGGGACGAGCGTCCGGATCGATGCGCTTAATCGCCAGTCGCACGATGCGCCGCGCGATTACCACCTCGGCCGCAGCAAGGCGCCTGGCATCGAGCACCAGCGCGCCCGTTGCCTCTTTGCGCAAACAGCTTCGAAACGCCCGTGCCGACAGCTGGGATAGAAACGCATCTTCATCACCCAAGATCTCACAGGCGGCGCCAATCGTCTTGCACACGCTCGCATTACGCTGTGCCACCACCGGCATTACCCGATGGCGCACGTAATTTCGCAGATACGAGATATCCTCATTGCTCTCGTCTTCACGCCACGGCTGACCATGTACCTGTAGATAGCCCACGAGCTCGCCATGAGTTAGGTCGAGCAAGGGACGCACCACGATATTCCTCCGGCGAGGAATGCTCGATAGACCAGCGGGCCCCGAACCCTTAATCGCGTTCATCAAAAACGTTTCCGCGCGATCCGAAGACGTGTGCGCGGTGCAGATACGAGCCGCCGTTCGCGGTGCCCCCGTCTGGGCGCAGAGTTCGCGAACATACCTCCGCGCCGCGGCATAGCGCACCTCGCGGGCCGCGGCCTCAATATTGCCCGACTCCCCATCAAAATAAGCGTGCTCCACACACAGCGGTAAACCATATTGCGCGCAGAGCTCACGCACAAAGGCCTCGTCGCCATCGGACGCCTTGCCGCGCAGATGATGGTTTACATGCAGCACATGCAGGCGCTCGCGAGCAATGGGGGCAACACCGCGTCCGTCTTGGATATCCAGCTTTGATGTGCACGCCATAAGAAGCAGTGCCGTCGAGTCCGCGCCGCCTGATACCATGAGCACGACAGGAGCTGCCTGCTGCCTCGTCCGGGTCTCATCGACTGCCCCAGGCACGGCATGGTGTCCGTAATGCTGTGATACCGTTGGCATTCGCTTCCTCCTTTATTCGTCCGCACCCATTGTATCCTTTGGAATCTTATGTCTTGCCTGCACCTTCATATCCTCGGTAGTGGCTCTAAAGGCAACTGCGCACTCATCGAGGGCCCGCAGGGGCTCATTATGGTCGATGACGGACTGTCTCGCCGCGAGACATTAAAGCGCATGGCAGAACTGGGGCTCTCGGCAGACAACGTCTCGGCTCTTCTCATTACTCATGAGCATAGCGATCACATCAAGGGCCTCGATGTCTGGTGCAAGCACTGGCACGGCCCCCTCTTTGCCAGCAGGGGCACTCTTTCGAGCAAAGAAAATCTTTCGCATCTGCCTGTCGAGGAATTCGATCCCGGTGACACCCTATCCATTGCCGGCATCCACGTGCAAACCTACTCAACGTCACACGATGTCATCAATCCAGTCGGCTATCGATTCGACACCCTCGATGATTCCATCGGCTTTGCCACCGACACCGGAGAGCTATCGAGCCAAGCCATGAACACCCTCGAAGATTGTCGAGTCCTCGCACTCGAAAGCAACCACGATGTGACCATGCTGCGCGAGGGAGAATATCCCCGCTTTCTTCAGGAGCGCATCCTGTCTGCAAGGGGGCACCTCTCCAATGGCCAAGCCGCCGAAGCCGCGCGCGAACTTGTTACCGATCGCACCGAACAGCTCATTGCCATGCATATCAGCCAAGATAACAATCGTCCGAGCCTTACCGTCAAAAGCTATGCCAAAGCTCTGGCCGCAACCCTGGATGACGAGGTCGGCAGCTCCGCAACCCTTCTCCAAGGATCGCGAAAACTCTCGATACGCCCCGCAAGCCAGCATCGGCCAGCAACCATTCAATAGACTGTCCTAGACAGCAAAAGGGGCCGAGAATCGCTTCCCAGCCCCTTTTGCTGTCTTTTAATAACGCAGAACACCAACGAAGTTAGTCGATGGAGATCTTCGTAACGTTCTTCTTCTCGACGATCTTGGGGACCGTAACGGTCAGGATGCCGTCAGCGTACTTAGCCGAGAGGCCCTCGCTCGAAGCGTCCTTTAGATACACGCCACGCGTCGCGCTGTACGAGCTGAACTCCTTCTGCAGGAAGTTCTTGCCCTCGTTCTCCTCGTCTTCCTCGACATTCACGCTAATGGACAGACGGCCCTCGTTAAGCTCGACATCGATATCGTCCTTGGCGACGCCGGTCAGATAAGCCTTGACCTCATAGCCGTCGCCCTTATCCTCAACGTCAACGGGGAACGCCTTGGAAGCAATCGAGTTGTTTGCAAGGTCGGTCATATCATCAAACAGATCGAACAACGAGCTAGCAGAAGGACGAACGCCAAAAACCGAACGATAAGGAACCATGCTTGCCATGTTTACCACTCCTTTTAAGGACTGCCGAGTCATCTTCTAGGTGACTGGGACTTCTTTTGACGCTCTTATTTATGCCCACCCAGTGCTCATATATACATCGACTATAAAGTTTTTTGAGTCCAGTACTATAAGCATATCTAAGTGTGTTTGACTCAGGTTTTAATAAGGTTAAGGTTCTTTGAACCAGAGCTTAAATAACAAGTATGTTCACAGCTACAAATAGCAAGGGGCTTACAATGAGCGCGTACACGTTGTTGGTAACGAGCTAAAGGGCATCATGGACGACCAAAACCAGAACAAAATGTTTATGCCGACGCGGGGGGAAGATACTTCCACGCAGCCGCCGCGGTTCCATCGCCCCCACATCTCGCAAGAGCCCATTAATGATCCGGAGCCCGAGTATGTGACGAGAAATCGATATCAAACACTCGAGGATGCCCAAACGGGACGTAAACATATGGGCGTCGCCTCGGGAGAACCTGTATATCTAAAAGACGCACCATTATCTAAAAACAGCGCAGCTAGTGATGAGCCACTGAAAGCATCAGCCGCTCATCAACAAAGAGGTTCTCGACCAAAGCAAACCTTGACGCATTCGGCTCGCTATCTCGAAACGCCAAAACAGGGAAAATCAATCTTCATTTCATCAAGTAAACGACGCAAACAGCATCGACTGACAATCCTGCTTTTGATCATTGTGGCCATAGCAGTTGCCCTTGTTATTCAATTTATCTTCTTTAAATAAGGGCTCAATACCAAAAACGATAAGATCGTCTGGTGTAATTGAGTCAGTTACGCCCCGTAAACGCAAAAAAGGGGGAGGCCGCGAGGCCTCCCCCTTCTCAGTTCAAGCGTACGGCTCGGTGCCGTCCACCGGTCAGCGGCGCCCTGGCCTCCCACGGGCTGACCCCGCAGTACTCTCGGCGCGATGGGGCTTAG
>DBFOLV010000047.1:0-68768 GCA_048430825.1 Collinsella sp.
AGACAGGGTGCCTTACGCAGCCTAGCCGAAACGCACCGAGCAGACTGAAGCCCACCGGCCTAATGGCCTGGCGTCAGCATGCCGCGATTCAGTCGCACGGAGAGCATTTCCCAGTTGACAAAACTATAGGAACACCCCCCGAACGCTTTTTGTGGTTACATCCACAGTACACGCTCCAAGGGTGTCAAAGGCTGTCATAAGTGCGCCGCAACCCGGCAGGCAGGCGCGGCGCACATGACAATAATCATACCTGTTGGTAAAAAGTTACCACGCCCAGAGTGTCAAATGTTGAGCAACAAAATTTAATCCGGTTAACGGTCATTTTCGCAGCTTAGAAACTTTAACGAGGTCGCCCCAAATCACACTTGCCAGACAACCGCGCTTACGAATGCAGGCACGCACACGCCCAACGCCACCCTCCGCTACGCTCAACATAGAGTTATACATATGATTCTATGTAAGGAGTTTCATATGCCTGTCGTAAAGCCTATTTCTGATCAGACGCGCGCACTAACTACCATTCAGGAACGCGAAGATCACATTCAACGTACCATCGCTCATGGTTACGATGATCTCATCAACGGCCGCGTGCGTCCTTGGAAACAAGCAAAGGCAGAGGCAGATCGGATGCGAGCCATCAGGTAAGGTCGCCTCTCCCCCATGTAACCATCCTGCAAATCATAGCGGCGCAGTCGAGTTTTACCGTGATGCGGTCGCGCCTGGCGCTCCACTGTGCTAAAGTATCCCGAACGTTCAAACGACTACGAGGGGGAACTAGAAGATGGCACGTGTGCACAACTTCTCAGCTGGCCCGGCCGCGCTGCCTACCAGCGTGCTCGCCGAGATCGCCGACGAGATGATGGACTACCGCGGTTGTGGCATGTCCGTGCTCGAGATGAGCCATCGATCTAGCATGTACCAGCAGATTATCGACGACGTCGAGGCAACCCTGCGTCGTCTGCTGAGCATCCCCGACAACTACCGTGTCCTGTTTTTGCAGGGCGGCGCCACGCTGCAGTTTGCGGGCATCCCCATGAACCTCATGCGCCGCGGGCGCGCCGGCTACATCGTGACCGGCAACTTTGCCAACAAGGCATACAAAGAAGCCGCCAAGTACGGCGAGGCCGTGCTGCTCGCGAGCTCCAAGGACACCAATTTCGACCGCATACCCACCATGGCCGACGTCAACGCGCGCATTGCCGCCGAGGCCGCAAGCAACGGGCTCGACTACGTCTACATCTGCCAGAACAACACCATCTTTGGCACCATGTACCACGAGCTGCCCAACTGCGGCGACGTACCGCTGGTCGCCGATGTCTCGAGCTGCTTTCTGTCGCAGCCGCTCGACGTTGAGCGCTACGGGCTCATTTACGCCGGCGCGCAGAAAAACGCCGGCGCCGCGGGCGTGACCGTGGTCATCGTGCGCGACGACCTCATCGCAGATGGCTCCGCCTTTGCGCAAACGCCGCAGTACATGGACCTCAAGGCCCAGGCCGCCAAGGGCTCCATGCTCAACACGCCCAACACCTTTGGTATCTACGTATGCGGCAAGGTGTTCCGTTGGGTTGAGAAAACCGGCGGACTTGCCGCCATGGCCGAGCGCAACTGGGCCAAGGCCAATCTGCTCTATGACCTGCTCGAGCACAGCGAGCTGTTCCATAGCACTACGCAGGCCGACAGCCGCTCCATCGCCAACGTCACCTTCCGCACCGGCGACGCCGAACTCGACGCGGCCTTTGTCGCAGGCGCGGCCGGGCACCAGATTCAAAACGTCAAGGGCCATCGCCTGGTGGGCGGTATGCGCGCCAGCGTCTACAACGCCGTAACCATGGAAGACGTGCAGGCACTGGCCTCGTACATGAAGGACTTCGAAGCGCAGCATAGTTTGAGCCCGCGATCTAACTAGCCCGCAACGCGCGGGCCGACCAGCCACTTCAAACCACTTGTTTTAGACAAACCTGCTAAGGAGTTTTTCCATGCGTAAGATTAAGACCATCGACGACATCACTAAAGACGGCAAAGTCGAGTTTGGCGAGGGCTACGAATTTGTGAGCACCGCCGAAGAGGCCGACGCCATCCTGATGCGCTCGACCGACCTGCACGGCTACGAGCTGCCCGAGGGCATCCGCGCCATCGCCCGCTGCGGCGCCGGCGTCAACAACATCCCCGTCGAGGAGTACGCCAAGAAGGGCGTCGTCGTCTTTAACTCCCCCGGCGCCAACAGCAACGCCGTCAAGGAGCTCGTCCTAGGCATGCTGGTGCTCTCGAGCCGCGGCGTGGTGCAATCGATGAACTGGGTGCGCGACAACGCCGACGATCCCGAGATCCAGGTCGATGCCGAGAAGGCCAAGAAGGCCTTTGTGGGCCGCGAGCTCAAGGGCAAGCGCATCGGCGTCATCGGCCTGGGCAACGTGGGCTCCAAGGTAGCCAACGCCTGCGTCGATCTGGGCATGGACGTCTACGGCTACGATCCGTTCATTTCCGTCGAGCACGCATGGGTGCTGAGCCGCGAAGTGCAGCGCGTAGGCACGCTCGAGGACCTGTGCCGCGGCTGCGACTACCTCACCGTGCACGTACCCAGCAAGGCCGACACCATCGGTATGATCAGCACCCAGCAGATCGATCTGCTGGCACCCGACGCCGTGCTCATCAACTACGCGCGAGAGACCATCATCGACGAAGACGCCGTCGACGCCGCCCTGCGCGAGGGCAAGCTCAGCTGGTTTAGCTGCGACTTCGCCACGCCCAAGACCGTCAATATGCCGAACACGTTTATCACCACGCACTCGGGCGCCGGCACCGGCGAGGCCGAGGCCAACTGCGCAGACATGGCCATCAGCGAGCTCAAGGATTACCTGGAGAACGGCAACATCGCACATAGCGTCAACTACCCCACCTGCAGCATGGGCAAGGCGCGCGCCGCAAGCCGCATCGCCTGCCTGCACGCCAACGTGCCCAACATGATCGGCCAGATCACGGCCATTCTTGCCAAGGACAACGCCAACGTGCAGCGTATGACCAACGAGTCCGCTGGCGAGAACGCCTACACCATGTTCGACACCGACGAGCACCTGGACAGCAGCACCATCGAGGCGCTCAAGCAGATTCCGTCGATGTATCGCGTGCGCGTGATCAAATAGCGCCGGCGCCAAGCCTGCCAGGCAGGCCATGAAGCCCATTCGGCCCCCGTTTTCGCGAAACGGGGGCCGATTTCTTTGCTCCGGCTGGTTTTGATAATGCTACCCAGAACAAGTTTTTTCGGATAATCGACAGTCATACCCAAATTACTGAGCGCACCCGCTTTGATAAACAGCTTTATCTGGAGCTTTAGTAGGTAAAAATCGATCTCTGTATACCACATCCAAGTTGACTGTCGATTTTCCGAAACAACTTGTTCTGGATAGCATTTTTAAAGTCCTTCCAAGGCGAAACTGAAGCTTTTTTCGCGCCCAAAACTCTAGTTCGCGCGACCGTTTTCCACCTGCACGACTACATTCCCGACCAATCGATAAATATCTCCTCACGAAGCCGGCGTTCGAGCTCCTGCTGCCGCGGTGTCTTGTCTTTCAGCGGCGCATCGAGATAGGACATGATGAGCTCCATCACCACGCGGAAGGCATCGGAGTCGGCCAGCTGGCCATAGGTCATCAAAACGACGGGATATCCCATCGCCTGCAAGGCCGTCGTTCGGTCGGAGTCAGAGATCTTGGATTCTATGGATCCGTGTATGGCTTTACCCTGGCATTCAACCAGACACTCTCGGCTGCCGTCCTTATTTGCCAGCAGGATATCGGCATAGCGCCTGTCGAGCCCCGAAATCAGACGAGCGCTGCGCGTCATACGAATCTCGACGTTATTGGTAAGGCGCAGCCCTTCGCCGCCGCGTAACCTCGAAAGACCAAACAGCATCGATGCCTGGACCTCGAGCGGCGATGCCGCCATCCCTGTAATGCATTTCGCGGCACGTGTGAACGATTTAGCGCCGCGGAGCCCCCGGATCTTATCGACGTACTCCGTAAGCTCAGAGAGCTCGATCAAGGGCGGTCGTTTCCACAAGTCCGTTGGATTCCCCGAGACATCCTTTACGTTTTCCCAGCCCAACTGCGCGTCACCCCACCGGCCCCCATACGCCTGCACAAGTGCCGACTTTACCTGAGGCGCAATCTTGCACACGGCAAAGGTGCCGCACATCTCATACATGCACATGATTAGACGCTCGTTTGAGACCGAGGAGGCCAGGGTCAGCAGGGTAAAGAGTGGGGACGCGGCATCGAGGCCAAACTCTGTCTGCCGCACGGAGCCAAACGGCCTCTCCCCGTTCCAAACATGCCTGACAATGCGATCGCCCTTACGTCCGCAGCTTCCCTGCGCCAAAACGTGCAACGGGATGCCCAGAAAATGCGTGACGAGCGGATGCTCGCAAAGGCGCTCCTTGCGCGGATCGTCCGCAGACTCGGGCAGGTCCGGCATTATCGCCAAGACCTGTGGAGGTATCCGGTGATACCGAAAGGCAGATATGTCGCACAGCATGTCGTCCATAGAGGCTACGTACCCACTGCGCCGTTTGTGAACCCGCTCGGACGGCAAACGCGCTGGCTCGGCCTGCGAACGGTAAATACTGCTGCGCGCACACCGCGGATCTCTTAGGAGGCTTACAATCGGTTTGGAAAGCAGACTGATTGTGAGGTTGCATATGGTTGACAAGGACTTTGCCTGGCGGCTTGCGCAGGAGCTTGTGCGAATCGACAGCTCAGACCCGGGCGCGTATGAGGATGAAATTGAGCGGCATATCAAAGCGTTGGTTGAGGAACAGTTGGCGCAGCTGAGCCATCCGGTACTCGATGCCGTGCAGATTGCAGAGCTCGAAGTACTCCCCGGGCGCCGCAACCTTATGGTCACCGTGCCGGGCCAAAGCGACGAGCCGCGACTCGTCTATATCTGCCATATGGATACCGTTACGCTGGGCGATGGCTGGGACGCGGACATTCCGCCGCTCGGAGCGATCGTGCGCAACGATAAACTCTATGGCCGCGGCGCCTGCGATATGAAGGGTGGCCTGGCCTGCGCCATTGCCGCACTGGTCCATACACTCGAGCGCGTGGCGGCAGAAGGCGAGCTGCCCCGCCGCGGCTTTTCGCTCATCTGCTCGGTCGACGAGGAGGACTTTATGCGCGGCTCAGAGGCCGCGATCGATGCCGGCTGGGTCGGCTCGCGTGAATGGGTGCTGGACACCGAACCCACCGACGGACAGATCCAGGTGGCGCACAAGGGGCGTACGTGGTTCGAAATTGAAATGACTGGCGTGACGGCGCATGCGAGCCAGCCCTGGAAGGGCGCGGATGCCGTCGCCGCCATGGCCGAGGTCGTGTGTTCGCTCCGTCGCGCGTTTATGGCGCTGCCCGCGCACGATGAACTGGGGCCTTCGACCATCACGTTTGGCCAAATCGAGGGCGGATATCGCCCCTATGTCGTGCCCGACCGCGCCAAGGTCTGGGTCGATATGCGCCTGACTCCGCCGACTGATACGGCCGTCGCGAAGCGCATGGTAGAGCAGGCCATCGCCGGCGCCGAAGCCGCGGTCCCCGGTTGCCATGGCAGCTACACCGTGACGGGCGACCGCCCCGCCATCGAGCGCGACCCGAACTCTCCCCTTCTAGCAGCGCTCAAGCGTGCCGCCGATGACGTGACGGACGCGGACACGACCGTCGGCTTCTTTACCGGCTACACCGACACCGCCGTCATTGCCGGCAAGACAGGTAACCGCAATTGCATGAGTTACGGTCCCGGGTCGCTCGCGCTCGCGCACAAGCCCAACGAATATGTGTCCCACGCCGATATCGTTCGCTGCCAGAACGTGCTCATCGCGCTCGCCGATAACGTGCTCTGGGACGCGAATGGGCAAGTTGGGGCATAATAAGCCGCGAACAAACCGACTCGTGCGTTAGGACCGCCCATGAAAGCACTTCCGTTTCCCTGCATCCGCCCGGCTCAGGACCGCGTGCTCGAGGCGCTGCCTGCAATGGGCAGCATCCTGAGCGGCAACGATGCTCTGCGCGGAGCCATTGCCGATGGTCTGATGCTCAAGGACCCGGGTGCGGCGTATTACGTGTACGAATGCTCGGGCGAGCCGGGACGTGTGACGGGTGTCGTGGCGATCTGCCCGACGAGTGTACTTGCGGGCGGCAAGGGCGATGCCAGCGCCGACGTGGCTGCCGCCGCGCGCGCGATCGCCGAGCTCAAGGTGCAGCCGCGCCCCGTGTCGCTCGCCTACGAAGCCTCTCCCGTCATGGATATCATCCTCGGCGCCGCAAAAGAGGGCGCTTCACTCTATGCCGTCACCGACCCCGCCGGCATTACGCACCGCGTGTGGGAGGTCAAGCGCGAGGACGCCGTCGGGGCCATCCGCGCCATGCTCGACCAGGCGCCGGAGCCGGCACTGGCCGACGACCCTGCCTACGCTGCCGCACTAGTCGGGGCATCACAGCTCCTGGCCGACGATGCACGTGCCGCCGGCACCTACACGGGCAAAGAGCCGTTCAACTTTGCCGTAGCTGCGCTCTTCCCCGCCGCGCAGGTCAGCGGCGCCGCGCCGCAGGTCCCAACGGGTCTGCTCACGCACCAGGTCGCGCGGTTCTAGCAAGACCAGACCGCCCAGCACAAAAATCGGCAGCTCAACAAACAGGGGGCGGAGATGCAGCAGGTACATGCATCTCCGCCCCTTTTGCGTCGAGAAGTTATGCCAGCGACCCGTGCCGCCGCGCTCGCGTTATCCGCGCTGCGGACCCGCAGTAGCCACGAGCGGTTCAAGCCCCAGCTCGCGCGCGTAGTCTTCCTGCGTAAAGACTTCGACCAGTTCAAACGTATCGGCCGCATCGTCAAACGCAAAATGCAGCACTGAGCAGTTGCCCGGCACGCGTTCGCGCTCGTCGGCCGCCGCGCCCCGCACGTGGTCCAAAAACTCCTTGATAGCCGAACCGTGGCTCACCGCGAGCACGCAATCGTGGTCCGGACGTCGCATAAGATCGGTTATCGTCGCCGCCATGCGCTCGCGCACCTGCATCTGGCCCTCGCCGCCAAACTGACGATAGAAATCTCGCCACGGGCGCTCGGGCATAAGCATCACGCGCTCGGCCTCAAAGTCGCCAAAGAACCACTCACGCAGACCGTCCAGGCGCTCGTACGCCAAGCCCGGCCACAGGTTGGCGATAGTCTGCTCGGTGCGATGAAGTGTGGAGGTGTAGGCATGATCGGGTTCAATGCCGCGCGCACGCAAGAACATGCCGGCACGCGCCGCCTGGTCGCATCCCAGCTGCGTGAGCGGCGAGTCACTCCAACCCTGAATAATGCGCTTAAGGTTGAATATTGTCTGCCCATGACGAACCAGATACAGGTCTTTATTCATAGGGGTCCTTTCGTTCGTTACCAATCAAGGAGCGAAAACGCACCGTCGCAATAGCCAAAATGAAGCACGGCACCGTTGTCGGGTAGCTCTCCCCTGCCAGTCACATACTCAAGAAACTCCTGGCAGGAAGAGCCGTGGGAGACTGCCAGCACACAGTCGTGCTGCGGCCTGGCCATGATGTGGGACAGCGCCGCGACCATGCGCGACTGGAGCTCGCCTTCAGACTCGCCACCAAAGGCCACCGGATAATCACCCCAGGGCTGCGGCGGCATCTCGCGATTTGATGTACCCTCCAGCGAGCCAAAATGCCACTCACGCAGGTCATCGACCAGCTCTATGGAACGGCCCTCGCCAACGATAAGCTCGGCCGTATGCCGCGCCCGGCCCAACGGCGAGGAATACACATGATCAAAGGCCACGCCACGCGCCGCAAACGCCGTACGCGCCGTCAGCGCCTGCTCGCGCCCGCGCGCCGTAAGCGACGAATCGTGCCAGCCCTGCAAAATGCTCTGCACATTGAGCTCAGTCTGCCCATGCCGCACCAAATACAGATCTGCCACACACCCTCCCCTCGTACCACCACAAAGGGGACAGGCACCTTTGTGGTGGTTTACCGCTGGATCACACCGCGGTGACACTCAACTACACCAGCACGTCGGCGAGCGAACCCTTGGGTACGTGGTGCACCTGCGCCTCGTCGCGCCAATAATTGATGGAGCCGTCGGGGTTGGAATCGATCGCATCGATCACCTGTGTCTCGGCCGGAACGCCAAACGCCATGATCAGCTTGAGCTCATATTTGTCGTTATCGAGCCCCATGGCATCGATCGCGCGGGGCGTAAAGGCCTTGAACATACAGGCTGCCACCTCAGGCGTGGCGCTGCGGGCGGCGAGCATCATCGTCTGCGCGGCAATGCCCGTGTCGACCTCGGTAATGGGAGCGGCTGGCTTGCCCGGAACGGCGCGCTCAGCCAAAATCGCGATGTAGCCGGTCGGGCGCTCACCCTCGGCAGGACCCGGCCAATCCTTAAGCGCACCGGCCCATGCAAGCTCATCAAATACACGCGCGCAATCCACGGCACCGCTCACCACATGAAAACGCAGACGCTGAGCATTGGCGCCGCAGGGAGTCAGGTGAGCCAGCTCTGCCAGCTCGAGCAAAAACTCACGCGGCACGCGCATGGACTCGTCAAAACGGCGGCACGTACGGGCACGACGGACCAGCGCATCAAACGCTTCCAAGCCGAGCTTTTCGCAACCCTGCTCTGCCATCGATTCGACACTCGACGGCGCCTCGGGAACTGCTTCGTTCATAGGGACCCCCAATACAAGCCAATTGTCCTTAGGAAAATCTAACCTAAAACGTAGGCAATAACGAACAGGGCTGCAATGTTCTACACCTGTTGAATAGAAAATCGCAACGTGGGGAACAACGGAAACAATTCGGGGCCTTTGGGTTACGTTTCGCCCTCTCCGACCCATACGCCAGCGCCTTTAGGCGATACTGGTTGTAACGATCAAGGCTTACGCCGCACGGAAAGGAGACATTATGGGCATCTTTAAGAACGATGACCAAAAATCGAGCCAGTTTGGATTTGACGAGAAAAGCATGGCGGGCAAAGCCGTCAAGGCCGTGCGCTGGATTTACGCCATCACGGGCGTCTTGGCGCTCGTCGCCGGCATCGCACTGCTGTTTGCGCCCGCCAAGTCCCTCGTCTTCCTAACGACCGTCTTGGGCTTCTACTTTGTGATCACGGCCGCGATCAGGCTGTTTACCGCTGTTTTCGAGCCGCTGCTGCCCACCGGCTGGCGCGTGACGAGCATCATCTCCAACCTACTCATTATCTTGGGCGGCGTCATAATCCTGCGCAACCAGGCCTTCTCGACCGCGACGCTCACCACGATGGTGGTTATCGTGGCCGGCTTTGGCTGGATCGTCGAAGGTGTCATGTCCATTCTGGAGTCCGAGCTTTCGTCCAACCGTGCCCTCGCCATCCTGAGCGGCGCGCTCTCCATCATCGCCGGCATGTTCGTGTTTATCTATCCGCTGTGGTCGGCCAAGATGCTCGTCATCTTTAGCGGCGCCGCACTGCTGGTGTTTGGCGTAACGCTGATTGTTCGCGCTATTCAATTTGGCAAACTGGTGCACTAGATGCCGCGAACGCTCTTTATTGATGCAGACGCCTGCCCGGTCACGCGCGAGTCGATTGACTGCGCGCGGCGGGCGGGCGTCGCCGTTGTTATCGCCGGCAACAGCACGCAAAACCTAGAACGGCACATTCGCCGCGACGACCCGCGCGATGCTGAGCACGCGCGACGCGGATTTTGGGTCACGACGCTCGATGTGAGCGTGGGCGCCGACAGCGCCGACTTTGCCATTGTCGAACGCCTGCAGGCGGGCGACGTGGTCGTGACGCAGGACATTGGCCTGGCGAGCATGGTGCTCGGCCGCGATGCCGCCGCCATCGGTGTGCGCGGGCGTGTGTACGACAAAGCAACCATCGACATGCAGCTGTTTATTCGTCACGAGGAAAAGAAGGTGCGTCGCGCTGGCGGTCGCACCCGCGGGCCGGCAGCCTTCACCAGCGAAGACCGCGCCCGCTTTAAGCGCAACCTCACCGAGCTGCTGCACTAACCAAGGTAGATATTTGGGACATGTCCGGAAATCTGCTTTTTGCTTTGGGCGGTATGAACGCTCAAAATCCATGGCTCAACAAAAAACGGGCTTCAAAATGCCATGCGTCGCCGCATTGTGCAGGCGCCGAGCATGGCTATTTTGAAGCCCGTTTTGTTAGGCCCACTTAGAGGCCGAAGGCGGATAGGATGAGGCCCCAGCCCGCGCCGATGACATACATCATGATCAGAAACACAGCGTTTTCGCGGGCGCTGCGGTTGGTGCGGAACAGCACCAGGTAGCCCACGCCGGCGGAAATGAGCGTGCCGGCGAGCATCGGTGCCAGCTGCAGCGCGCCTTCCAGGTACAGTTGCGTGATGACGACGCTGGCCGAGCAGTTGGGGATCAGGCCGACGAGTGCCGAGCCCAGGACCGCAAGCATCTCGTTGCCGCGCAGGAACTGCTCGATCGCCGACTCGCCAAAGGTCTCGAGCACGGCGACCAGAATCAGCGTCACCAGGAAAATGAATACCGACACCTGCACGGTATGCGAGATCGCGCTGCGGATGATCGACACGATGGGCGCGCCCTCGTGGGAGTGGCTGTGGTCGTGGTGGCGCTCGTGCTCGTCCGCGTGACCATGATCGTGGCTGTGGTCGTGCCCGTGCTCGTCCTCATCCTCGTCACAGCCGCAATGATCGCGTTCGCACAGCTCGTGGATGTGATCAGCACTTACTCCCGCCTCGGCCACTTCATCAATGATGTCGCCCCCGGTATGGTCGTCGTGCGCGCAGTTCACATGAGCCGGATTGGCAGCGGTCCCCAGCACGGTACGGCGAATCGCCGCATGCGCGCGGGCATTACGACGAAGGCCGCGGATAGCCGCATCCACGATAAAGCCCGTGACCAGCGCGATCAGCGCCTTCGAGGCGAGCAACATCGCCATGGTCTGCACGGGTACCTGCTCGGCGAGCAACAGCGGCAGCATCTCGTCGGAGGTCGAGAGAAACACCGCCACCAAGGTGCCCAGCGTCACGACGCGACCGGCGTACAGTGTGGCCGCCATTGCCGAAAAGCCGCACTGCGGCACCATGCCCAGCAACGAGCCAACCACGGGACCCGCGGCGCCGGCGCGCTTGATGGCCCCGTTAACGCGGTCGCCCGCGACGTGCTCCAAGGTCTCGAGGGCCAGATACGTCACCAACAAAAACGGCACCAGCGAGAGCGTGTCCTTGCCGGCGTCGAGCAGAATATCAATCAGCAAATCCATGACGGATGGAACCTTTCGTGTCTTTCGGCAGCATTGTAAAAGTCCTAGCGGTCAACTAGGGTATTGTAGTTGTCCTAGGCGCGATGCCAATAGTTGCCCATGGTAAACTATCATCTCGCCATAACTCAATGCCACCGAGCCGCGCGACGCGGCCCGTCCAAGGAGCAGTCTATGAACGTTTCACAAGCACTCGAATACGAGCGTCAGCCGTTTATCCCCATGTTTATCTATGGCGATCACGGCGCCATGGAGTCCGAGCGCCAGAAGGGCGAAGAGGCCCTCAAGGTGCTCGAGACCGAGTACTTTACCGCCGAGGGCGACCCCGGCTTCGACTTTGCCACCGTGCGCGACCTGGCCGACCGCAACCGCGACCTGTGCGACCAGATTGGCGAGGCACGCCTGCGCAACGTGACGCCCGCGACGCTTTCGCGCGGCCTGTCCGATGCCGACACCTGCGCCGCCATCGGCAAGATGCAAAAGCGCACTGCCGCGTCCGTCATGCGCGAGATCCGCGGCGACCGCGACGCGCTCGGCGTCGCCTACGCTCGCAAGCCCATCCAAGGCACGGTGCTGGGCATCGACATCGAAACCACCGGTCGCGCGCCCGAGCGCGGCTACATCATCAACGTGGGCTGGGAAATCATGGAGCTCACCAGCGACGCCGTGCCGCATGACGCCGAGGCACACTACTGCGGTCTGCCCGACATCTACCGCGGCGAGGACGTGCCGCTGTCGAATATCCACCACATCACCTGGGACGACATCGACGGCAATACGCCCTTCCGCGAGAACAAAGAGCTGCAAAAGCAGCTGCTCAAGCTCATGAAGAAGTACCCGTACATGGCACACAACGCCGCGTTTGAGGACAGCTGGTTCAAGATCCACCTGGACGGCTACGCCGAGGCACGCCGCGCCGGCAAGATCATCGTCATCGACTCGCGCCAGATCTGCCGCAGCCTGGATGCCGACGTCCGCTCGCTCCCCCGCGAGTCCGCCCCCGCCGCGCTCGAGAACTGGGCGCGCCGCCGCGGAACCCTCGCCGCCGACGCCAACGAGCAGCATCTGGGTCTGGACGACACCGACCTCATGCTCCGCACCGTCCAAGCCGAGTTCAACCTCAAGAGCCTATTTGCCAAGTAGAAACGCCTGCGACAAACTCCGGCGTAGATCACGAGCGGCCTCGCAGCGGGAAACCCCGCAGCGGGGCCGCCCTACGTTCCATAGATAGATCTGCCATCACAAATTCTGAACCCTCATTTTGAACGATTTCGGCCAATTCCCGACACGTAATTCGTTGTCGGATGGTGATGCATCACTATCAAATGTGCGGCAATTGAGTATTTATATGCTAGGGCTAAGCTGCGAAAACTTTTATTTAGGGCCTACCAACCCATAATTGCGTCAAGCTTTTTGACAGCATTTGGTTAGACCTCTAAAACGACTTTTCCACTCAGCGCCATCAACACGGCATTAGCTGACACGATATATACCATGAGTATCGTATTGTCACATACCACGGCAAAAGCGGTCTACCAGGCCGCGCATTCGGTGTCTGCGAAAGGCATCGAGTCCTGTAGTCCTGCCGCGATTTACGAATCATGTCCCACCGGAACGCTCCTTGACGCAGCCGCAGAATGGCTCACCAAACATGATGTTTCCCTCGACGCAAATGATTCCCTCGAGGTGATGGTGTTTGATCGCAGGAATGCGCGCTATGCAATGAACTGTCAATGCCACGTTTCTTCAAAACGATTCTCGAACTCACGCTTTGTAGAGCTTAAAGATGGCATCTTCATTGTTGGCGTTGAGCTTTGCGCACTTCAGGCCGCCACCTATCTTTCTTTTCGCGAACTAGTGGAGTACTACTTTGAACTGTGCGGCGCTTATTCCCTTGGAACCGACTCTTCCACCTCCTGTACCGAGCGTTTCGCGCTCACTTCGACCGAGAGGTTAAAGCAGTTCTTTAATTCCATTACCAGATGCGACGGTTTGGCCCTTGCCCGAAAGGCGATCCAATGTGTGCGCGACGGATGCCGGTCTCCCATGGAAACGGCCTTTGTCATGATGCTAACGCTGCCCAAAAGCGAAGGAGGGCTTGGTATTAAGGGAATTGAGACCGATTACGAGGTGCAGGTCACCGCTGCCGCGAAGAATCTCACGAGACGCAAAAAGTTTTTTATGGATGCGTATCTAAAGAAATCTCGCACAGACATTGAATACAACGGTTTTTATCATGACGCGGAAGAAGACCGCGCCATCGATGAGGAACGCAAGAATGCGCTTGCGTCCATGGGATACGGAATCATCACCGTCAGTCGTTATTCCTTTATGCATGCCAGCTCTTTTGTTAGGGTCATGGAGGCAATCCAGCGGAAAGAGGGCGTACGCCCCTCGCGTCTGCCAAAAGACTTTCAAATCATGCAAGAGGACCTGAGACAGTTTGTGCTCAGAAGGTTTATAGAAGAGAAAAAGCGAATTCAGAAGCAGCTTCGCCAAGATTCCGAAGAGCGCCAACGAATCGACCTCGAAAAAGCAACACTCGAAGGCATCACGTTGGATGATCCAACGATTAACGAAGCGCCGGCAATCGATGACATGCAGACTGTCGAACCCGACAGTCCATCATTCGACCAAACAAGCAGTCTCACGCCCGAAGGCAGGGTCTTCGGTGCAGGAAGCTAGACCGGCTAACAAGGTGGGTACCCTGGCGATGTGCAAAATTGCGAGTATTCAGCAGGGTCGGGTGTCTATCACCCTCGAGTGGATCCAAATGTGAAGCGAAATCACTCTTGCGTGAGAGCGTTAGGCAACATTTGAGGAAGAACTCATCGGATTAACATCCTAAGATAACTCTTGAACTGCATTATATGGTCTGCAATAAATTAACGGACCCCCTGTCGTTGCAGAATACTCCAATTTTTGCACGGCTCAGGGGCACCCACCCCGGCATCGGCTATCAAAACCGCTCAGTCCGGGATCTCGTCCACTATTCCCCATCATTTTGTGCAACGAATTACCTGAACGTCATTGACATATGAACATGCGCTCATATAATTGGAAATTAGTTATATGAGCGCATGTTCATATGAAAGGATATTGCAATGAGCATCCGCGTCGATGAAACGAAGCCCGACATCGAGGCCACCGAACCCGCGATCCCCACCACCTGCTCGCCCGAGGACCTTCCCGACGAGGAGTTGCTGTACGATTTAGCTGATCTGTTCAAGGTCTTCAGCGACACCACGCGCATCAAGATTCTCTATGCCCTCATGGGACGCGAGCTCTGCGTGGCCGACATCGCCGAGGCGACCGCAACCTCGCAGTCGGCAGTATCGCACCAGCTGCGCACGCTTAAGCAGTCGCACCTGGTTAAATTCCGGCGCGACGGGCGCAATATCCTATACTCGCTCGCCGACGACCACGTCTACACCATGCTCAACCAGGGCATGAGCCACATCTGCGAATAGCGACCAACCACGGTACCAGCGCGGCCTGCACCCAAGCCGCAAATACGGGGAAAGGAATCCACCATGAAAAAGCAGTTCAAGCTCGACGAGATCGACTGCGCCAACTGCGCGCGTGAGCTTCAGGACGAGCTGGCCAAGCTCGATGGCGTCAAGTCCGTTTCGGTCAACTTTATGACCCAGAAGCTGACGCTTGAGGCTGATGATGCTGAGTTCGACGAGGTGCTCAACCGCGTTGTAGAGTTTACGGCCGACGCCGAGCCGGACTGCGAGATCATTCTCTAGCCCAGGTTTACGCCAACCTGCAAGGCCGCGATTGCCGCGGCCTTTGCTCGCGAAATTATATGAGCGAGTGTTCATACATTCAAATGGGAGGATACGAGTCATGGCCGCCGCCGACCCCAAGAAGAAAAAGAAGAAGCGCAAGAAAAAAGAGTCACTCGAGCATAAGCGCAACCGCATCCTGGTAGCGCTGGGCATTTTTGCCGTGGTGTACGCCCTCGATGAGCTCGGCACCCTCACTGCCGCATTCGGCACCCCGGGCGACATCTACGCCAGCTTCGCACTGTTCCTCGTGCCTTTTTTGATTGCCGGCTACGACGTGCTCCAAAAGGCATACAACAACATCCGCCGCGGCAAGGCGTTCGACGAGAGCTTCCTCATGGCCGTCGCGACCATCGGCGCGTTTGCCATGGTGCTCTTCCCCGACACCGACCCGCACATGGCCGAAGGCGCCGCCGTCATGCTGTTCTACCAGGTCGGCGAGCTGTTCCAGGCATACGCCGTGGGCAAGAGCCGCAAGTCGATCAGCGCCATGATGGACATCGCACCCGACTATGCCAACGTCGAGCAGCCCGACGGCACGCTCGAACAGGTCTTTCCCGATGACATCGCCGTGGGCACCGTCATCGTCGTCAAGCCCGGTGAGCGCGTGCCCATCGACGGCGTCATCGTCGAGGGCGAGACGCAACTCGACACCGCCGCGCTCACGGGCGAGTCAGTCCCCCGCCCCGCCAAGTCCGGCGACGATATCATCAGCGGCTGCATCAACATGACGGGGCTCATCCACGTGCGCACCACCAAGCCATTTGGCGAGTCCACTGTCGCGCGCGTCCTGGAGCTCGTAGAAAACGCCAGCGAAAAGAAGGCGCGTACCGAGAACTTCATCACGCGCTTTGCCCGCGTCTACACGCCCGCCGTCACCGGCGCGGCCGTGGTGCTCGCGCTCGGCGGCGGCCTAATCACCGGCGCCTGGTCCGACTGGATCCTGCGCGGCCTGACTTTCCTGGTCGTCAGCTGCCCGTGCGCGTTGGTGATCAGCGTCCCGCTCAGCTTCTTTGGCGGCATCGGCGGCGCGTCCAAGCTGGGCGTTCTCATCAAGGGTTCTAACTACCTCGAGACGCTCGCCGACGTGGACACCGTCGTCTTTGACAAGACGGGCACCCTCACCAACGGCACGTTCTCGGTGGTCGCGGTACACCCCGAGGCCGGCTATACCGAGCAGTCGTTGCTCGAAGTCGCAGCCCTTGCTGAGTCGTTCTCCGATCACCCCATCGCGCAGTCCGTACGTGTCGCCTACCAGGGCGAGGTCGACCCCAAGCGCGTAAGCGACTCCACCAACGACGCGGGCCATGGCGTGACGGCAACCATCGACGGCAAGCACGTCGTCGTTGGCAACGCAAAGATGCTCGCCGCGGCCGGAGTCGAAGCGCCCGATTGCGAGGTCGTCGGAACGATTCTGCATGTGCTCGTTGACGGCGTGTACGCCGGCCACATCGTGATTGCAGACACCGTCAAGGCCGATGCTGAGCAAACGATTCGCGACCTGCACGCCGCCGGTGTCAAGCGCACCGTCATGCTCACGGGCGACCGCGAGGAGGTTGCGGCGTCTGTGGCCAAGCAACTCAGTCTCGACGAGTTCCACGCGCAGCTGCTGCCGGGCGATAAGGTCGAGCGCGTCGAGGCGCTGCTTGCAACCGAGAGTGGCAAGGGCAAGCTCGCCTTTGTGGGCGACGGCATCAACGACGCGCCCGTGCTTACGCGCGCCGATGTTGGCATTGCCATGGGCGCTATGGGTTCTGACGCTGCGATCGAGGCCGCCGATGTCGTGCTCATGGATGACAAGCCGTCCAACATCTCCCGCGCGATCCGCGTGGCGCGCAAGACCATGTCGATTGTTTGGCAGAACATCATCTTTGCGCTGGGTATTAAGTTGCTGATTCTGGTGCTTGCGGCACTGGGTATCGCCAATATGTGGCTTGCCGTCTTTGGCGACGTGGGCGTGGCGATCATCGCCATTCTGAACGCCATGCGCGCGATGGGTGTCAAGAACCTGTAGCGTTCGTGGGCTGTCCGGCCGGGGCCGGGCTTGGTTTTGAAAACGTCCTCGCGCGCGAGGCCCGTCTTTCCTGCTCCTGCGGAGCAACGGAAAGACGGGCCTCGCGCTGCGGAGTGTTTTCAAAACCAAGCCCGGCCCCGGCCTGCGGTGACGTAGCTGGCAGTTCTTGGGCATCGCTTGCTGGCGGGGTTCCTTTGCTGAAATGGACTTGGCCGAAAGGGCCGCTGGTCCCGGTCGCTGGTTCGCGCTTTGCGTGAACTCCGCGCTACTGTGGGTCAGTTAGGCTTCTGTTGTTGGACCCGCTACATCTTCCCGTCCCAGCATCGACCTTAGCTTCTCGAAGCTCTCCTCGCTCAGACAATGCTCCATGTGGCAGCCCTCTTGCGAGGCAACCTCGGGCGCAACGCCGGCATCCTCTAGCAGCCCCACAAAAAAGCAATGGCGCTCCCACATTTGACGGGCAACCTCAAGACCGCGTTCCGTCAGATGCACATCGCGTTTGCCCATCTCCACGTAGCCGTTGCTCTCCAGGGTCGCCATGGCCTTGGAGACGCTTGCCTTGGTCACACCCAAGTATTCGGCGACGTCGATTGAGCGTACCGTGCCTTGGTGCTGCGACAGCACGTAGATCGATTCGAGATAGTCTTCTCCGGATTCACGCAGGGCCATGGGCCGCCTTTCGCGATGGCTTCTAGTTAGCCTTTAGATACTTTTGCTTGATTTACTTTACCGCAAAAGTTGCCCATGTCTTACTACTTTGCCTAAAAGTTAGCCGTGTTTCACAAAACGTGCGGGACGAAAACAAAATGGGGACGCTCCTCAAGGAGTGTCCCCAGGTGCCGGGTACCGGCCCGCAGCTAGATCAGGCCAAAGTGCTTCGCGGCGTTGTAGATGCCGTCATCGTCTACGGCGGTCGTAACGTAGGTCGCTGCGGCCTTTACGGTCTCCTGCGCGTTGCCCATGGCCACGCTTGTGCCCACGGCCGAGAACATCGACAGGTCGTTCTCGCCGTCGCCAAAGGCGATCGCCTCGCTCGCATCGATGCCTAGGCGCTCCAGCGTCGCCGCCACGCCCAGGTTCTTACCGCCGTTGGCCGGAATAATATCGCAGAACAGATCACACCAGCGCGTAGTGAGCGAATGCGACACCGCATCGGTCACGATATGCTCGTCGGCCGGATCCACAAAGGCGCAGAACTGGTAAACCGGCGCATCGAAGGCATGGTCAAACGGCTCCTCGTGGTAGACGATTCCCGCGTTGCTACCGGCCGTCACCACGCGCTCGGACAGGCGGTTCACAAACGAGTTCTCGCCCTGCATGCACAGCGAGTCGTAGCGCCCCTGCGCCACCTGGCCCACAATCACCGCGACGTCGTCCGGATCGATCGGACAGCTGCGGTAAACCCCCTCGGCATCAAAGCAGTGCTGGCCCGAAAGCGTAATGTACGCATCCCAGCCCAGGTCGAACAGCCAGTCCGGCATCTGGTAGGTCGGACGGCCCGTGGCGATCACGCACGCAATCCCCTGCTCGCGAAAGCTGTCGAGCACCTGCTGCGCCGACGCCGGAATCCGGTGGGTCCTAAAGCTCAGCAGCGTACCGTCGATATCAAAAAACGCGGCTTTGATCATTCTCGCCTACTCCTCGCCCTCGAGCTTTTCGCTCGCCTCGAGCCACGCCATCTCCAGCTCGTCCATGGCGGCGTGAGCCTCGTCGATCTTTGCCTGCTGCTCGCCGAGCGCCGTGTAGTTGGTGGGATCGACCTGGGCCATGGCGGCCTCGGCCTCCTCCACGCGGGCGCGCTGCGTCTCCATCTTGCGCTCGAGCGAGCTCACCTCGCGGCGGAGCTTCTGACGCTCGGCGTTGGAAAGGCCGTTGGGCTGACCGCTCGACTTGGGCTTGTCGGCAGCAGCCGCCGCACCGGTGTCGAACGTGCCGGTCTTAGCGCTCGGCGCGCCCACGGGCTCGCCCTCGGCGGTAGCGTTGCACAGGCGCAGGTACTGGTCCACGCCGCCGGGCATATGCGTCAGATGGCCATCGAGCAGTGCCCACTGTTGGTCGGTCACGCGCTCCATCAAAAAGCGATCGTGCGTCACCAGGATCAGCGTGCCGGGCCAGCCGTCCAGCAGGTCCTCGACAATCGCGAGCATGTCGGTATCCAGGTCGTTGCCCGGCTCGTCCAGGATGAGCACGTTGGGCTCGTCCAGAATCGTCAGCAGCAGCGACAGGCGACGGCGCTGGCCGCCCGAAAGATCGCCGATACGGCTCCAGAGCTGCTGAGTCGTAAAGCCCAGACGCTCGCAGAGCTTCTCGGGCGAGGTCTCCTTGCCATCGATGACGTAGTACTTTTTATAGTTGCTGAGCACCTCGCGAATCGTGTCGCCCATGTAGGGCTCGAGCTCCTCGAGCTGCTGCGACAGCACGCCAAAGCGCACTGTCTGGCCAATCTTCACGCGGCCGCGCGTGGGTTCAATCTTGCCCTGGATCACGTCGAGCAGTGTGGACTTGCCGGCACCGTTCTCACCCAAAAGACCATAGCGGTCGCCCGCACCAATGAGCCAGGTCACGTCAGAGAGCACCTGCTTGGGCGCGCCATCGGTATCCGCATAGCCGGCGTCCACGTCGACCACATCGATAACCTGCTTGCCCAGGCGGCTCACGGCTAGGCGCTTGAGCTCCAGCTCGTCACGCACGGGAGGCACGTCGGCGATGAGCTCGCGGGCGGCATCCACGCGAAACTTGGGCTTGGTGGAGCGCGCCTGGGCACCGCGGCTCAGCCACGCGAGCTCCTTGCGCGCCATGTTGCGACGACGCTCCTCGGTGACGGCGGCCATGCGGTCGCGCTCCACGCGTTGCAGGATATATGCGGAGTAACCGCCCTCGAAGGGATCGACCTGGCCGTCGTGGACCTCCCACATACTGGTGCAGACCTCGTCCAAGAACCAGCGGTCGTGCGTGACCACGAGCATGGCGCCCTGACCGCGCTGCCAGCGGGCCTTTAAGTGACGCGCAAGCCAGTTGATGGTGCGCATGTCCAGGTGGTTGGTGGGCTCGTCGAGCATGAGCACGTCGTAGTCGCCGATCAGCAGGCGCGCGAGGTCCACGCGGCGGCGCTGACCGCCCGAAAGCTCGCCCACCGTGCCCTCCCAAGGCACATCGCTAATGAGGCCGGCCAGAATCTGGCGCGTACGCGGACTCGACGCCCACTCGTACTCGGGCGTGTCGCCCACGACGGCATGATGCACGGTATCAGTATCGGCCAGCTGGTCCTTTTGGCCGAGCAGGCCGATCGTGGTGCCGCGGCGGTGCGTCACGCGGCCGTCGTCGGGCTCCAGCGTGCCGGCGAGCACGCTCAGCAGCGTCGACTTGCCGTCGCCGTTTTTACCGACAATACCAATGCGGTCGCCCTCGCCCACGCCGAGCGTCACGCTATCGAAAATATGCTTGGTGGGAAACTCTAGGCTGACGGAATCGCATCCCAAAAGAATCGCCATATGCCCTGCTCCTTCGTAGAAATTCAACGTTGTCCATGATAGCAGCGAAAAGGCGGGCCGCACACGACACAAAAAGGCGGGCCATCTCCCAAAAGAGATGACCCGCCTCTCCAATCAGTCCCGTGGCAACCGTGGCCGCCGCGGGCCTCAAGCATGTCCCGGACTAGGAGAACATGCCGGTGAGGTAATCATTCAGCCGCTTATCCTTGGGCCGTTGGAAAATCTCGTCAGTCTCGTCGTACTCGACCATATCGCCCATGTAGAAGAACGCCGTGCGGTTGGACACGCGCGACGCCTGCTCCATGTTGTGCGTCACGATGACGATGGCGCGGTCGGCAACGATCGACGACATGAGGTCCTCGATCGCCAGCGTCGAGATGGGGTCGAGCGCCGAGCAGGGCTCGTCGAACAAGATCACGTCGGGGTTGAGCGCCAGCGTGCGCGCGATGCACAGGCGCTGCTGCTGACCACCCGAAAGCGCATAGGCGCTCTTGTCGAGCTTGTCCTTGACCTCGTCCCACAGTGCCGCGCCGCGCAGGCTCTCCTCGACCATGCGATCGAGCTCGTCGCGGTCGGTGATACCGTGGCGCTTGGGCGCAAACGTGATGTTGTCGCGAATGGACTTGCGGAACGGGTTGGGCTGCTGGAACACCATGCCAATGGAACGACGCAGCTCGTAGGTGTTTTCGGTCTTGGTGTTCACGTTGCGCCCGCGATAGTTGATCTCGCCCTCCACGCGGCAGCCGCGAATCTCGCGATTCATGAGGTTGAGGCTACGCAAGAAGGTCGACTTACCGCAGCCCGAAGGCCCGATGAGCGCCGTGATCTCGCCCTTGTGGAAGTCGAGCGACGTGTCGTGTAGCGCATGGTGGTCGTCATAGTACACGTTGACGTCCTTGGTGGAGAGCACGACCTCGTCGCTCACGGCCTTGCCGCTCACGCGCACGCGCTTCTCGCTCTCCCCCACGCTCGACAGGAAGTCCTGGGTCTCGGACGCGGCCGCTTCGGTTGCAGGCGTTACATTCATCTCGCTCATTCGGCCGTCATCTTCCTTGCCAGCTGCTTGCCCACAATGCGGGCGATTACGTTAAACAGCAGCACGCAAATCATCAGCAGTGCCGCGGTGCCCCAAACGATCTGCTGAGCCTCGGGGCTGCCCTCGCCATAGATCTTGTAGATATGCACGGCGAGCGACTCGCCGGGACGGAACACATTCCAGGCGCAAGTGGGGCTCGACAGGTTAAAGCTCAAGAAGTTCAGACGCATCGGCGAGCTCATGCCCGAGGTAAAGAGCAGCGCCGCGGCCTCGCCAAACACGCGGCCGGCCGAAAGCACGATGCCGGTCACGATGGCGGGCATGGCCTCGGGGATCAGGATGTGCAGCGTGGCCTCCCAGCGGGTAAGGCCCATGGCCAGACACGCATCGCGCTGGGCCTGCGGCACGTCCTCGAGTGCCTGCTGAATCACGCGCACCAGGATGGGGATGTTGAACATGGTGAGCGCGACGGCGCCGGAGATGATGGAGTACTTCCAGCCCAGCTGCACCGAGAACACCAGAAAGCCGAACATGCCGACGACGATGGAAGGCAGCGAGGACAGCGTCTCGATGGCGGTGGAGGCGATGTCGCGGATGGGTCCGTTCGGCGCGTACTCAACCAGGAAGACCGCGCCGCCCAGGCTGATGGGCACCGAGATGACTAGAGTGATCAGCAGCAGGTAGAACGAGTCGAACAGCTGGTAGAGCACGCCGCCCTGCGTTCCGTTGGCGCGCGACGGCTCCGTGAGAAAGCCCGGCTGGAACAGCGTCGAGATGCCCTCGAACAGGATATAGGCCACCATGGAGACGACGATGAGCATGACGATGGCGACGATCGCCGTCAACACGCCCGTGGCGAAGCGGTCCTGCTTTTGGACACGCCCGAGCCTCGCCTCGTCGATGTGGATACGCGTGCTAGCCACGAGCCTTCGCCCCCTTGCGGCCGATAAGGTGGATGATCAGGATGAAGATGAGGCTCATGCCCATCAGCAGCAGACCGAGCGCCCACAGAACATCGTCCTGGGCCGAGCCCTCGGCATAGACCGCCATGGACGTAGTGAGCGTGGTGGTGATGGTCGAGGCCGGCGACAGCAGCGACGTCGGCATGGCCTCGATGCCGCCGATAACCATACGCACGGCGAGCGTCTCGCCAAAGGCGCGCGTCATGCCAAGGATGACTGCAGTCATGAGCGACGGCATGGCGGACTTGAGCACCACGTGCCAGATGGTCTGCCAGCGGGTGTAGCCCAGCGCGAGCGAGCCCTGGCGGTAGCTGTCGGGCACGGCGCGCAGGCCATCGACCGAAAGCGTGGTCATCGTCGGCAGGATCATGACGGCCAGCACGATGGCGCCGGGCAAGATGCCCAGGCCCGTGCTTGCGTGGAAAACGCTCTTCATAAGGCCGACGACCACGTGAAAACCGATCAGGCCAAAGACGACCGAGGGAATGCCGGTCAAAAGCTCAATAAGCGGCTGAAAGACCTTGGAGCCAAATTTGGGTTGGATCTCGACCGCAAAGATGGCAGAGCCGATGGCGATGGGCAGCGCGATGAGCGAGGAGAGCACCATGACCGCAAACGAGGTGACGATCAGGGGCAGGGCGCCGGTATAGGGCAGGCCGCTTTTGGCTGTGTTGGCCAGATCCCACTTGGTGCCGGTGAAGAACTCGACGACCGAGACGCCGTCCTTGACAAAAGCCGAGAGGCCCTTTTGGGCGACCATAAAGATGAGCGCGGCAACGGCAAGCGTCACGAGCGCTACGCACGCGCCCGTGACGCACAGGCCCACGTTCTCAAGGTCGCGCTTTGGCAGCTGTTTTGCCATTGCAAACCTTTCCGGGGGCGACTACTTATTTAGCGGAGACCTTGCCGCTGGCGTCCTTGACGACCTTCATGGCAGAGACTGGGATGAAGCCCTGCTCCTCGACGAGCTTGCCCTGGACGTCGTCGGAAAGCATGAACTCCAGGAAGGCCTTGGTAGCCTCGTCGGCGTCCTTTGCACAGTACATGTGCTCGGTCGCCCAGATCTTGAAGGAGTCGTCGGTGACGTTCTTGCTCTTGGGCTCGACGCCCTCGACCTTGATGGCGTTGAACTTGGAGTCATCGAAGTGCGAGAAGTCGAGGTAGGAGATGGCGTTATCGGTGCTGGCCATCTGAGTCTGGACATCGCCGGACTTGTCGAGCTCGGCATCGCCCTTAAAGTCGACGGTCTCGTCGCCAAAGACGGCGGCCTCGAAGGTGGCGCGGGTGCCGGAGCCGGCCTTGCGGTTGAGAACGACGATAGTGGCGTCGCCGCCGCCGACCTCCTTCCAGTTGGTGATCTGGCCGGAGAAGATACCCTTGAGCTGCTCGAGGGACAGGTCGTCGACCGTCACGTTCTTGGAGACGACGGGACCCATGCCCACGACGGCGACCTCGTGATCGACGAGGTTCTTGACCTGGTCGGCCTCGAGCTTGGTCTCGGCGAAGACGTCGGAGTTACCGATGGTGACGGTGCCGGCAGCGACAGCGGTCAGGCCCTTGCCCGAACCGTTACCCGAGCCGGAGACGGAGACATCGGGGTTGGCGTCCATGAACTTCTCGGCGGCGGCCTCGACGAGAGCCTGGAACGAGGAGGCGCCGTCGTAGGTCACCTCGCCGGAGACAGACTCGGCAGCAGCGGCGTTACCCTTGTCGGCGGCGTCGGATGCGCCGGAGCCGCCGCAACCAACGAGGCCGAGACCGACGATGCTGGCGAGACCACCAGCGAGGCCGAGAAACTGACGACGAGAATAAGCCTGATCGAGCATGATCTTCCTTTCATACATGCGAATCGCGGGCACCCTGCCCGCTTTGCTGTTTGGAAAGATACGGCCTCGATCGGGCAGCGCCCGCGCCAACTGCGGTTTCTTACGGGCTATTGATAGACCCTTACCGCAAGCTCTGTCCAGCCTTTACAAACGGATAACAATCCAGCGACGAACATGTCGCACCTTTTACACCAGAGGAGCGTCCCCAACGACTATCCCACCGCAACAGAAAAAGCCCGGGCAAAAGCACCGGGCTCGTTATGCAAGTTTGTATCCAAGCGGGATATAGGGGAAGCCCTACAGCTCCAGCTCATTCAAGCGCAGGATGGCCACGATGTAGATCTTGAGCGCCTGCTTGAGCTGTTCCTCGTTGGCGCACTCGTTGGGGCCGTGCATCTGGCCGCCCCACGCGGGCAGCTCCAGGCCGGTCTCTTCGGGGCCAAACGAGACGGCGCGGGCAAAGTTGCGCGCGTACGTGCCGCCGCCCATAGCAAAGGGCTCAGCATGCTTGCCTGTAAACTCGTTATAGGTATCAATAAGCGCCTTCACGGCCGGATCGTCGGCAGACACCGAGAACGGCACCTTCGCGCGACCCAGCTGGCACGTCACGCCAAAACGGCCCACGAGCGGCTCGAGCTGCTCGCGGATGGTATCGGCACTCGTGCTGTCGGGGAAGCGCACGTCGATGACCTGCTCGATATGGCCATCCGCCACGCGGATGACGCCAGCGTTGCAGGTAAGCGGGCCAAACGCCGGACTCGTCGCATCGATACCCAGGCCGCGGCCATAGGCATCCGCATGCACAAAGGCCAGGAACTTGACGAACTCGTGCTCGGCAGGCGTCAGCAGGCGCTCGTCGCGTGCACCAAACGCGTCCTCGGCCTCGCGCAGATACGACACAATCAGGCCGACGGCGTTGATGGTGCCCTCAGGCATCGAAGCGTGGCCGCCAATACCGTGGGCGAAAATCTGCGCACGCCCGTTATCAAGCGCCGTGATCTCCAGGCGGTCGGCGTTCTCAACGGGCGCCGGCAGCTCATCGGCGGCAATCGCGAGCTCGCAGATGGACTGCGACGGAATGGCATTGCTCGCCTCGGAGCCGCTCCACGACACGATGCGCCCGCCGTCGATCTTGGGGCTCACGAACGTCGCCCCAAACTGGCCCTTCTCGGCATTGCAGACCGGGAACTCGGCATCGGGCGTAAACAAAAAGTCGGGGTCTGCGTGATTTTCCAGATAATGGTGAACGTCGGACATGCCCACTTCCTCATCGCAGCCCAGCAGCGCGCGGAAGGTATAGCGCGGCACAATGCCGTGCTTGAGCAGGTAGGCACCGGCGTAGAGCGACAACACCGCCGGACCCTTGTCATCAATCACGCCACGGCCGAGCAGCCAGCCCTCGCGACGCTCCATCGCAAACGGGTCGGTGTTCCAGCCGGGGCCGGCGGGCACCACGTCCACGTGGCAGATGGTCGCGAGCTGCTTGTCGCCGCGACCCGGGATATCGGCAATGCCCACATAGCCCTCGTCGTCGCTCGTCTGGTAGCCGAGCTTTTGCGCAATGCCGAGCGCGCAATCGAGCGCATCACGAACTGGGCGGCCAAACGGCGCGCTAGGCTCCGCATCGGCAGCAACGGCTACGGACGGATAACTCACCAGCTGCTCGATATCGGCGACGACGTCCTCCCAGACCTCGTCAACATACTCGGTAACGCTCTGCTCCACCTGATTCATGGACGACCTCCTTACCAATGAGCGACGGGTACGCCCGCCCCTCACATTGCGTCTATTAGATAGCGAAAAGTTTAGCAAGCTCGGCCACCGAGCGCACCACTGCATCGGCACCCGCCGCCTCGTGCTCGCCCGGCGCCGCCGCGCCCGAATAGATACCAATGCACGGTACGCCCATTGCGTGCGCGCCCTCCACATCGTTAAAGCGATCGCCGATCATCACGGCATCGTCCGCGGCCGCACCCAAGGCCACCAACGCGTCGCGAACCGAATCGGCCTTGGTCTCGCGCCCCTGCGGTGGATTCATGCCAACCACCGCCTCAAACTGCGAAAGCCCCAGCTCGCCCACCATGTCAATGCACTTTGCCTCCATGCGTGACGTCGCCACGGCCAAGCGATGCCCCTGCGCGACAAGGCCATCGAGCAGCTCGGGGATTCCATCGAACACGGGATACTCTTCCGGTCCCAGCTCATCAAAAAAGGCACGGTACTCGTCAGCCACCACAAGCGACTCCTCGCGGGAGAAGCCATAAAAGTCGTGAAAGCTCTTCCACAGGGGCGGCCCGATCATGCGGCGCAGGTCACCCATCTGCGCCTCCGAAAACCCGCGCGCGGCAAGCGTCTTGCGCGTCGAGGTCATCACCGCCCGACCCGTATCTGCCACCGTGCCATCGAAATCGAACAGCACAACCGGCCGCTCGCATAGCTGTAATGCCGCCATCGGCACTCCTCTTCCCCAGTTGATGATTTCCACACCGACACTTCAAACTGTTGACTATTCAACAATTGAACCTAGCAATGTAGAGCAACTCCACTATACTTGTCGCACTTTGCTCTCAGAAGGCGGCGCGAAAGCGCCCCAACGAAAGGTGCAATTATGTCTTTTGCCATCATAACCGACTCCACGTCGGACATCTCCCCCGCCCGCGCTCAAGAGCTCGGCATTTACGTGATTCCGCTGCATGTGATTATCGAGGGCGAGGACCTGCTCGACCAGGTGCAGATTACCGCCGAGGAATACGTCGCGCGCATGGCCGGCTCCGAGCAACTGCCGCACACCTCGCAGCCGAGCGCCGGCGAGTTCAAGGCACTCTTTGACCGCGTGCGTGCTGACGGCCACGATAGCGCGATCTTTATCTCGCTGTGCAGCGAATGGTCCGCCTGCTATTCCAACGCATGCCTGGTCGCCGAGACCCACGAGCTCGACGTGCGCTGCATCGACTCGCGCACCGGCTCGGGCGCCGAGGGCCTGCTGGTGGAGTACGCGCTCGCCATGCGCGAGGACGGCCGCAGCCTAGACGAGACCGAGGCGCGGATCCGCGCGACGCTGCCCGACGCCCATCTGCTACTGATTCCGCGCACGCTCGAGAACCTGGTCAAGAACGGCCGCGCGCCCAAGCTCGCCGGCCAGCTGACGCAGATGCTCAACATTCGCCTGGCCGTTTCGCCGGAGTGGAAATCGGGCGAGATCAAGGCAATCAAAAAGGGCCGCGGCGCCAAGCGCATCGTTGCCAACACCATGGCCGATTGCCTCGCTTTTTTGGCCGAGCATCCAGGCTCCAGCGTGCGCGTGCTCACGACCGGCGCCGCCGAGGAGCAGGAGCTCGTCAGCCAAGCACTCGCAGGCCAAGACTATGTAGACGCCGGCACCGGCCCCATCGGCTGCACCATCGCCACCCATGTAGGCGTCGATGCCATCGCCATCAGCTACTGCCCCCGCTACCAGTCCATCCACTAGGGGCACCTTTACCACTTGCGGTGAAATAGGGACTGTTTTTGGCTTATCAGCCGCCAATCAATCCCTATTCCACCGCAACTTGGAAATCGGCGATCAGCCCAGCGGACCCTGAAACAGCTCCTGATGAGTGCCCATTCTCACCAGCCTAATCACTGGGTTAGTCTTATGGGGAAGATAAAGAACGACCACATCGACCAAGCCATCGGATAGGTGGAAATCGATGTGGCCGTTGTAGTTTCCGCCCGGGTTTGAGAGCTCGTGGGCGCCATACTCCGCCGGAAGTGACCCATGAGCCACAAGCTCTGCAACCGCCGCTTTAAACTCACTTTTTAGCTGCGGATGCATGCGCATCGTTCGTTTGTAGTCCACCTTAAATTGAGCCTCGACTTTAATCTCGAACATCGCTATTCCTCATCGAGAAATGACATAAGCTCATCAGCGTTATTAAATGACAGGCTATCGTCCGGCAAAATCCCCAACTCATGAGCCTCGGCGATCACCATGGCACGCCTCGTCGCCTCGTTGGGCACCTCCGCCCTTCCTACAATCTCAAAAGGAATCTTTCGCTGATTTACCAGCTGCCGAACGGCAAGATTGAGATAGGAATTGAGGCTGAGGCCGACCGAATCCAAGAACTCAGTCGCCTGCTCCTTGAGCCCCTCTTCGATTCGAACCGTCGTAGGCTTAACTGTTGCTGTAGACATTTGCGACCTCCTCGCCCTCGTCTTTTACACAAGTATACCCAATATAAATGGCAATCTGATGTTAAATAACATCAGATTGCCATGCGTATTCATGTCGCGTGGGCACGATTGATCTACATCAGCCCGCTCAGGGCGATGTCGACGGCCTCATTGATGTCGTCGGTGATGTGTACGAGCTCGGGATCGAGTGGGCTGATCATACCGGCGTCCATCACCGGACCGTTAAGCCAGTCGAACAGGCCCTGCCAGTACTCGCTGCCCACCAGCACGAGCGGCATGCGCTTGACCTTGTGCGTTTGCACCAGCGTGAGCACCTCGAACATCTCGTCGAGCGTGCCAAACCCGCCGGGAAACACAATAGCGCCCGAACTGTATTTGACGAACATGGTCTTGCGCACAAAGAAGTAGCGGAAGTCCATACCGAGGTTCACGTATGTGTTGAGCCCCTGCTCGTGCGGCAGCTCAATGCCCAAACCAACTGACTTGCCGTTGACGCTCGCCGCTCCCTTGTTGGCCGCTTCCATGATGCCGGGGCCGCCACCGGTGATAACCGCCACGCCGCGCTGGGCAATCTTACGCCCGACGGTGCGCGCCGCCTCGTAGAGCGTATCGGTCTTGGGCGTGCGGGCGCTGCCGAAGATGGTCACCGCAGGTCCGAGCTCGGCAAGCGCGCCAAAGCCGTCGACAAACTCGGCCTGGATGCGCAGTACGCGCCACGGATCGGCATGCAACCAGTCGGTCGACTCCTCGGGCGCTAGCAGGTTAGCGTACGTATTGTCCTTAGGAATCATCGGGCCGCGCATGACCACGGGGCCGCGGCGGTACGTCTCGTCGTAGGCATGCTCGCCCTCGACACTCTCGTTCTTAATCATGGGTGCTCCTATCGAGAAAAAGAAAAACGGGCGGGGTCGACGCCATGCGCCAAACACCCGCCCGAACATCAACTATTCGGTATGGTACCCACGATGCATCATGCGCTTGCAAGGCATCGGTCAGCGGTCGCGCAGCCGGCGTCCGCGAATGTGACGAGCGGCTGCCGCTCAGCCTTTGCCGTTGCCCACACTTTGCAAGCGTGTCTGTCGCCCTTAGTAGTCCACCGCCGCAGGGCTGTTCATCCAGTCGCTCACAAACGCGCCGTAGCGGCCCTCGATAATGGCCTGGCGAGCACGCTGCATAAGGTTGAGCAAGTAGTAGATGTTGTGCATCGACAGCAGAATACCGCCGAGCATCTCCTTCTGCGTGACCATGTGACGGATGAGCGCGCGGCTGTAGCCGCCCGTGCACACCGGGCAGGTGCAAGTGGGGTCGATGGGGCCGTCGTCGTGCGCAAAGCGCGCGTTGCGGAAGTTGAGGCGACCCTCGCTGGAGAACGCCGTGCCCATGCGGCCAGTGCGCGTCGGCAGTACACAGTCGAACATGTCGATGCCCACACCCACACCGCGCACGAGGGTGGTGGGGTTGCCGACGCCCATCAGGTAGCGCGGCTTGTGCTTGGGCATGTACTCGCTTACGAGCGGTGCCAGAGTCTCGAACATGGTCTCGTGGTCCTCGCCCACCGAGTAGCCGCCGATGCCATAACCGGGGAAGTCGCCGCACTCCTCCAGATGGCGCAGCGAGCGCAGGCGCAGATCTAGGTGCATGCCGCCCTGAACAATGCCAAAGAGTGCCTGGTCATCGCGGGTATGCGCCTTATAGCAGCGCTCGGCCCACATGCTCGACAGCTCCACGGCGCGCTCAACGTAGGCGCGCGTGGCGGGATAGCCTGGGCACTGGTCCAGCTGCATGCAGATGTCGGAGCCGAGCTTCATGGCGATTTCCATGTTGTCCTCGGGCGTCCAGAACACGTGGCGCCCGTCGTAGTCGTTGACGATAAAGCGCACGCCCTCGTCAGTGAGCTTGACGGCGTCGTTGTGGCTGAACACTTGGAAGCCGCCCGAGTCGGTGAGGATAGGGCCGTGCCAGTTCATAAACTTGTGCAGGCCGCCCAGCTCGGCGATGGTGTCCTCGCCGGGCCGCATGGACAGGTGATAAGTATTGGCAAGCACGATCTGGGCACCGAGCTGTTTGACGGTCTCGGTAGGAATGCCCTTGACGTTTGCCTTGGTGCCCACGGGCATGAAGATCGGCGTCTCGATGTCGCCGTGCGGGGTGTGCAGCACGCCGGCGCGCGCGTGCGTCGTCGGATCCTCGGCGATCAGGTCGAATTTAAAAAGGCTCTGGTCCATAAACTGGAACTCCTTGGTTGCGGTTCATACGCAAACCATTATACGGGCAACCCGCAAGAAGCACCGACTCGACAGAAACTAGTGCATTAGGATCAGGTTCCCAAGCCGGTCGTTGGGGACAGTCTTCAGCGCCATCTTGCAAAGGAATGTCCCAATCTGCCGGCACTTAGGAACTGTCCCCAAGTGCCGGCAAGAGTGTCCCTTTCGACTAGTCGTTTAAGAACGTCCATTACGACTACGGGATCATTTCCAACAGCCAAGGCAACGCCGATGCTCTAACGACGTCAGCGAGCGGTCGCCAGAGCGAACAAATTGGCATGAAAAGAGGACGGCATAGACCTTCTGGTCATGCCGCCCTCTTTGAATGGCAAGTTGTCGCTCTGGTGACCGCGCAGCGTCGAGCCGTTACGCGGTTTGGTAAAACCGCGTAACCCCTAAGGCCGCTGGCCCATGCCACCCTCGAGGGTGACGGTCTCGCCGTTCATGTACTTAAAGTCGGGACCGCAGAGCTGAACGACCACGCGGCCGATCTCCTTCTCGACGTCGCCGTAGTGACCAGCCGGCGGCATGTGGACGTTGGCCTTAAACGCCTCGGGATAGGCATCCTGGAAGTTCTCGAGCGCAGCGGTCCAAGCAAGCGGGCAAACGATATTGACGTTGATGCCGTCCTTGCCCCACTCGTTGGCGGCAACGCGGGTCAGGCCGCGGATGCCCTCCTTGGCGGCAGCATAGCTGCACTGGCCATAGTTGCCAAACAGGCCGGCGCCCGAAGCGAAGTTGACCACGGAGCCCTTGGTCTCCTTCAGGTGCGGATAGGCCTTCTGCATGTACAGATAGGTAGCATACAGACCGGAGTAAATGGCCAGGTTAAACTGATCCATGGTGTGATCGGCGATGGTCACGCCCGAGGCGCTAGCCTGAGCATTGTTGACGACGGCGTCGATGCGGCCGAACTCCTCAATGGCCTTGTCGATGACGTTCTGGACGACGGCCTCGTTGTCCTGACCAGCCGAGACATCGGCCTGAACAGGCAGAACCTTGACACCGTACTCGGCCTCGAGAGACTCCTTGGCGGCCTCGAGCTTGGCGACGTTGCGGCCGGTGATGACGAGGTTCGCGCCCTCCTTGGCAAATGCGATATCGATGCCGTAGCCGATGGAGCCAGCGGAACCGTCCTTAAGCGTGGCCTTGCCGCCGCCGGTGACGATCACGGTCTTACCAGTGAAAAGTCCCATACAAAGTCCTTTCAAATCGCGACGGGCGAACCCGCCGACTGCGCGCATCCAAATAAACGCGCCAAAAGCTGAGATGCAACTTTAGCGCGTTCAAGCGAAAATAAAAGACCACGGTAGGCGAACGGCACCACGTCGTTCGGCGAAGGGATTGTCAAGTAAAAACTGAATAAAGCGACCGAGTTATTGTTATCAGATCGAGCCATCGAACACGTTTTGAAACTTTGCTGCGGCGCGCGGGATGTCGGCGCGAGACTTTATCATAGGATGACAAACAACGATGAGGAGCACATGCCTATGACAGACGAGCTGGACCCCCAGACTCAACAGCATATTGATGATCCCGCAGACGTCACCGCAGATACTGACGCTGTGACCTGCGATGGTATCGACATCGACGACCCCATCTTGGACGAAAGCGCTACGGCGGAAACCCCCGAAACAGAAAACGCCGATGAGCAAAACGACGATGCGCCCGCACAGGACGACGCCCCTGTACAGGACGACGCCCCGCAAGCAGCGGGCCCCATCGAGGTGTCTTCGGAAGAAGAGCTCGATGCCGTCATGGACTCCATGATGGATGCTGTCAAAGCGATGAAAGACGCCGTCGCCGATGCCGATATCGATGCCGAGGAAGAGGAGGCCGCCGAGGCGGCCTCGACCTTTGTGCCCGGCGAGACTCCGGTTGCCGACCAGGGCAGCACCATGCCCTCGTTTCTGCAGCTCGAGCACCCCACGATTGGCGCCGATGCGGTCGATCCGCACGCAGCAGGCTTTTCTGTGGTCGAGGGCGGTACCGGCAATATCGCCGCGCCGCAGGCTGCCGATGCGGACGCTGCCGACACCGCTCGCCCGACCGCCCCGCACTCCCCCGCCGCGAGCCGCGATCTGGGGACCGCTGTCTCGAACACTGCGAACGCCGTGGGCACCTTTATCGCCCAGGGCGCCTCGGCCATGCGCGAGATGAATGCCGCGAAAAAGGCACTTGCCGATGCCCGCGCCCACCTGGCCGAACTTGAGCAGCGCATAGCCGATCAGGCCGAGGAACTCGAGACGCGCCAGGATATCGCAGGCCGCTACGACCAGATCGTCGCCGACCAGCGCCAGGCGATTGCCACAGCCCAAAAGACTGCAGCGGCCGCCGAGATTGACCGTGATGCCCACGCCGCCAAAGCGACAGAGCTCAATGGTCAGCTCGAACAAATGAAGACAGAGGATGACGCGACTGAGCTCCGCCTGAAGGCCGCGCTCGACGCCGTGGAGGCCCGCGAGGCGAGCTCGCGCGAGACCGGCAACCGCCTCGTTCGCCGTCTTGAGGATTCCAAGCGCATCCGCGACAAGGTGCAGGCCGAGCGAGACGCCGGCATTGCCGCCGCACAACAAACCGTCGACGCCACGCGCGCCCAGCTCGAGACGCTGCGTCATGAGTATGCCGAGCTGCAACGCAATCCCTCGGCAAATCCCGCCAACTATACGGTGCGCACCAGCGAGCTCTCGATGCAAATCTCCGACACGGCAGATGCCCTGCGTAAAGCCGAGGAAGATGTCCCGCGCATCACCGCCAACCTTGAGCACTCGCTTGCCGCAGCTGAGCAGGCCGTCGAGCAGGCTCAAGACCCTATCGCCGACGCAAAACGCGCACACCAAGCCGTGACGACCGAAGCCGATGCCGCGCGCGACGAGCTGCAGACTGCAAAAACCGCCGCTGCAACGCGCCAGCGCGAACTGCGCGAGAAGATCGTCGCCGAGGACAAGGCACGCCGCGACCAAGAGCAAAGCATCGCCAACGCCCAAGCAGATGCCGCACATGCACAGTCGATCATCGAGCAGGCGACCGAGGTACATGACCATCCAGAGATCACTGAGTCGCTTGCAGGGTCCTTGGCCCGAGACAAAGCCGAACGCGCCGAGACCGAGCGCGAAGTCGCCCAGCTCGAGGCCACCGAGGACGCGGTGCGCGAGCGTACCCGCGACTCACGCATCAAATTCACCGGCGCCATCGTCTGCATCGTCGCCGCAATCCTGGTGATCATCCTGATCTGGCTGTTCGCGAGCAAGTAGTCATTTAAGAACGTCCCCAATGACTATAAGAACGTCCCCAACGACTACTTTTCGCCAGCAACGCAAACGCCGATGTTATGGCAGAGTCAGCGAGCGGGTCGCATTTGAGACAAGGTGACATGAAACGAAAGGGCGCTGACCTTCTGGTCGCGCCCTTGAAGTTGAACGTCAGATTGTCCAAATGCGGCCCGCGCAGCGTCGACCGGTTACGGCGTTTGTAAAACGCCGTAACCTACAAGATGAGCATGGCGTCACCAAAGCTGAAGAAGCGGTAGCGTTCTTCGATAGCAGCGGCGTAGGCATCCATGATCTGGTCGCGGGTGGCAAGTGCGCTTACGAGCATCATGAGCGTGGAGCGCGGCACGTGGAAGTTCGTGATCAGCGCGTCGACCACGTGATAGGTCGAGCCGGGCATAAGGTAGAGCTGCGTTGTCGCGTTCTCGCGCACCACGATGTCGCCGCGGCCGAGCGTGTCGGCCCCGTCCTCGCGGCCCTCAAAATAGCGCGCCGTCACAGCCGGATCGGACACCGGCGCGTCCGCGTCAAACGCGCTCTCGAGCGAGCGCACTGCGGTAGTGCCGACGGCGATCACACGATGGCCCTCGGCCTTCGCCTTATGCACAGCGTCGACAACCTCCTGCGACACGTGGTAGCGCTCGGTGTGCATCACGTGCTGTGTAGGGTCGTCCTCCTCCACCAGACGGAAGGTATCGATACCCACCTCGAGCTCGACGGCGGCAAACTTCGCGCCCTTGGCCTCGATAGCGGCCATGAGCTCGGGAGTAAAGTGCAGACCCGCCGTAGGAGCGGCAGCCGAGTGCTCCTCCTTCATGGCGTAGACGGTCTGGTACTTCTCGGGATCGCCCTCGTAATCGGTAATGTAGGGCGGCAGCGGCACGTGGCCGGCAGCGTGGATGGCCTCGTCGAGCGTGCGCGGGTCGCCGGCGGCATTGCAACCGGCCGGCTCAAAGCGCACCAGACGGCCACCGCGGCTATCGGTAACAAAGTCGACGACCTCGGCCGTCAGCACCACGGGCGCGCCCTCGGGCGCATGGGCGCCGCCCGCACGATACTCAATCTGAGCACCGGGCTTCAGGCGCTTACCCGGCTTGACCAGGCACTCCCAGACATGGCCCAGCGGATCCACATCCTCGCGGCGCTTGAGCAGCAGTGTCTCGACCACGCCACCCGAGCCCGCCTTGCGACCGATAAGACGGGCTGGCATCACGCGCGTCTTGTTGATGACGAGCACGTCGCCCGGCTCGATATAGTCGATGATGTCGCGGAAGATGCGGTGCTCAACGGTACCGCCGTGCTCCAGCGGCGTTCCCGCCTGAGAGCCCTTGCGATCCACCACCAGCAATCGGCAGGAATCGCGCGGCTCGGCAGGAGCCTGGGCAATCAGTTCCTCGGGAAGGTTGTAGTCAAAATCATCGGTACGCATAGACACGTCGGATACTCCTTATATAGCTAAAGTCCGCTCTACATCCTAGCAGGCTGACGTCCCAAATGAACTACTTTTTGGCGGCTTTACGCTCGTCGCGGATGCGGGCGCGGTCCATGGCCGCCTCGACGGCCGAGAATCGGCAGCCGCAGTAGTTCTGCCGATACATGCCCAGCTCGCGCGAACGGCGCGTAGCCTCGGGATAATACGGGCGAAAATCGCGAATCACCGGAGTGAGACCGCGGGCAGCAGCCAGACGCTCCAACACATCATTGCAGGTTTCGAACAACTGGTACGGCGAGACGGCGAGCGTCGTGCCCACAAACTCAAACCCGCGCTCCTGGGCCACGCGGCACGCCTCGGCCAAGCGCAAGGCATAGCACGCGCGACAGCGACGGGGCCGATCGGCACCCAGCGGTGCCACGCCGGTCTCCCAGCGATCGCGGTCCTCCCCCGCCTCGATGAGCTCGATGTCGCCATCGGCACACCACCGGCGCAGCTCGTCCAAGCGGCGCTGCCATTCATCGCGCGGTTGAATATTGGGGTTGGTCCAGCAAATCGCGGGCTCAAACCCCTCCTCGCGCAGCAGGTGGACCGGCTCAAGAGAGCACGGCGCACAGCAGGCGTGCAACAACAACGGCTTCATCGACATCTCCTCACCCGAAAAAGCGCACGCCAAAGGACGTGTCCTCGCAGGCAACAATGCGGCGATCGCGCAGAATGGTTCGCACGTAGTACCAGTCGCCCACACAGCCCGACAAATGCAAGCCGGCCGCCAGGTAGCACAGCAGCGGATAGCCCGAGAACGCAAACCCCAGGGCAAACGCTGTCGTCACAACAACCGTCGGCGCCAGGCAAACTGCCACGTACCGCCGGCGCGAATACACCACGCCCTCGGCGCAGGCATAGATCATCGCCGTCTCGCGATTCGCCCCAAAGGTCACCTGCGCGCCCGCAGGCGCCAGCAGCTTAAAAAACACACCGTGCACCAGCTCGTGCACGGCAAATGACGCCGCCGAAACCGCAGCCAAGCCGACTATCCAGCCCAAGACCGTGGTCCAGCCGCCCGCGTCAGCCGCATCCAAGTCCGCAGGCCCGCCCATCAGCATAAACACCGGCACCAAGCACACAGCAAATGCGCCGAGCACGGCCATCCCCCACACAAAGCAGGCGTGCAGAAAATCCTCGTCTTCAAACGCATGTATGTTGGAAATCTCATTCATAGCATCTTAGGATAGCGCCCCTGCCACGTACCCGTCCGCATGTGCGATAATGTCGAACGATATGCACGAATTGACCACCGCGTCGCCAGGCCTTGTGCCCGGCTGCGCTCTCACCATATGCGAAGGAGTCCCATGGCATCCAAATACTCCATGAACGACCGTCCCAGCTGGCCTCGCCGCGCCATCGTTACCGCCGGCGAGCCCTACGGCAACAAGGGCCTTCACTTTGGCCACGTCGGCGGCGTCTTTGTCCCGGCCGACTTCTTCGCCCGCTTCCTGCGCGACCGTCTGGGCCGCGAGAACGTCATCTTCACCTCGGGCACCGACTGCTACGGCTCGCCCATCATGGAGAGCTACCGCAAGCTCAAGGAGAACGAGGGCTACGACAAGTCCATTAACGAGTACGTCGAGTCCAATCACTCCCGCCAAGCAGCGACCCTCAACAACTACAACATCAGCTGCGATATCTACGGCGGCTCGGGCCTTGAGCCGGCTGCGCAGATTCACAACGAGGTGACCGCCGAGATTATCAAGCGCCTGCACGAGCAGGGCACCATCTCCAAGCGCTCCACGCTGCAGTTCTACGATGCCAAGGCCGGCACGTTCCTCAACGGCCGTCAGGTGATCGGCCGCTGCCCCATCCAGGGCTGCAAGTCCGAGAAGGCCTATGCCGACGAGTGCGACCTGGGCCACCAGTTTGAGCCCGAGGAGCTCATCGCGCCTAAGAGCCAGCTCACCGGCGAGGTGCCCGAGCTGCGCCCGGTCGACAACCTCTACTTCGACCTGCCGGCCTACCTCGACTTTATGAAGACCTATACCGCCAAGCTCGCCCAGAACCCGCAGGTTCGTTCCGTGGTCTCCAAGACCATGGAGGAGTGGCTGCTGCCGACTCAGCTCTACATCCAGAACAAGTTCCGCGAGGCCTTCGATGCCGTCGAGGATCAGCTTCCCGAGCACACCGTCCTGGAGCCCGAGGGCAACAAGAGCAGCTTTACCGTCACCTTCCCCAGCTGGAAGGAACGCGACGATGCCCACGCGGTGCTCGCCAACGGTGGCGTGCGTTTCCGCAGCGGCAAGGCACTCGTGCCCTTCCGCATCACCGGCAACATCGACTGGGGCGTTCCGGTGCCCGAGGTCGATGGCGTCTCCGACGTCACCTGCTGGTGCTGGCCCGAGAGCCTGTGGGCGCCCATCAGCTATACGCGTACCGTGCTCGCACGCGATGCCAAGGCCGCCGGCGTAACCGAGGGCGTCGCCGCCCAGGATGCCGCCCTCATGGGCGAGCCCGCTGCCGATTCCACGCAGGTACCCGCTCCCACCTACCAGCACAGCTCGCTCGACTGGCGCGACTGGTGGTGCTCTGACGACGCTCAGATCTACCAGTTCATCGGTCAGGACAACATCTATTTCTACTGCATCGCTCAGACCGCCATGTGGGAGGCCCTGGGTTGGGACCTTACGCAGAGCACCGTCAGCGCCTGCTATCACCTGCTCTACATGGGCAAAAAAGCCAGCTCGTCCTCGCAGACGCCTCCCCCGCCGGCAGACGACCTGCTCAACCACTACACCTGCGAGCAGATGCGCGCGCACTGGCTGTCGCTCGGCCTGTCCGAAAAGCCGGTGAGCTTTAGCCCCAAGGCATACGACACGCGTGTGACCGGCAAGGACAAGGACGGCAACGAGGTGCGCGCCTGCGACGACAAGCGCGTTATCGATCCGGCCCTTAAGGAGAGCGCGCTGCTGACCGGCGTCTTCAACCGCCTGGCCCGCAGCTGCTTCTACGGCGTTGCCATCAAGGAAGGCGACGAGAGCCCCTACCGCAACGGCTGCATCCCCGCCGGTGCCGCTTCTGACACCGTGGTCGAAGCCGCCCAGCAGGCAGCTCTCGCCTTTGAGCAGGCCATGTACAAGTTCGAGACGCACCGCGCGCTCGCCGTGTGCGACGACTACCTGCGTGCCGCCAACAAGCGCTGGAGCGACGCCTCCAAGGCCGCCAACAAGCTCGAGGGCGAGTCGGCCAGTGCCGCGATGACGCAGGCCCTCGTCGACGCCTTTACCGAGCTGCGCGTGGCGACCGTCCTGATGCACGGCATCGTCCCGGCCGGCTGCGAGCTCATCTGCGAGTACTTCGACGTCGACCCGGTCGCCTTCTTTAGCTGGGATAACATCTTTGCCTCCACGGACGAGTTTGTGGAGAGCCTGGGCGAGAAGCCCGGCGAGCACCGCGTGAAGCCGCTGCCCCCGCGCTTCGACTTCTTCAGCAAGCACGAGAGCCAGTACTAAAACAACACTCGACATGTAATGGAATGGGAAGGAAAGACGGATGTCCAAGCCGCGTCGTCGTAAGCAGAAAAAGCAGGTCAAGGCCGAGCTCAAGCTCAGGCAGTTTGCTGCTACCGAGCTTTCCGACCAGCTTGCCGCCCAACACTCCGCCGCCGACCTGCCGCGCTTTATGGTCGACACGGTCGCCGGCGCCTATGCGCCCGCCGATGCCAAGCTCATGATCGAGGGCTTCGGCGCCGCGGCCACACGCCCGGTCACGCTGCGCGCCAACACGCTCAAGGCGACCGCCGAGGACATCGCTGCGGCGCTCGGTGCCGCCGGCATCGCCCACAACCCCGTCGCCTGGTACCCAGACGCCTTTATCCTGCCCGAGGCCCAGGTTTCCGATCTGTGGGATCTCGACATCTACCGCGACGGCAAGATCTACCTGCAGAGCCTGTCATCCATGATGCCGCCGTTGGTCCTGGGCGCCCAGGCAGGCGAGGACATCCTGGACATGTGCGCAGCCCCCGGCGGCAAGACAACGCAGATCGCCGCCCTCACCCAGGGACAGGCGCACCTCACCGCCTGTGAGATGAGCATTCCCCGCGCCGAAAAGCTTGAGTCCAACCTCCACCGCCAGGGTGCCAAAAACGTGCCCGTCATGCGTATCGACGCACGCGAGCTCGACGAGTTCTTCCGCTTTGACCGCATCCTGCTCGACGCTCCCTGCACCGGCACGGGCACCGTCATCAGCGGCAACGAGAAAAGTCTGCACGGGCTCACGGAGCAGCTGCTTTGCAAGTGCGCACGCTCGCAGCGCGCGCTTCTGGACCGCGCCATGGGTGCCCTCAAACCGGGCGGCACGCTCGTCTATTCCACTTGTTCGATCTTGCCGCAGGAAAACGAGGACGCCCTGCAAGAGGCCCTCGACAAGCACATGGACTGCGAGCTCATCCCCCTCGACGGCACGCCGAGCGAAAGCGAAGCGCACCGTGCCCAGGAAGCTGGCGAAGAGCCACGCGTCGAGAGCAACGCCCTCACTGAGGCCATCGCTGCCGGCCATGTCTCGGCCATCGCCAACGGCCTGCCCGGCACGCTCACCATTCCGCCTAGCCGCGACTTTGAGGGCTTCTACATTGCCCTGATCCGAAAACGCAGCTAGCGCACGGATCCAAAACTCAACAAGCTATCTCTGTGCGCGTTTGCCCTGCTGGTCGCGATGCTGTTTAAGCATCGCGCGCTCCTTGCGTTCGGCCCTTTTGCCCTTAATGGCCGTGACCACAAAGTAGATGACCGCGGCGGCAACGATTGCGGCCACACACAGGCCGATCGAGCCAAACATTGCTGTCAATTCCATACCGCGTCACCTCTCTTTTAAACGGGACTTTCAAGATAGCACCTCGATACCCGCCACCACAGCTCCTTCACGTTCGCCGGCCCTTCGGTCTAACGGATGGCGCGGCGGGGAAAAATCAACTCGTCAAACGATTTAGCATTCGCAATTCCGGCTGCACAGCGCCGGCCGTTATCACATAGAATCGAGCCTCCATGGATACCCTCAACGATCTAAATGAGCGCGTCGACGCCTTCGTCGGCACCAGCTCCTTCGACACGCCTGCCGCGGCAAACGACCAAGCTCCCATCGATGTGCCCGCCGAGGTTCACGAGGACATCGTCGCCTCGGTCGATTTCTCCGAGGTCGAGCTCGCAGACGAGTTCACCGAGCCCCAGGTAGCCGTGACCCCCAACGGACTGCTCCCCATGGAGCCACTGCCCATCGACGGACGTTTGCGCAAGGCGGCCCTTCGCATGCCCGACGAGATCGAGGAGGCCAGCGGCTTTACGCTCTTCGGCCGACGCATCAAGTCGCTCATTTACACCACCGACGTCGCGGTTATCCGCAACTCCAACTCCGATGCCGTCTTTGCGGTCTACCCTTTCACGCCGCAGCCCGCCATTACGCAAGCGCTGCTGACCGTCGCCGAGTGCCCGGTCTTTGTAGGCGTAGGCGGCGGAACTACGACCGGTAAGCGCTCCGTGCAGATGGCAGCCGTCTCCGAGATGCAGGGCGCGGCGGGCTGCGTGGTCAACTCCCCCGCTACTGCCGAGATGGTCGAGCACATCACCAACATCGCCGACATCCCCGTCATCGCCACGGTCGTTCGCTGCGACGACGATGCCCACGCCAAAGTGCGCGCCGGAGCCAAGATTCTCAACATCGCCTCCGGCAAGAACACGCCCCAGGTCCTACGCGAGCTGCGCGAGCACTATCCCAACCTGCCGCTTATCGCGCCGGGCGGCAAGACGCCCGAGAGCATCCGCGAAACCATCGCCGCCGGCGCCAACGCCATCATCTGGACGCCGCCTTCGGCCCAGCAGCTACAGGCCGACATGATGCAGCGTTATCGCAAGATGAAGGAAGACGCCACACCTGTCATCTCGCGCGACGATGTGCCCATTATCGACCAGGTCGCCGCCGCCGAAGTCAGCCAGGTCGAGAACATGAATCCCGACGTGCCGATTCCCGACGAAGTCATCGAGCGCGTCGCTTCGATCCACGAGCGCGTCGAGGAGCATCGCGCCAATCGCGGCCTCAAGCCGTCACTGCACGGCTTCTTCTTCCGCGGAAAGAAACGCTAGCCGCAACAGCAAGGCCCGCTCCACAAACAACGGAACGGGCCCTTTCTGTTATCGAATGTCAGGAGGGACAGGCGCAGCGGTTAAAACTGTCAGCCAGCCCACGAACGTTAATCCACGCGCTTGTCGCCCATAAAGAAGAGCGCCACCGTACCAGGTCCGGTATGCGAGCCAATCAGAGCACCGATGTCATTGATCTCAATCTTGCCTTTAAGCTGCGGAACCTGTTCCTCAATCAGCGCCGCGACCGCCTCAGCATCCTCGCGGCACGCCGACTGCGACATGATGCACTTACCCGAATAATCTGCACCGTCCTGTACGTGTGCCATCATGGTCTTAGCCATCTCGGAAATCGCGCGCTTCTTAGTGCGAATCTTCTCACGTGGCGACAGCTTACCTTCGCAATCGACCGTCATAAGCGGGCAAATCTTAAGCGCCGTGCCGATGATCGCGCTCGCGGCCGAAATGCGACCGCCGCGCAGGTAGCTCGACAGATCGGTCGAGAAGAACCAGTGGTGCAGGTTGAGCTTGTGCTCCTCGATCCAGGCAGCCGTCTCGTCGAGTGAAGCCCCGCTATCGCGCACATCGGCGGCATATTCCAACAACAGGCCAAAGCCCGAAGACGCCGCCAGCGAATCGATGACGCGCACCTTGCCGCCCTCGGGATAGCGATCCGCAAGCATCTGCGCCGCGACGCAGGCCGATCCATACGTGCCCGAAATACCCGACGACAACGTCAGGTGCAGCACGTCTTTACCCTCGGCAACAAACGGCTCCCAAAACTCCTCGTACTCACCCACGCTCACCTGAGACGTCTTGGGCATGGCGCCCGCGGCAATCTGGGCAAAAAACTCGTCCGGTGTAATCGACTGATACAGATCGTCCGTATAGACAACATCGTCGATCTCGTAATGAAAACACACGACAGGGATATTGCGCGACGCAAAGAACTCACGGGTTCGATCGGCGGCGGATTCACAGGTCAGGACAAAATCACTCATATGAGGCTCCTTACTCATTGCTGCGCAAATTATCGCACAGTGAGCCTACATGCGGTACATATGTCCACTATTTACCAAATCGAACCAAAAATAGTGAACATCTTTACCACCATCGTCTCCACCGGCCCCACGCATAAATATCTGAAAAAACACCCTCTGTCGTCTCCACCCAACCGCCATATCTACCTCAACTAAATCGATTTACCAAACCGTTCAGCCGACAATTCAGCCGCTGGCGCAAAATCGAAACAAAAGCGGCGCATACTGATAAACGTTTGACGCTGTTTATCAGTTTTACCAGCCCCATCGGAAGGTGTTTCATGGTCGCATTCGATCGCAATCCGCAAGACTTTAAGTATCTGCGCCTGCTGTCGAGACAGTTCCCCACCGAACAATCCGCATTTACCGAGATCATCAATCTCTCGGCCATCCTCAACCTACCCAAGGGCACCGAGCATTTTATGAGCGACGTGCATGGTGAGTACGAAGCCTTTATGCACATCCTCAACAACTGCTCGGGCGTCGTGCGCGAGCATGTCGACGAGATTTTTGGCGACACGCTCTCCTTTGACGAAAAGGGCGAGCTGTGTACGCTCATCTACTACCCGCGCGAGAAGATCGACCTGGTCCGCAGCCGGCGCGAGGACTCGCCAACCTGGTACAAGACGATGCTTGACCAGCTCATCATGGTCGCTCGCTCGCTTTCAAGCCGCTACACGCGCTCCAAAGTGCGTAAGGCCATCCCGCGCGATTACGCCTACATCATCGACGAGTTGTTGCACACGCACCCGGACGAGAACAACTATCGCGTGCGCTATCACGAGCGCATCGTGGAGTCCATCCTGGAGACCGCCAGCGCAGACGACTTTATCGAGTCGCTCGCTTCGCTCATCAAGCGCCTGGCCGTCGACCACCTGCACCTGGTGGGCGACATCTTCGACCGCGGCGGCGGCGCGGCCAAGATTATGGACCGTCTGCTCACCTACCATTCACTCGACATCCAGTGGGGCAACCACGACCTGCTGTGGATGGGCGCTGCGGCCGGTGAGCCCGCCTGCATCGCCACGGTGCTGCGCAACAACCTACGCTACGACAACTACGAGATCCTCGAGAACGACTACGGCATCTCGCTGCGCGAGCTTGTTGCCTTTGCCGATGCCACCTACACCGCCGGTGAGCCCATCACCCCGCTGATCAAGGCCATCAACGTGCTGCTCTTTAAGCTAGAGGGCCAGATTATCCAGCGCCACCCCGAGTTCGATATGACCGACCGCCTGTTACTCGACAAGATCGACCACGACACCGGCACGGTCACGCTCGCCGACGGCAGCGTGTGGCCGCTCACGACCAACGACTTCCCCACCGTCGACCCGGCGGACCCCTACACGCTCACGTCTCAGGAGCAGCACATCATCGACAAGCTCGTGTCCGAGTTTGTAACCGCCGATCACCTGCATCGCCATATCGATTTCCTCTACACCCACGGCTCGATGTACAAGGTCGCCAACGGCAACCTGCTCTTCCACGGCTGCGTTCCGCTCAACGAAGACGGCACCTTTAGTAGCATGAACTGCCTGGGCACCTGGCACGCTGGCCGCGATTATCTCGATTTTTGCGACCACATCGCCCGCCGCGCGTGGCGCGTGGGCGACCGCGATGCCCTCGACTGGATGTGGTACCTGTGGATTGGCTTCAATTCACCCGCCAGCGGACGCCTGGTGCGTACCTTTGAGCGCGCCTATATCGCCGATAAGAGCACCTGGGTCGAGCCGATGGACCCGTACTTTACGCTTACCAAGTCGCCCTCGGTCTGCGATGATATCATGCGCGAGTTTGGCGTCGCGCCCATGGCATGCTCGCCGACCGGCCACATCATCAACGGCCACACGCCCGTTAAAACCACCAAGGGCGAGCAGCCCATCCGCGCCGAGGGCAAGCTGCTGGTCATCGATGGCGGCTTCTGCCGCGCTTACCATCCCAAGACGGGCATCGCCGGCTATACGCTCATCTCGAGCTCGCGCGGCTGCCGCCTCAAGTCGCACCGGGCCTTTACGACGGTTGCCGAGGCACTCACGCGCAACGTGGACATCGAAAGCGAGACCAACCGTTTTGACCAAGCGGACCGTCGCCGCATGGTGAGCGACACCGATACTGGCGCCAAGATCCGCAGCCAAATCCAAGACCTGCGTCAGCTGCTCGATGCATATAGAAACGGTGCTATCGAAGAGCGCGTCTAGCCCCACCCGCGGGGATTGGCTAAACTTGCTGAGTTTGTCATCCCCACGGCGTCCCCGCGCCACCCTAAGGCAGGTACCATGCAAAAGCTCCTTGCGCAGATCATGAAATTTGGCGTCGTCGGTGTCATTGCCACGGTTATCGACTTTGGCATTATGAATCTGCTCCACTACGGTCTGGGCCTCAACATCCTAATCGCCAACACCAGCGGCTTTATCATCTCACTCATCTTTAACTACCTCGCAAGCATGAAGTACGTGTTTGCGCACAAGGAAGGCATGAGCCGCCGCCGCGAGTTCATCATCTTTGTCGTGCTGTCCGTGATCGGTTTGGTGCTCAACGACGGCATCGTGCTGGCGCTCAACGCCGGCCTGGGACTCGAGGCCAATATCGCCAAGATCTGCGCCACCGCGCTTGTCATGGTCTACAACTTTGTGACCCGAAAAATCTTCCTGGAGGGCGACGAGACCAAGTAGCTCGAAACCCCTGCAGCATTACGGCACCCACGGACGACGTGCACTCAGCGCAGTATCGTCCGTGGGTGCCGCTCGTTTACGGGCAAATTTTCAACGTTTGAGGATTAGCTCTTGAAAATTTGGCGAGTTCATATAGTTCTTGGCAAAGACCTTACGTTTCCCTTGTAAAAGCTCTAAAGTATCCTCTGCTCGATTCATCAACGCATTGGATGTGATTACGTGCGCAAGGCGCTGGCACAACCTCATACCAAGCAGTTCCTCAAGTTTGCTGTCGTGGGTCTTATCTCCTTTGGCATCGACTGGGGCATGCTCATTGCGCTCGTCGAGCTGTTCCACCTCGACTTTTTGATGAGCACCACGGTTTCGTTTATCACGTCCGTCGTGGTCAACTACTGGCTCAGCATGAAGTACGTGTTCGACCACCGCGAAGGCATGAGCCGCAAGCGCGAGTTCACGATCTTCACCATCCTGTCGGTGATCGGCCTGGGCCTCAACGACCTGTATATGTTTGTGGGCGTCACGTTTTTGAGCATCGGCTACCAGGCCATGAAGGCCATCGCCACGTTCCTTGTCACCTGGTACAACTACTTCAGCCGTCGCTTCTTCCTCGAGGGCGCACGGTCGTAGTCGATTCACTATTTGCTTGAATGTATAACCGGTTGGAATTCCCGTTCCAACCGGTTTTTTGTTTGCAGAGAGACCCGGCGACCCAGTCCCATTCGCATGAAAAACGGGCGGTCCGGATGTTGGCCCGAACCGCCCGTCTGGCGCGCTATGTCGAGGCCTCTAGCCCGTTACGTAATACCAAACGACGTTGTCGTCATTGGAGAGAACGTAGTTACTGCAGGCCGTCATGGGCGTTGTGCCGTTGACGGAGTACATCCAGCCGCTCGTGCCGCCGTACTGTTTCTCGGCCAAACCACCAATCGCGGAAACATACGTGCCGTACGACGAGCCGTGTGCGTTGACAGAAAGGCCTAGCGCGCACAGGGCATCGTAAACGGTGGCGCCTTCGTTAAAGGTAAAGGTGCCGCCAGAGGACACAGGATTGCCCACAGCGCTCGATGTGACCGAAACCGTCACCGTAACGTAGCTGGACTCCTGTGAGCCGCTTTGGCTGCCCGAGGAGGCGTTTCCACCATTAGAGGACGAGGCTCCATCAGACGACTGGCCACCGCCCGAAGAAGCACCGCCAGACGCATTGGAAGTATCACCGGCTCCCGTATTTTGGGCAGCGGATTTATCGCCAGACTTCTTGCCGCCCCGGTCCTCGGACTTCTTGCTATCCGAGTTTTTGTCCGATTCCTTGTTTGAAGACTCGGAATCGTCCTTGGCGTCGTTCGAACCCTTGGGCTCGTCTTTTGCATCATTCGAAGATTTGGAATCCTTGGAACTGGCCTCGCCCGAAGCGGTAGACGAGCCAGACCCATTGTCATCCTTGGAAACGACGCTCTCCCCCGTCACGGACTGAAAAATCCAATCAACGGACCAGGCGCCGCTCTCGGAGGGATGGACAAAGCCCAGCGAGACGACGATCAGAATGGTGCACGCGGCAGTCAGAACGCCAAGGAGCGCTTTGTGCCGTGGGGCGGGCGCCGCCGAAGCGGCGCCCTTTTGCTTTGGATCATCGAGCTGGATAAACGAGGAGTCGGGCTGTTGCCCGCTGGTCTCCTTGGGCTTATCGGGCATTACCGTCACCCTTGCCGCGCTTGGTCAGCACGAAGACGGCGATGAGCGCGAGGCCAATCACGCCGGCGGCGATGCCAACGATGGCGAGCGGATTGGTGCCAGTCTCCTGCTCGGCAGCACTAGAGGACTTCTTAGCAGTGGTCGTGGAAGCGGCACCCGTATCGGACTTGGAATCGGACTTCTTGTCGGACTTGCTGTCCTTCTTGTCAGACTTCTTGTCAGACTTCTTCTCGTCCTTCTTATCGGACTTATCGGAGTCCTTCTTGTCGGACTTGTTGTCCTTGGTCTCGGTCTTGGTCGACACCGTCGTCTTGGTCGTCGGCTTATGACCCGGGGCGACAGCGCCGCCCTTCGAGCCGGAGCCGGAACCCGTGCCAGTGCCAGCGCCAGTGCCGGAACCAGTACCGGTACCAGAACCGCCGCCGCCATTCGAACCAGCGCCGCCATTACCGCCAGGGTTAACGGCATTCTTGGTCCACTTGGCATACAGCGTCAGATCGGCCGTCACCGGCGTGCTAAAGTCATACGCCTGCGTGCAAGCCTCATCGGTATACCAACCGCCGAAAGTGTAGCCATCGCGCGTCGGATCGGCCGGCTTGACCAGCTTGCCATCGGCCGTAGCAACAAACTTAGTGTCGCAAGCAGACCCGCCGTTGGAGTTAAAGGCAACCGTCCAAGACTCGACAGCTCCAAGTTTAAACAGCGTGCCCGAATCATTAATGTAGTAGAGATTGCCAGAAGCATCGGCAATGACCGGAGAGTCACAGTACTGGTAATGGCCAGCCGCATCATAAATCTGCGTCGCCTCTGCATCGCCGAGCGTATAGCGATACACGCCACCACCAGCAGAGTAGTTGACGTAATCCTTGCTATCCGCGCTGTTAACGGTGAAGTACACATAGGTCTTGCCGCCCTGAACACTCACCAGCGGAGTAGCAGCAATACCGTTGAGGCCAGCCGGCAGCGCCTTGCCGTCGGCAGCAGCGACCATCGTGGTCTTACCCGTCTTCAGGTTATAGAGAACCAGAGCAGAGCCAGTAGCCGTCTGTCCGCCGACAATCAGATTGTCACCAGACACCGCAGGGGCGCTCAGATTATTCATAAGGCCCAGATCAACCGTCTTCTGTTCACTCAGCACGCCCTTCGCCGAAAGCGAAATCACATGGAGCTTTCCGTCGTGCGTCATCTGATAGAAGGTCGAGCCATTGGACGGATCGGCGACACAGTCGGCGTTCGCGAGAGCGCCGAGCTTCATGGTCGAAACGACATCGCCCGTCGTCTTATCAATGCACTTAAGCGTACCCGCGCTCGTAGGAACGATGGCATACTTATCCGTCAAAGCCGCACCAGTCCAGTAATAGCCCTCGTCAGGGTCGATGTTCTGCCAAGAAACTTCGCCCGTGGCAATCTTAATGCGCGCAAAGGAGCCGTTGCCGTAGGTCGCGTTGTAATTCTCGTCATACGAAATATCGACCGAGCCTACATAGACGTACTCGCCGTCCGAAACGACGGTGCAGGAGCTCTGCGTCAAGTCCGTCAAACCGGGCGTCAGCCACTTGCAGATCAGCTTGTCTGCAGTAATCGCCTGGACCGCACCGCCGTTGAGCGGAACGATGATAAGGCCATTGGTATAGATCGGACGAGAGGTATAGCTCACCTTGGAGGCAAGCGGCGCAGAGGCAACCTTTTTGCCCGTGGACGAATCGATCTTAATGAGCTCGTTCTCGGTCGCGATGTACACAAAGCCGTTAGCAATGACAGGCTCGCTGCAGTTGGCATACTGCTGACCAGACTCGGCCTTCCAATCGAAGGCCCACTTAAGACCGGCGGCCTGCGCAGGCGTCTTGGCATCCGTTACGGTCGAACCGTTGCCACTGTTGCCGTAGCCGGCCCACTCGGCATCCCAATCAGGAGTCGTCGCGCTCGGATCCACGACAATCTTGTCGGAATCGGGCATGGGCGAATTATCGGTGGTATAGGCAAGCGTGACCTTATCGCCGCTCTTGAGCGTAATCTGATTGGCGCAGAGTAAGGAGGGCTCTCCGTTGATATACAGATGCCAATATTTATTGGTCGCAGCATCCCAACCATACGGCTTGTGATCGAACGGCGAAGTAATGGAATTCAGGAACCAGTACTCACCACTCTGGGAGCCGTTGTACGCAACGCCCTTGGCCTTCAGAACTGCCTCAATAAGGTTCTGGGCCGTGGAGCCTTCGGGCAGAGAAACATTGCTTGCCGTGCCCCAACGCGTATTGTTCCCGTTGACATCGGGACCGATAACATCGGCGGATCCAAGCACCTGACCGGGGAGGGCATCGGCGTCAGCACCATACATAAAGGTGACGGCATCGCCCTCATGGAGCTCGTAGGCACCGGCGCCAACGTCGGCGAACTTGCCATTTACGTAGAAGCGCCAATAGCTATTGGTCGCAGCATCCCAGCCATAGGACTTACCATCGAACGGCGAATAAATGCCGTTGAGGAACCAGCCCCAAGACGATTCGCCAGCATCGAGCTTAAGGCCGGTCTGCTCAAGGAGATCCTTGGCAGTGGAGCCTGCCTTGAGACTCGTCTGGCCCGTCGAAGCCCAAACCTGCTGCTTGCCGTCCTTGTCCTTACCGAGAACCTGAACAGAAGCATGGACAGAATCGGAGGGCAGCTGGTCGCCCCAGCCACCGTAGAACCACGTAACGGTATCGCCGGCATGGATGGTGACATTGTCCGCCGTATAGTCACTCGACTTGCCGTTGATGAACAGCTGCCAATAGGTCGAATAATCTTGGGGCGTACCCAGCTCAACACCGTTGTACTTAAGGCTCAGAATGAAGGAGCCCGCAGCAACGGCGTCAATGTCGTTCGCCTCGAGTGCGACCTTCGTAAGATCAAGCGCGCTCGAGCCGGACGTCACCACATACTGCGCGTTATCGACCCAAGTCTGAGTCTTGCCCTGGGCATCGCGACCAATGACGGTCACATTTGCGGCAACCTGGTCCTTAACGACAGGGGACGCGCTACCAGCCGTATAGGCAAACTCAATCTTCTGCCCCTGGGTGAGCTTGACGCTGCTCGCGCCAACCGAGGAAGACGCGCCGTCGACGAACAGCTGCCAGAAGGCATAAGTCGTCGGATCGTAGGCAAGCGTGCGACCATCGCTCGGGGATGTGATGCTTTCGAGGTAGAAACCGTATGCCGTGTTCGGTTCGTACTTCGCCTTGAAGCCCGTCTTCTCCTGCAGCTTAATGAAGGCATCCGCAGCCGTCGCGCCCTCGTCGAGCTTGAGCTGCGTAGGTGCCACCCAGGTCTGAGCCTTGCCGTCAGCATCGGTGCCGATAATCGAGAACGAGACCTCGACCTGCTTCTTGGCGACATCGCCGGTTTCTGTCGGGTTCTCTGTCTGAACGGCAGCCGCGGCGGCAGATCCCGCTTGGCCAGCGGATGCCGTCGAAGACTGCTCGCTCGTGGCAGGGCTCTCCCCCGTCGCCGAGCCTTCGTCGCCAGTTGCTGCCTCTGTTATGGCTGCACTAGCTGCAGGTGCGCCCTCGGAATCCGAAACCTCGGCGCCGCTCTGCTCAGCGGTACCGCCCGCAAGCGCTGCGTCCTCGCCCGGCGTCGCAGCCCGAGCCACAGCCTCGGCAATGCCCTCGGCGCCCTCGGCCCACAGCTGAGCCGGTGTGGTACCAAAGGCCATCGCGAAGGCCAGGAATGCCACCAGGCCGCGCTTGGCTACGCCGCGCGCAATTGCGCCACGGCGATGCGAGACGCGCTGGCGCTCGTCCTCAAACATATCCATTTGTCTCCTACTGTCTGTACTTGGAGCGTTGCCTTGAGACTGCCCCACGTCATCGCGCATGTTGCGCTCGAGTTCCCCCATCGGGGACCCCCTTCCCTCCAGAGCCCTATGCACACCGGCGGCAAAAGCCGCAGCCGCATGCAAGACGGGAGGCGATCCGACTTAACCTTAACGACTCGGGCACGTCGTCCGATCTGCGACGCGAGCATCCCGAGCCAAGAGGAATTACGGTTACTGGTACAGCCGGGGACTTGCACCCCGATTCTCCCAAATGCGCAGGATAACCGCGCATTCGTGCGTCTCCGCACCACCATCTAGGCCATCGATTATTACCGTCAAAATGGTATCACGCAAAAAGGCCTCGCACGCAGGCGAAGCCCAAGGTAGAAGCTATTGTTTGCGATAGGAAAATGCGGTGACGGCCGCAGCCTCTAGTGCTTGCCGCCGTGACTGTTGAGCCAGATATTGCGGCCCAGCATAAGCGCCAGCACCAGCGCGCTCACGTAGCCCATAAAGCCAATGACTGGGATACCAAACACAACCGGCTCGATACGCGCGTAGTACACCACCGACGAACCGATAAACAGACCGGCGATCACAATTGCCATCGACATGCGGTCGATAATTCCACCCAGCTGTCGCAGCGCCTTATCGCTGCTCATGATCTGCGTGTTCACCTTAAGCTGGCCGCGCGTGAGCATACGCGAAGCCAAGCCCAGATACTCGGCCGCCTCGAGCGAGCCCTTCGCCGCGCGATAACTGCTCGCTGCAAAGTCGCGGCTCATCTCGCGCATGCGGGCGTAGGTGCTCTTCTCGTTTTTGATGTGTGCCTGGATGATCTGGATCATGTTGACGTCGGGCATGTACTCGGTCAGCAGGCCCTCGAGCGTCACCATGCCGCGGGCGAACATCGTCACCACGCTCGGCAGCTCAACGTCATTTTTGCGCGCGAGGTTTAACAGCGAAGTCAAAAACTCGCCGATATCCAGGTCTTTAAGGTCGAGCCCGGCAAAGTCGGCAACAATAAAGTCCAAGTCGGACAAAAAGGCCGAATGGTCAAGCTCGGCCGAATCGCCGCGCGTCACGGCAAAGCGCATGAGCGAATCCTTGAGCTTGGGCACGTCACCCTCGGCCACGGCGAAAATCATGTCTTTGACGATACCGCGGTCATGGCTCGACATACGTCCGACCATACCCAAGTCGATAAAGTAGACAATACCGTCCTTGAGGATGATGTTTCCCGCATGCGGGTCGGCATGGAAAAAGCCGTCGTCGAGCACCTGCGTCGAGTAGTCCTCGACAATCGCGGCACCGATCTTTTCCAAGTCATAGCCCTCGGCCACTAAGCGTTCAGGATCGGCGATCGAAATGCCGTCGACGTAGTCCATAACCACCACGTGTTCGGTGCACAGGTCCAGATAGGATTTAGGGCACGTCACGCCATGAACGCTCTTATGGAACTCGTAAAAGTCGTTGAGGTTTTTGGCCTCGGCCAAAAAGTTGGTCTCCTCGCGAAACGAGGTCCACAGCTCCTCGACCACGCCGTGCAGGTCAACGAATTGATCGGTGTTGACGAACTTGGAAACGATACGCACCACCGAGCGGATGATATCGATGTCCTGCGCCATAACCTGCTGCGCACCGGGGCGCTGCACCTTGACGGCCACGTCCTCGCCCGTCACCAGACGAGCGCGGTGCACCTGCGCGAGCGATGCGCTACCAAGCGGATTGGGGTCGATCGCATCGAACATCTCCCCCAGGCGCAAGCCGTATTCCTCTTCCAAGCAGCGGAGCACTACCTCGTACGGCACCGGCTCCACGTCGGAGCGCAGACGACGCAGCTCGTCGCAAAAGCGTTGCGGCAGAATCTCGGACCGGTTGGCCAGAATCTGCCCCATCTTGACGAACATGGGGCCGAGTTCCTCGAGCAGGCGGCGCAAACGAACCGGCGTGAGGTTATCCCACACGCGGTACTTTTTGACCAGGCGAACAATCTGCCCGATGCGTTCGCGACGACCCGCCGGCGTGAGCTGGTATTCCTCGTCCGGCGCCATCGCGTCGGGCTCCTCGGGCACCATATCGACAGCGCGCGGCTTCTTGCGAGCGCCCGAGACGACGGCGTCGACCTCATCGACAACCGCCGCCTCGTCACCCAAGGGATCTAGATTGTTGTAATCGGTGGTGGAATCTGCCATCTGCGCTGCTACTCAGCCTCTTCGGTATCCTTCGCATCGTCGGGCTCAACGGACTCGACGGGCACCGAGGTCACGTTGTCCTCGACCGAATCGACGATGTCGCGCACATGGGCCAGGAAGGCCGTGCGCTCGGGGGCGGTCATGACGCGGACCCGGGCAAGGATGAGCTCGTCAAGCACGCGCTGGGCCGCGGTCTCGCCCTGCATGCCCAAGCGCTCGGTCAGGTCGGAGATGGTGCCGCCGGCCTGCTCGAACATGTCGGACACACTGCGGGCGATATCGGGGGCGCCGGCGTCCTTGCGCACCTGCTCACCCTTGGTATTAAGGTCGTCAAGAACCTTCTTGCTGCCCTCGACGGCAACGGCGGCGGCGCCAAAGCCCACGTTGATGGCGCCGTTAACAAGCTGATCGAGTTTCATAACCATGGTTGTCTCCAATCACAAACAACTGCATTGGCGTTCTTGTACCCAAGATTGAGCGAAAGCGACAAAGCGTTTCAGCGCTATTCGATCGACGGGAAATCCCTACCTCTCGTTGTCGTTCATCGCGAAAGAGTTCTTCATGGCGCAGCTCGTGGTGTAGAGTACCTTGCCCAACAGGGCGTCGGTCTCCACCCGCACGCGCTCGGCAAACTCCTCGTTGGCGCGGGCAAGCTCGGCAGACACCTCGGCCTCGGGCAGGGTGGCTACGGCGGCGTCGACGTCATGGATCTGTTTGTGGCCCATGCCACCGACCTTCTCCTGATAGTCCTCCACAGCGCGGCCGCACTCATGGAAGCGAACGTCGGCCAGGGCGCCGATCAGGCGGTTGGCCCAGTAGAAGTTTTCGGACGTCACGCGAGCCTGTGTGTCGGCATAGTACTCGGGCATGGTCTCGACGTTGGCGTACAGCGGAACCAGCGCGTTAAACGAGTTGGAGCCAAAGGCCATCCACTGCACGGCGCGGTAGGCCGACTGTGCATAGGGGCGCAGCTGCAACACGGCAAGCTGGCTGTTGCGGTTGATGCCGATGGGACGATATGCGCCACGCGTAGCGGGCGTGCCCTTGCTGCCGTAGCAGTCGTACTCCGTGCCCTGGTAGTGGCTCGAGAGTACGTACTTGATGTCCTCGATGGTCACTTTGCGCTCGGGCACGCGGCTCCAGGGGATATCGTCACTCTCGGGCGTGTAGTCGGCCTCGGGACCATCCCACACGTCGCTGGGGTTGAGGCAACGCTGCATGTACCAGGCGCGCGGCGTGTTGTAGACGTGGTCGCTGTCGCTGTGCGAGCCAAAGGCCTCGCGCGGGTTAAAGACCGTCGCCGGGCCGTCGCCCTCGACGCCCAGCGTCAAGTCCAGATGCCACTCGGCCATCCAGGCGCGCAGGTCGGCGGAGCACATGTGGTCGGCCTGGTCGCCCTCGGCGTCGTCCAGGTCAAAGCTGTCGATACCCAGCTGGTTAGGCATGGTCACATAGGCGTCGTCGGGCACGCGCTTGGCGATCCAGTGATGGCCGCCGATGGTCTCGAGCCACCAGATCTCGTCCACGTCGCTAAAGGCGATGCCGTTGATCTCGTAGGTGCCGTAGCGCTCGAGCAGGTCGCCCAGGATACGGACGCCGTCGCGGGCGGACTTGGCATACGGCAGGACCAGGGTCACCATGTCCTCCTCGCCCAGGCCACCAGGCTGCGCCGGCACATAGCCGTCCTCACCCTCGTTGCCCTTGGCGGGCACGTAGTCCACGAGCGGATCGGCGCCGCGAACGCGCTCGTTGGTGGTGAGCGTCTCGGTTGCGGACATGCCAACATTGAGCTCGTTGAAGCCCGCCTCGGCCCAAATGCCGTGACCGGGAATAACATCGGGGACGCTCGTGTAGCGCATGGGATTATCGGGCAGTTCAACGGTCAGGTGACTCAGGACGCTCGTGTAGACGCGCGGCTGCTCGTCGGGATGCACTACGCGCATGTGCTTGGGCTCAAACACCCCGTTGGACGAGTCCTCGTTACGCGCGACCAGGGTCGACCCGTCGTAGCTCGCGTTCTTACCAACCAAAATCGTTGTGCACGGCATGCGCATCCTCCTTGAGCGAAGAAATCAAACGATAACAGTGTATCGCTTCGGCGCAAAAAGGGCGAAACCACGGCCTCGGCAGCCCCCGTGGTCAAAAAATGCCAAATATGAGTACTGTCACCAATTTAGTGGCAGCAAATTTCCCTGTAACGAGTGCCGAAAATCCCCATTTGCCCAAAAGCAAGACAACGTTATTCCCCATAAGTTCAATAAAATAGGCTTCCTAACGATAATGGATACCGTTAGGAAGCCAAAAAGACGTAAGACATATGTGACTATCTTGGCAACAGTACTCATATTTGGCATTGTTTGACCACGTGGTATATAGCTAACCCCCTCAAACAGCTCAAAACGCCTATTTCGATGCGCGCTCCGCCGCCTCAATCACGTGTTTGGCGAGAATCGCGGTGGTCACAGCCCCCACGCCGCCCGGCACGGGCGTGATGGCGTTAACGACCGGCTCCGCAGCATCAAAATCGATGTCCCCGACCAGCTTGCCAGCGGCCTCGTCCCAGTTAATGCCAACATCAATGATCGTCTGGCCCTCGCGAACGGCATCCGCGCCAATCGTGCTCGCGCGTCCAACGGCCGCAACAACGATATCGGCAGAACGGCACTCGGCAGCAAGATCGCGTGTATGCGTATGGCACGTCGTCACCGTGGCATTGCGAGCCGTAAGCATGGCGGCAACGGGACGACCAATCACCAGAGACCGACCGACGACCGCAACCTTGGCCCCATCCAGCTCAACACTGTAATGGTCCAGCAACGCCAACACGGCCTCGGCCGTGCAGGGAGCAAAGCCCTCGCCACGACCCGAAAGCGTGGTAAGCAGCGAGGCCGGCGTCATGGAGTCAACATCCTTGGCGGGATCGAGCGCCGCGGCAGCCGCATCCTCGTCAAGTCCAGCGGGCAGCGGGCGAAACACTAGGCAGCCATGAACAGCGGGGTTGGCATTGATGTCCTTAATAGCCGCCAGCAGTTCATCCTGCGAAACATCGGCAGGAAGCAAAACGCGGCGAGCCTCAATGCCAACCTTCTCGCAGCGCTTGAGGGCACCGCGCTCGTAGGACAGGTCGTCCTCGCGCTCGCCCACGCGAACGATGGCGAGCGTCGGCACAACGCCGCGCTCACGCAAGGCGGCACAGCGAACAGCAAGTTCCTCGGTCAGCGCGCGAGCAACAGGAGCACCCTTCAGTAGCTCAGCCATGGCTATCCTCTCTTCCTTGCAGCGTCGGCGGCGCGGCGCGCCAGCGCATCGGCGCGCGGCAACCATGTGTCGAGCAGCTCATCACACGCCGTCTCGAGCTCCTCGGCACGAACGCGATCTTTCATAGACGTGGTGTTCGCAAAGAGCGTCAAGCTCGCGCCCTGCATAGCGGCACGGCAGAACACGGCGCCGCACGCCACATCGGACAGCAGCTGACGCGAACCCTTGTCGGCCATGTCCTCGAGCAGCGCCAGCGCACGCCCGCAGGCATCCATAATGCGATACGGCGGCATAGCGGCCACATGCAGCGCATCCTGAATCGCGGTCGCTCGAGCCGGATCGTCACGCGGAATACCGTACGCCGCGGACACCCGCCTGTAGGCACGAACGTCCTCGGAAACCAACTCGACAAGCTCCTGGGCCAGCTCATCAGCCTGGGCAAACGCGCGCGTCAGGTCATCCGCACGATCAGCAAGCGCGGGATTAGTCGCACCGTAGCGGGCAACCATTCCGCACAGCGAGGCGCCCAGCGCGCCCACAAAGGCGCTCGCGCTGCCACCGCCGGGAACCGGCTCGCGCGCGGCAAGCGCCTCGGCAAACCCGCGGCAGGTCTTGTCCATCATCTCTTGGCTCATACGCATGCACCTTCAAGTCATATACATCGGTCGGGTGGAAACCGCCGACCGACCGCATCGATCACATAATGGTGCTAAGTCTAGCCCATAAGTACATAAGCGTCAGCGCACCTGGCCATCGCGGATTTCTATGACGAACGATAGGCGTCGGCACCGCAAACATGGGACACATGGCCCACCTTTCGAGACTTCCGGGCAGCGGCAACTGGGGCATACATATAGGTAAGGAGCCCTATGTTGGGGCAAGCTCATCACGGCACCGGACGACGAATGGAAGAATAACCGCACAGTAAACAAAGACATCATGCGCATGCGTAACCGCCGCCCCAGCGATCCGCGGCACACGATGTCCCTGGCAGACAAGGAGGACGCCACCATGAAGAAAAAGACCCTATCGATCCTTTCCCTTTGCATCGCCCTCTTTGCCGCGCTCGCCCTTGTGGGCTGCGGCGGGAGCGCATCGGGCGGCGGCAGCGCATCCAAGAGCGAAGGCAAGGAAACGGCCCCCGTCGCCGAAAAGACTGACTTTATCTGATTTAAGGTCGAGATACCCGAGAGCGTTGGCGTGAGCGACTCCGCTGGCAAGAATGCCGACAGGGTCCAGCTCACCTTCCCCGAAGACGAGAACGGTTCGGCCGATCGCTTTATCCCCGTTTGGAAAAAAGCGCTGACGGCAGAGGAATCCCACGCCGACCAGGCAGAAAAGAAAGGTGATACGTTCCAGTGGAAGGATGGCGGGTCCGTCGAGTATAACGGCAGGACGTGGCTCGTCGGAACGTACGAGGACAACAGCGGCGTCTCAACCCTCCTCTTTACCGACGTTGAGCCGGGAAGCGTCTACGTCCTCATCTCGAACTTCGATCCGCATAAGAAAGAAGCCGAGGCGCTCCTCAACTCCATCGAGTTTCCCGATGACATGGCGAAGGCAGTTGCCGAGGCACGCGAAGTCGAGATTTCGAGCATCGAGATCAAGCATTAGGGGATCGCACGCAGCATCGCATGCGCAGTCATTAAATGATCGGACGCCCAGCCAGGGTAGGATCGGATCGGCCGGCCCTCCCCTCTTTTACGCCCGAGCATATTGCCACTTGTCGGCGCAAATCAGGCCCCCAGAATGGGACACATGGCCCACCTGAACGAGCCGCTCGCGCGTACAGTAAAGGCAGGTAATCCATGGGCGGCTACAGATCGAGGAGGACACGACCATGAAAAAGAAGGCCTTTGCGATTCTCACCCTCTGCATCAGTCTCTTTGCCGCAGTTGCCCTGGTGGGCTGCGGTGGCAGCGGCGGCGCTACCGGAAGTGGCGGTGGCGGCGGAGCAGAAAAGCCAGCCGTGGATATGAGGACCGACTTCATTTGGTTTAAGGTCGAAGTCCCCGAGGGCGTCGAAATCACGGACGTTGCCGGCGACACCGCCGACAGGGCCCAGTTTAAGTTCACCGAGAGCGAGCACGCCAGCGACCGCTTCATCCCCGTCTTCGATCCTGACAAGAACGCCGACGAGCTGTTCGACTACGAGGCAAAGTGGAAGGCCAACTCTGGATGGACCGAGAGCGATCCCGTTAAGTACAACGGCAAGACCTGGCGCAGTGCCTACTTCACGCACTCGGGCGGCGTAACGACCGAATACTTCACCGACGTTGACGGCGGCAGTGTGTACGTGCGTATCGACAACGTCGAGGAACACAAGGACGCCGTCGAGACCATGATGAAGTCTCTGGAATTTGCCGACGACATCGCCGAGGCCAAGACCGAGGCCATGGACGTTAAGCTCGAGGATATCGAGATTAAACGCTAAGCGACTGGCGATCGCAGCGGGAAACACGGGCGCAGCGTAAACAAGCGACGGTATCCCAGCGCTTCGTACCAAGGGAGGGCCGGTAAACCGACCCTCCCTTTCTTATGCCGGTAGCCGACGAACGCGAGGATGCCGGACGCCGGAACCGCCCCAAATGTGGCAACAGTACGAAAACGACAAACACCCCAACACGTCCGCCCACCGATTTATCGCGCCGCGCAGACAATTAAACCAGCATCTTTAAACATCTGGGCAGTATAGTGACCAAAACTATCGCATAACCGCACTCTACGAATGGAGAAGTTATGACCGAACACCACGCCATCAGCCGCCGAGCATTTACGTTGGGCCTTGGACTCGCGGCGTTGTCGCCACTTGCAAGCCTGCCCGAAACCGCCATGCTGGGCATTAGCCCGCGGGCAGCCTTTGCGGACAGCACGGCCGGGCCAGCAGTCAGCCTCGACAATTTCGTCATTCGCCTTCGCCCCGCGGGCTATTTTCGTACCGCAAGCGTTAACGAAGACGGCAACGTCATCGGCAACGTCTGCCATCTGTTTAATGACGGCACGTCCAGCAAGCTCATCCTTGAGAACGTAACGACCAAGAATGACGATACAAACTGGTATGCTATCCGCACCTTGCTCAATTTCGAAGAGCATAAAAAGACGGGCTACAGCATTTGGTCGGTCGATGGCGACTCGGACAAAGACGGAAAGGTCATCCACGTATGGAGTGGCGAGCATGACGGCAAGCCCAGCCGCTCTTTTGCGTTCGAGCGTCAATCAAACGGAACCTATATCATCCGAGACCGCACGGTCGAGAAAGAAACCGAGAAAAAAGACATTAAGTACCTGGCAATAGAATCGAACGGCGAAGACCAGGACAACAACAAGATCTGCCATAAGAGTAAGAGCATTCCGTGGGAGCTCGAACTTATCGGTTACGACATGAAAAAGAACGATGCCACGGTTAGCAGCCTCGACTGGATCACGTACAGCAGCTACGTCGATGGGCCATGTTGGATGAAATACGTCGACGACAACAAGTTCCTCGACGAGCTGAGCATCCCGGGCACGCACGATTCGGGCACCTGCAGCGTGGACAACGACACTGAGCCCCAATCCTCGCAAGTAAAATGCCAGCAGGATTACATTCCCACGCAGTTGCTCGAGGGAATCCGCTATTTTGATATCCGACTCGGTAAGGGCGACGACCCCGGTATCGACCACGGGGATTACTACCTGCTCAAAAAAGACGCGTACTTTATGCATCTTTCCGATGTCATAGGCTACTTCAAAACGTTTTTGAACGAAAACCCGACAGAAGCGCTCATCATGCTTGTATCACGAGGCAACGACGAGGCTACCGACGAAAGTGTTACGACGGCTTTCGCCAAGGTTATGGCCGATAACCCCGATCTGTTCTACACGTCGAGCCGCGTCCCCACGCTGGGCGAGGTGCGCGGAAAGATCGTCCTACTGCGTCGATTTAGGCTCGCCGGCAACAGTGTAAGCGGCCACACGTGGGGCCTCGACCTTACCGAATGGGATGACAAGATCAAGGCTCACTCCGACAGCGCCACTATGTGTCTCGTCCAAGACGCGCGGGGCTTTGAAGCCGCGGGGGAAACAGGCGACAAAGAGCCCTATTGCACCAAGGTATACGCCCAGGACAAGTACAAACTCACGGGAACCGACAAGCTCAGCTGGGTCGATAATGCGCTGAAGGAAACGACCGGGCGCACGCGCAACAAGGTGGACATCGTGGACGATGACGGGGCCAAGGTGCAAGTCCAGGAGCGTTGCTGGTCTATCAACTACACCAGCTGCACGGGCTTGTCGCACGGAGGCAATCCTTTTACCTCGGCACGAGTAGTTAACGAGCATCTGTATAAGAGCCCGTACATCAATCCCAGCGGCACCGAGGATACAAAGTCAGATTACCTCAAGCACATTGGCATCATCGCATCCGACTTTGTTGATGCGGCGCTGGCCCGGAGCATCTACCAGCGCAATTACGATACGGAGCACAAGCAGACGGCTTCGTACTATCTCCCGTACTATCTCCCGACCCGCATGCGCATGACGTATGGCGACTCGCTGAGCGATGCCTCATTCCAGGATGGCAAGACCGTTGGCGAGGGTCATTTCCGCCTTGCTGACAGCAGCAACGCGCTCAACGCGACAGCTTCGGGCCATGCGTTTGCCATTGAATACGTGGATGTCGACGCCCTGGGCAACGAGACCGTTACGGGGCTGCAGGGCTCTGTGCCCATCGATATCGATCCACGCGCGCTGACGCCCCATTTTGAGGGACTCGAAGGCCTTAAGGCCGGCGAAGACGTGCGCGCCAAGATTGCGGCATCACTCGAGGGCAAGCTCGAAACCGATGCCTGCACGGCCCAGCTCGAGTTTGTGCACGACGCGGACGGCGCTCCGGGCACGGCAATGGCCGAGGGCGAAACATTTGCCGCAGGAACGTACTGGGTGCGCGTGAACGGTCTCTTGGGCGACGCGGCACAGAACTACACGCTCGCCAGCGACGGAGCCGCAAGCTTTACCGTAGCGGCCTCGGGCAGTGCGGGCGGCACCGGCACCGGCAGCGGCACGGGTTCCAACGCAGGCAGCGCTGATAAGAACGGTAAGGGCAACAAGGGCAAGGGCTCGGGCGGAAAGCTCGCCGGCACGGGCGACAGCTCTGGCGTTGCCGCCGGGCTCGCTGCCGCCGCCGTGGCGACAACGGTCGCCGGCGCGGCGATGCTTGCCAGTGACGGTGAAAACAACGAGGACGTTGTCGAATAGGCAAGCCGGCCTTTTAGACACATCGACTCAATCGGGGGCGCAGGATACCGTTCTGCGCCCCCGATTTTTACCTTGGCCCAAACGCCGCTATCGGCTACATCACCATGTTCAGCGCGTTAACAAACTCCTGGGCCTTCGCACGGCTGCTCAGGCTAAAGACGCAAGCGGTCAACAGCCTGTTACGCAGAAAAACATCGCGGCCCTTGATTCTATTGACGCCCGTAATGTCCTTAAGATAGACAATCTCGGTGTGCTTGCCACCAAACGTGCCCTTCTTGAGCACCTCAATACGGTTAGGGTAGATCTTGACGTCTTTATACCTACCCGAACCTTTGTCCTGGAATAGCAGCGTGTTGTTGTCCATACGCGTCACTCCCGTGGGGTTCGCTAAAACTGTCTCTATGGCCACATTTTAACCACCGCAAGGCCCCCATGCGAAGGTGCCAAACAGCACAGTAATTCGTGTCCGCGCGAGGCTTTAAACTAAATTCGATAAAGATGCATTCCACAAGAGGAAAGTGGGGCGACAGTGATGGGCGAACTGGTAAACCGTGGAGAATCGGCAATCGTGCCCGAAGGTTTTTACAAGCAGGTCTCCTCGATTCTCAACGCCGCTCGCGACAAGGCCTATACCGCCGTTAACTTTGCGATGGTTGAGGCATATTGGGAGATCGGCAAGAGTATTGTTGATGAACAGGGCGGAGAGGGGCGCGCAGCATATGGAGAGGCATTGATTGCAGGCCTCTCCAGAAGGCTTACCGCGGATTTCGGAAGAGGCTTTGGCATCGCAAACCTTCGCAATATGCGTCAGTTCTTTCTTGCGTTTCCAATTCGCGACGCACTGCGTAGCGAATTGAGCTGGACTCATTACCGCAGGTTGATGCGCATTCCCGACCCTGATGCTCGCGCCTGGTACATGAACGAATGCGCCGATTCTCGTTGGAGCACGCGTCAGCTCGAGCGCCAGATCAACACCATGTTCCGCGAGCGCCTACTTGCCAGCAAGGACAAAGAGGCCGTCACCCAGGAAATCCAAAAGAGCGCCCCGGCTCGTCGCCCCGAGGATATCATCCGCGACCCATATGTACTGGAGTTTTTAGGTTTCTCGGACGATGCCGCGTTTCGCGAGAGCGATCTAGAGCAGGCGCTCATCACGCATCTTCAGAGGTTTCTGTTGGAACTTGGCCGAGGCTTCGCTTTCGAGGCGCGTCAGAAGCGCATCAGCTTTGATGGGCGCCATTTCTATATTGACCTTGTTTTTTACAACTATCTAATGCGCTGCTTCGTGCTCATCGACCTTAAGACCGATGACCTTACGCATCAGGACCTGGGCCAGATGCAAATGTATGTGAACTACTACACGCGTGAGCTCATGAACGAAGGCGACAATCCGCCCATAGGCATCGTGCTCTGCGCGGACAAAAGCGATTCGATCGTCGAGTACACGCTGCCCGAAGACAACGACCAAGTGTTTGCCGCCAAATACCTGCCGTATCTTCCAAGCAAGGAAGAGCTGGCGCGCGAGCTGAGTGCCGAGTACCGCGCCATCAACGAAGCGACTAATGGCGAAGCGCAAGGGTAGCAATGAGGCTCCGGCGAGCGCGACAACGGCAACGGCTCACTTATGCGCATCGCCCCCCCTGGCGTTCACCGATGCGACGGGCAACGAGATCTGCGAGGCCTCCGCGATCACGCACGCCCACAGAACGTCAATCGACGCATGCATCATATCTTCTTCGGGCAGATGCTTGCTCAATTCAAAGAGTGCTAGAGGTTTGATTGCCCGTTAGATCGACACTGTTCCGAACCATGGGATAGGCAGGATGTCTCCCACCGCGGCCTGTGAGGTAAAATCTTGACTGCCGCGGAATCCGCCTGCGGGCAACGCTCCGATCTCCGATTGGGGTGAAGCCTATGAACTTGTTTCTTGAAATCCTGCGCCTCTCGATGTATGTGACCGGCATTGCCCGGAACCTCTACTCGATCTGGCGGGAATATAAGCAGTAACGGATAGCGAAGGGAGTCATGAAAAGGGCCGGTTGCAGCCGGCCCTTTAGACGATAATACCTGCGTTGCCCGCGCTTCCGAAGTGTGACTAGCTGAGGAGCGGGTTCCGCGGCACATCTTGATTTTACCCAGTGGCAAGGCTCTTTTACAGCCGTTCCACCGTTTATTTACATCTGCCAATCAAGACGAGACTACTACGCACCTTTATTACACACGATGTTTTCAGCCTGGTATAAACAAGTTCAATAATAGAATGCAAATCCAACCATCATGTCTGATTACGAAAGGATTTTTGCCTTTTCTGCAGCAAACTCTTCCTCGGTAAGTACTCCACTCTCACGCAGTGCTGCAAGCCTCTCAAGCCTTGCAACTACATCAACCACTATCCGCCAGCGTCTCAATAGTCTGTGAAACCTGCGGATACCGCTCGAGCTCCTTCGATAGGGCATCGACTATCTCGGCAATATTCTTTGCATTTTTGCCCCCGTTTAATACGTTTGCCCTGACCTTAGATGACGACTTGACAGTAACGCCAGATCCGCCTTCAACTGGAACAACCGAAATACTGATATTTTCGCCCCAAGACCAAAGGCTCATACCAATCTCGGCTGCAACTGTTCTTGTTGTGGGCGATGCACTATCAACTTTTACTTTAGGCTGCTTTTCCATAGCTGTCTTCAAGGCATTAAACGTGTCGTCAGGAGAATACGGTACCTGAAGCTGAAGCTGCTGATCCGCAAAACCCATAATCTGGCCTCCGCTTCTTACAAGATTAAGGCTATCGGCAATGGTAGCACGTTCCCAGCAGTCTTAAATTCGTCTCATGACCTTGCGATGCAGCCCGACGCCCCGGCACCACTCCCCTACTTACCAAATATCGCGCCAAACAAGCCCTTGCGTTTGGGCTTCTCCTCTCGGCAAGAACCCTCGGCCGCCGCTGCCACCTGACGCGGTTGCTCGCCGCCTCCACGGCGTACGATCTGGTATAGGAACGGCGATTTAACGTATTTGACCTCGATGGGCGTGGCGTGCACGGTGCTTTCGCTCGACAGCATCACGTTGGGATTGAGCGGTGCCACCACATGCGTCTCGCGCTTGTCGCTAAACACCACCGCGGCCGCGCGACCCATCTGACCGTTTACGGCGATGCGCACCTGCTCGCCGTCGCGGCTATCCGACGCCGGGCGATCGACAAAGTAGACCGGTACCATCACCAGGCCGTCCTTATGTTTGCGGGCCTTGCGCGCCCAGGCGCGGATGCTCTTTTTATTGAGCCCCAGCACCGCCTCGGCATCGTTGCCGGCGATATCCAGCGCCAGCTTATCAATGACCACCTGGTCCTTAGTAGACGCATCGACGGAGACAACGCGAAAGTCACCTTCCTGCATGGCAGGATCGAACGACCCCACCTTGGCAAAGTCCCACGGCTCCAAAATGCCCATAAGGCGAACGTCTAGGTAGTTTGCCCTGGGATATGCCCAGTCGAGCACCTCGTAATACACCAGGGTCTCCTTGCTCAGGCCCTTGCCCGGGAAGGACGCCATCATGCGCAGGTCCGCGAGCGCCATGGGAAAATAGAAGAGCATCATGTCGTTTTGAATCGCGTCTTCCACGTCGTGACCGGCAAAGGCGTCGGGGTACTGGCGCACCAGCTGCAGCGCGTTGGCACGTGCCTGCTGCGGTGAGATTTCGCAGGGAATACCCTGCTCGGGTACATACTCCGCGCCAACGCCCATGGTCAGGCGCTTGCTAAACGTCCCTGGCTTAAGCAGGTCGGCAACGCCGATCTTATTGCCGCATGACGGGCACTCAAACACGCGCTGGGTCGATGACCCCTCAAAGGACGCGCCGCAGAAGGGGCAGGGAATGCTCACGTGCGTCGCCTCTTGGAACTCCTGCGCCGTGCCGCGGTCCTCCCACAACAGATGCTCCAGAACCGACTGATTGCGCCAGTGCGCATTGAAGAAATACCAGTCCGGGTCCTCCGGGCGCTCGAGCTGCGACACATGGGTGAGCTTGAGCAGCCCGTCAACCACTGTCAGCGGCGTATGACGGATACCTAGGGCGCTCTTGGGCTCCCCGGCGTCCGCTTGCCACGGAATAACCGTTTCGCAATAGGCGCACTCAAAGCTGCGCTTTGCCTGGTGCGAATACATGGGGCCGCCGCAGTTTTGGCATTTAATGGCAAACATCTCATCCATGGAAACGTCCTCCTTTGCACAGGGTTGTCGACATTAAGTATGTCGAGCAAATCGGCGCGTGCCCATACCCATGTGGCCCAAAATGGGGCACTCGGTCGGACGGGAAGGCGCAGTGAACTCGATGGCGCGCGGGCAGTCGTCCCCCCCGCCTCGCGCCCGTTAGCGCCGGCAGACCATTGCTGCATTTTCTGAGCATCGGTACACGTTGCGTCTGCGCGAGCTACACTATCCCCTTAATAAGAATGCGAGGAGATACGCCATGCTATTTGTAAATCAGCTGGTACATACGCTTGTTCCCGGCAGCGAAAGCAAGCCGGTCGATACCTCCTGCCGCACCAACGCGGGCTTTTCCGCAAGCCTCGTCTGCATTGGCCTCAACATCACCCTGTGCCTGGCCAAGGGCATCGCGGGTCTGCTCGCCGGCTCCGTCTCCCTCATCGCCGACGCTTTCAACAACCTCTCCGATGCCTCGAGCAACATTGTGAGCCTGCTCGGTTTCCGCCTTGCCAGCCGCCCGGCAGACGAAGGCCACCCCTATGGTCACGGCCGCTACGAGTACCTAGCCGGCCTGTTCGTCGCCGTCCTGGTTTGCGCCGTCGGCATCAACCTGATTCTCGAGTCGGTCACCAAGATCATCAAGCCCTCGCCCACCGCTTACACGTTTATTTCCCTTGCGGCACTGGCTACGTCCATGCTCGTTAAGCTCTGGATGGCAGCGTTCAACCGCACGCTGGGCAACCGCATCGATTCCGAGACACTCATCGCCACGGCGCAGGACTCCAAAAACGACGTCATCACCTCGGGCTCGGTCTTGGTGGCGGCGCTTATTTCGCAGACGACCGGCTTTGACCTCGATGGCTGGGCGGGTCTGGGCGTGGGCATCTTCATTTGCATCAGCGGCATGGGCCTAGTGCGCGACGCCATCAGCCCGTTGCTGGGGCAAGCGCCCGACCCCAAGCTCGTCCAGGCAATCCGCGACAAGATCATGTCCTATCCGCAGGTCTTGGGCACACACGACCTCATGGTGCACGACTACGGCCCCGGTCGTCAGTTTGCCAGCGCCCACGTGGAGATGCCTGGCGAGGGTGACGCGTTTGAACACCACGAGATTCTGGACACCATCGAGCACGACATCAAGCGCCAGATGGGCATCGATATCACGCTGCACTGCGACCCCATCGCGACAACCGGCGATGACTTGCGCGGCTGGGTCAAGCGCGGCGTCATGCAGATCGATCCCGCGCTCTCCATCCACGACCTGCACGAGCACGACGGGTTCGTTTCGTTTGACCTGGTGCGTCCCGACGGCTTTGACATATCCGACGAGGAGCTGCTGGAGCTCGTCACGCGCATCGTGCACGAGCGCCGACCCGATGCCTCATGCGTTGTTACGTTTGACTCGGGCTTTAGTTCGCCCGAGCGTCCGGCCGAGCAGCTGTAGCCCCGCTCCGCTCGTCCGCTAGTTTCCCTGCGCGCTCGAAATACCGTTTTGCAGGGCATCCCAGGCGTTCGTTGCCATATCGCCCAGGTTCTGTGCGGTATCTCCGAGGTTCTGAGCCGTGTCGCCCAGCTCTTGGGCCTTATCCCCAAGCTCCTGGGCCTTGTTGCTCAGGTCTTCCAGCGTGTTGGAGCTCGAGCTGTCCGTAGTGCCCTGGTCGCCGGACGCATTACCCGACGAGCTGTCCTTACGCGTGAGCTGAATCTCGAGGTTGCCGTTGTCGTTATAGTAGGCAGACGTCACGACCCAGTTGGCATCGACAACGGGCGTCGAGCCGTCGTCGGTCAGAATCACGGCATTCGAAAGATCGGCCCCGCGCGACTTGAGGAGCTTCTTGGCGTTGGACCAGTACTGACCCGGGATATCGCTCAGGTCGACGGTGCCGGACTGGGTAGTCTCGGTCTGCTCGGCCGTGGTATCAGTCGTGGCGCCCCGCTTGTTGAGCATGCCCGACACGATGGCAAACACAACCGACAAGGCAAAGAAGATCGCCAGAACGATCAGGATTTTCTTGACCACGCTCGACGAACGCGAAGGCTTCTTCTCCTCGTCCTCGCCATACTGAGGGATGGACTTGGGATACTCACGATACGGCTCGCGCGCATATCGGTCGCGCGACTCGTAGCGCGGCTGTGCCGTGCGCGGCATATATGTCGTCTGCTGAGGCTGCGGAATGGGATTCTGCAGCAGGTCATCATAAGGGTCTGCCGCCGCGTTGCCGTAGGGACTCTGCGACGAGACACCATACGGGTCCTGCGCTGCGTTTCCGTAATTCACAACGCGCGTGGAATCGGCCGAGGCCTGGGTCGCATCGGGCGAGGCGTAGCTGGGATTCGGCACGACGCGGGTCTCATCGGCGCCATTGCCCGTCCGCGGGGAGCCGTAGCCACCCATTACGGTCGTCTTATCCTGGTCCATGCAACGTTTCCTTTCCGTCGCCCGTAAGCATCAAGTTATCCATGCATTCTACCCGCGCAAAAGCCTATGATGGGCAAAGCCCGCCGGTATCTACAAGACATGCGCGGCGACGGTCACAATCGAATCGAGGAACGTTATGGCAAAAAGCAAGCTCATCAAGGACACGACGCGTGCCGAGCGTGAGGAGATCATCAAGCTAGCGCTCGCGGGCTGCGGTAACGGCAGTTGCGACAACTGCGGAAGCTGCAGCTTGGGAGTCGGCGATCCATATGGCACCTACCAGCCCTACATTGACGGCGAGATGGAAATCGCCGACATCAACATGATGGTCGCCGAGCGCAACGCCAAACTCTTCGGCCTCCAGCGCGGCTAATGATCCCTTCTTGGGCTGTGCACCACAAATTGCGCCCATCTACTACGTTTAACCCAAGGGTGCCAACCATAGCCAAATTTGCGTTAACAAAACCGACGCTCCTATAAGTTGTCAAGAGGCAGTTTGCGGGAGCGCTCTCTCCAATTCGCACAGGAGCTCGTAATACCTCCTCTCCAGTTTCGTCGACCGCCGTTTCCCCCGTTCCAAGTGCCCGAGTGTGGCTGCG
>DBFOLV010000048.1:0-20873 GCA_048430825.1 Collinsella sp.
ATCGCCGTTGCGGGGGCGATTCCCGCGACAAGTGCCGCGGAAAGGGCGATGCCCACAGTTGCTCGTCTTGCTCTTCTTGCGAGAATGTCGTTCATCTCGGCACCTCATTTCAAGGGTCGGCGACTAACTTGGTAGCACTAATGTAAGTATATCAGGCGGTCGACCCGACACTGGCTGGGTGTGCGCGTGCCTTTCCGCTTCTTTGGAAACCGAATCCCATTAGAAATGACGAGTTGTTTACGCTTCTTTTGGGCTCACCGTACTATCATGATTCGAATTGAATGCGGATGATGATAGGGAGCGCCTTCTTATGATTGAGCTGCTTAGGCGTTTTGGTGGTAAGTTTCGCCGGTATATGGTGATCGGCCCTGCGTGTAAGCTGATCGAAGTGATCTTTGACCTGCTGACGCCGCTGGTGATTGCCCAGATGATCGACAAGGGCATTGGCTCGCACGACGTGAGCGCCGTTATCCACTACGGCATGCTACTTGCCGCCATGGCCGTGATCGGCATCTCGTTTACGCTCGTCTGCCAAAAGATGGCGGCGCTCACCTCGCAGGGCATGGGCACCGACATTCGCGGCGCGCTCTACGAGCACATCAACAAGCTGAGCTATGCTGAGCTCGACCGCTTTGGCACGCCGTCGCTCATCACCCGCATCACCAACGACGTTAACCAGGTCCAGCTCGCTGTGGCGCTGGGCGTGCGCATGCTCATCCGCTGGCCCTTTCTAGCGGTGGGCTCCATGTGCGCGGCCCTTGCCATCGACCTTAAGCTCGGCATCATCTTTTTGATCTGCACGCCCGCCATTGGCCTGGTGTTCTGGGTTGTCATGGCGCGCTGCATTCCGTACTACAAGCAGCTGCAGGCAAAGCTCGACCGCATCGCGCTTATCTGCCGCGAGGGCCTTTCGGGCGCCCGCGTGGTTCGCGCCTTCGTGCGCGAGGATCACGAGCGCGAGCGCTTTGCGCAGGCCGCCGACGACCAGGCCAATACTGCCATCGCGGTGGGCAAGCTCTCGTCGATTCTCAACCCCGTCACGTTTTTGGTGATGAACCTGGGCGTGTGCGCCATCCTGTGGGTGGGCGGCATCCAGGTCAGCGTGGGCGAGCTTACACAGGGCCAGGTCATGGCGTTTGTGAACTACATGACGCAGACCCTGACCTCCATCGTGTACGTCGCCAACCTGGTCGTGGTCTTTACCAAGGCGAGCGCCAGCGCGTCGCGTATCAACGAGGTGCTCAACTGCGAGCCGAGCATCACCGACGAGGGCAATCAGTCGGTTGCGCTGCCCAAGCCGGGCAATGTCGCTCCAGTTCCTGCGCTGAGCTTGAGCCATGCGAGCTTCTCTTTTGGCGCCGGCGCTGCCAACGCCGTCAACGATGTGACCCTGGAGCTCCCACTGGGCAAGACGCTCGGCATTATCGGCGGCACGGGCAGCGGCAAGTCCACACTCGTCTCGCTTATCTCGCGCCTGTACGATGCGAGCACCGGCAGCGTGAGCGTGATGGGTTCCGACGTGCGCACCTGGCCGCTCGACCAGTTGCGCCGTGTGGTCGCGACTGTTCCGCAGCGCGCGTCGCTGGTGAGCGGCACCATCCGCAGCAACCTGACCTGGCGTGACGAGACGGCGACCGACGAGGAGCTCTGGGCAGCGCTCGATATGGCGCAGGCGAGCGAGTTCGTGCGCAACAAGCCGCAGGGGCTCGACGCCCCGGTCGAGGCGGGCGGCAAGAACTTTAGCGGTGGCCAGCGCCAGCGTCTGACCATCGCGCGCGCCCTAGTGGGCTCGCCACAGGTCCTGATCATGGATGACTCCGCCTCGGCACTTGACTTTAAGACTGATGCGGCGCTTCGCCATGCCATCCGCGAGCGCAGTGTGCGCGGTGCCGCCGAGGGCGGGCTGCCGCTGACGACCGTCATCGTGAGCCAGCGCGTCTCGACCGTGCGCGATGCCGACGTGATCTGCGTGCTCGACCACGGCTCGGTTGCCGGCCTGGGCACACATGACGAGCTCTATGCGACCTGTCAGCTCTATCGCGAGATTTGCCAGTCGCAGCTGCGCCGCGAGGAGCTTGAGGGCCAGCGGGGGAGCACAGCGCCCGCGCTCGCCCCAGGTGCCCCGACCGCCCCCGCATCCGTCTGCGCAAAGGAGGGCTGCTAAATGAATCCGTACACTTCCTCCGGTTCGGTCGCCACGATGACGGCTAACGTGTCCGGTAACGATAACCTCAACGACCTGGGCGACGGTCTGCGCCAGCCCGGCGATCCCGAGCGCTATCCCGTGGGTGCGGTGACCCGCCGCCTGATGGGCTACGTCCGTCCGCATCGTATCTCGTTTACGGCGTCGTTTGTGAGTGCCGCCGTCTCGGTGATTCTGCAGCTCTACACACCCATCCTCATTGGCGAGGGCATCGACCTGATCGTTGCCGCGGGCCAGGTGGACTTCGATGCGCTGCTGCCGCTCGTTACCAAACTCGCGCTCGTCGTGGTGGGAGCTGCGGCCTTCCAGTGGCTGCAGGGCTACTGCGTCAACCGCCTGTCCTACGAAACGGTGCGCGACATGCGCGTGGAGGCGAGCGACAAGCTCAGCCGCATGCCGCTCAGCTTTATCGACAGCCATGCTCACGGCGACCTTATGAGCCGTGTGGTCAACGACGTCGACCAGGTGGGCGACGGTCTGCTGCAGGGCTTCACGCAGCTCTTCACCGGCGTTATCACCATCGTGGGCACGCTCGCGTTTATGCTCTCCATTAACCTGACCATGACGCTCGTGGTGGTACTCGTCACGCCGCTTTCCATTTTTGCAGCTGGTGCTATTGCCAAGCTTTCCAACAAAAGCTTTACGACACAGCAGCGTATTCAAGGGCAGCTCGGCGGTCATATCGAGGAGTACGTAGGCGAGCAAAAGCTTGTCGACGCCTTTTCCTATGGCCCCAACGCTCAGCAGCGCTTCGATGCCCTCAATGCCGAGCTCTACACCGCGGGCGAGCGCGCGCAGTTTATGGGTTCGCTCTCCAACCCCGGCACACGCTTTATCAATAACATCATCTATGCCGTGGTCGCTGTGATCGGCTGCGTGGGCGTGATCACGGGCGTGCCGGCGACGCTTACGGTGGGCGGCGTGCAGATTTTCCTGTCCTATGCTAACCAGTACACCAAGCCGTTCAACGAGGTCACCAACGTCATTACGCAGATCCAGACGGCGTATGCCTCGGCGCGCCGTATGTTTGCGCTGCTCGATGCGCGCGAGCAGGAACCCGATGCGCCGGATGCCGTTGAGCTCACGGCCCCGCAGGGTGAGGTCGCCTTTGAGCATGTGAACTTTAGCTATGTTCCCGACCGCAAGCTGCTGCAGGACATCTGCATCGAGGCTAAGCCCGGCATGCGCTTTGCCCTGGTCGGCCCCACGGGCTGCGGCAAGACGACGCTTATCAATTTGCTGCTGCGTTTTTACGATATCGATGCCGGTCGCATTGCGGTCGATGGTCGTTCTTCGCGTGACTACACGCGCGCAAGCCTGCGCCGCGCCTTTGGCATGGTGCTGCAGGACACTTGGCTGTTCGAGGGCACGGTGGCGGAAAACATCGCCTACGGCTGTCCTGACGCCACGCGCGAGCAGGTTATCGAGGCGGCCAAGCGCGCGCATGCGCACAAGTTTATCGTGCAGCTGCCAGGCGGCTACGATACGGTCATCGGCGAGGACGGCGGCACGTTTAGCCAGGGTCAAAAACAGCTGCTGTGCATCGCGCGCGTCATGCTCACCGACCCGGCTATCTTGCTGCTGGACGAGGCGACCTCGAGCATCGATACCCGCACCGAGCTGCAGGTGCAGGCGGCATTCGACGAGCTCATGGCCGGTCGCACAAGCTTTGTCGTGGCGCACCGCCTGAGCACCATCCGCAACGCCGACTGCATTCTGGTGATGCGCGACGGCGAGATTATCGAGCGCGGCACGCACGACGAGCTGCTGGCGGCAGATGGCTTCTATGCCGAGCTCTACCGCAGCCAGTTCGCCCAGTGAGCAAGCCCTTGGGGCAAATTAATCAATCGACAGACGGTGGTTTACATCTGTCACGTTAGTACTAAGATATTCATCTAATAAATTGCATTAGTGGCTTTAGTTTTGGGGGAAACGAGGCAACGTGACTATGACGTGCTCTTTGGTGGTTAACAGCAAGAGCGGTAATACCAGGATGGTTTCGGGCGCGATCAAGCGCGCTCTGCAGGCTGCGGGCGTTGAGTTTGTCCATGCCGCGGCGTTGAGCGACGATGCGGATGCAGATCAGGTTGCGCTCGAGGCGCAGGGCGCCTGCGCGGCCGACACGGTGCTCGTCGGTTTTTGGTGCGACAAGGGCGCGTGCACGCCTTCGGTTGCCGCGCTGCTCTCCGCTCTGCACGGCAAGCGCGTTTTCCTCTTTGGTACCTGCGGTTTTGGCGCCGACCAGAGCTATTATCAGCAGATTATCAATCGCGTGACCTCCAATTTGGCCGAGGATGCCGAGCTTGTGGGTTGGGCAATGTGCCAGGGCAAGATGGGCCCCGCGGTCAAGCAGCGCTACGAGGCCATGCTCGAGCAAGATCCCGACAACGCGCGCTATAAGATGCTGCTCGACAACTGGATTGCTGCGAAGGACCATCCCACCAAGGAAGATCTGGATAACATGGCCGCAGCCGCCAAGAAGGCCGTACTGGGAGAGTAGCTTCGCCGTCCGCGATCCTTCGTGCAAAACAATACAAATGTGAAAGCCTCGAAGTTCTCGAGGCTTTTTTCTTGACACTTGTGGGCACAACCGCTGCAAGCGTTTGGGGCGACTTTTTCCATCACCCCGATGACGAGGCCGTTCTGGACAACACGCTCGCATATGTTCGCTGGATGTATTCAGAATGGGACGGGCTTTCCGGATGGATGGGGTTTCGGAAAGTGTGTCCCGGAATTCGCCTTTGGAGTGGGATGCAGTTTCCGGTTGAGGGCTCTGGCGGAAACTGCGACCCGGAATTTGCGATCGGAGTGGGATGGAGTTTCCCAACGGGGCCGTAAGCGGAAACTGCATCCCATTCCGGACGTGAATTCTGGGACACGGTTTCCGGATTCAAAAAAGGCCACATGACGTGGCCTTCAACTTATATATGTTCAGCAGGTGTCCCCATGACAAGCCGCGCTTCAACACCGAGGCGTCTGCCCGGCGACGCGGAACGTAAGGTTCATCGCGAGTTCCGCACGAGCCGGAGAGCACTTAATGTGCTCTCCGTGCGAGCAGGACTGTCCGAGCAGGGAACCTTACGTTCCGCGCCGCCGGGCAGACGAACCAGTTATGAGTGACCCGCTACTTGATCTTGGTCGTGCCCGGTGCCAGGTTGGGGTCGGTCTCGTTGGCCTCGGTCTGGAAGTGCTCGGTGTACACGTTCTTGCCGTCGCGGAACATCTCGTAGTATTGCATCTTGGCGTAATCATCGCGCGCCTTGGTTGCGGCTGCGGCAGCGGCGTCGTCACCGGTGACGTTGGAGGAGAGCGCCCAGCGCAGGCTGGCGTCCTCGTAGCCCACCGAGTTGATGGCGGGCAGCGACTCGCGCAGCGTCATGTGCGCTTTCTGGTAGTCGGTCAGCGGTGCGCCGATCAGCTGCATCAGCTGGGTGGACAGGTAGTTGGTGGACAGGTCGTCGACCTCGCTCATCTGGTCGCAGCCGGCAACGTCGTAGTTGGCCCAGATGATGTAATCGGTCTGCCACAGGCGCTCCTGATGCGTGGCGTCGTCCTCGCCGGTAAACCACTTATCGTTGAACTTGGACGGGAAGAACGGCTGGTGGTCGCCCCAGAACACCACGACCACCTTACGGTCGAGCTTGCTCAGGGCGTTGAGGAAGTAGCGAAGCGCCTGATCGGACTGCTCGATGCACGAGACATACTCGTCGACATCGGAGAGCGTGCCGTCCTCGACGGTCTTGGCGTCCAGGTCGGTCGTGTCGATGTTCAGGTGCATCTGCTTGTCGACCGGCAGCAGGCCCGTATCGTAGCCCGAGTGGTTCTGCATGGTCACGTCGAAGATGAACTGCGGATCGGCGTTCTGGTCGAGCAGCTCAAGAATCTTGTCGTAGGTAGCCTGGTCGGTCACCATGCCGCGCAGGGTATCGGCGCCCTGGAAATCGTTGATGGACAGGAACTGGTCAAAACCAAAGTCCTTGTAGACGTTCTCGCGGTTCCAGTTGGTCGCGTGGTTGGGGTGCATAGCCGTGGTGGAATAGCCGAGCGATTTGAACTGCTCTGCCAGGTTCCCGGTCGTCTCCATGTTGTAGATGGTGTAGGGGTACACGCCCGAGCCCAGGTTGGCCATGGAGTTGCCGGTCATAAACTCAAACTCGGTATTGGCGGTACCGCCACCGTAGGCGCTCACATAGAGCTTACCGCGGCTGAGGCAGTTGGACAGGCTCTTAAAGTACTGCGGACCCTCGTAGCCGGCGCGCATGTTCTGGTAGATCGACAGATCCGAGAAGGTCTCGTTCATGATGGCGATGACCGTGGGCTTCTCGCTGTCGAACTGTTCCTTTGCGGCGGCGCGCTCGTCGCTCTTGGCCGCGTCGGACTTGTCGTAGGTCTTGGCGTACTTTTTGAGCGTGGCTTTGGCATCGTCGACGGAGTAGTCGGCGGGTTTGGGCGGCTTGATGGACTGCGCTGCGCTAATGAAAGCGGGCAGGTAGCCCTCGCGCCAGTAGCTCTCGAGCGGGCGCCAGGTGTAGACGGTGATGCCGAGAGTGTTGTAGTAGTCGATGAGCGTGACGTGTGCGGTCACGCCGCCCAGGCACAGCACCGCCACGAGCAGGTTGGTGAGCAGCATGCGCTTGGCGTTGGCGGCGCCCTTCTGACGGTGCGGTGCCACCAGGCCGGCGTACTCGCATAGCAGCATGGCGATGGCGGTAAAGCCCATGGACAGCACGCAGAACAGTGAGATCGAGAAGGTGTAGCCGGTGCCGGCGACCGCGGCGGCGGTGGAGATGGCCGAAAGGTCGCCCGGCTGGATGGGCATGGATTTAAACGTGATGACGAAGAACTCGGCAATGCCCAGGACAAAGAGGGCAAAGGCCAAGACCGCGGGGGCTGCGCCGTGGCGCTGGAACAGGAAGAACAGGCCGACCATGAGCGTGGTGATGATGGCCCACTCGAGCAGGATGCACAGGGGGTAGACCCAGGTAAAGTCGTGGTTGGACGATACCTCCATGCCCAGCAGCGCAAAGACGCCGGCGAGCAGCAGGCACAGCACGGCGGCGACGAGTGGCTTGCCCACAAAGGCGCCGCGCAGGCGGGCGAGCTTGCCGGTGGGAGCGGGGGCGTCGGGCGCGGCGAACGCAAAGACGCGCGGGGTGATGCGGTCGCGTGCGATGCTGGCCCAAGCGCAGCCGGTGAGGATGGCGTTGGTCAGGATGAGCATCACAAAGGCGAGCGGCTCGTTTTGGGCAACGAGGCCAATGGCGCCCCAAATGGTCAAAAAGACCTGGAAAAGGCCGAAGGCGACGCTCCACCCAAGAGCGCTTTTGGCAACGGTGCCCGACTGAGCGCGAATGGCCTTGGCCTCGCGCAAGACAAGGTAGACGGTCGCCGCAAGACCGACGAGCGAGATGGCGGCAGCGAACATGCTGAGACTCCTCACAAACTAAAACGTACGAAAGCGGGGGTTTACCCGATTGTTACCAAGATATGCGCTGCAATTGGTGTCTGCGCACAACAACCAGCCATATTAACGCGCACGTGTGGCGGTGTGGCGCAATGTAGTGGCGACCTGCGCGATAATGGACGGGAATTACACGGAAACGTAAAGGCTTCTTAAAGAATTAGCGAGGATGAGGCGATGAACGAGCAGGTTTGCACCAAGGCTGTGGATACGTGTGGCTATCCGGTCGAGACCACGGGCAATGCGGTGCTGGACACGTTGGAGCACCGTTCCTCCACGCGTGCCTTCGCGCGCGATGACGACGGCCGCCCCGTGGCGGTGACCGACGAGCAGCGTGCGGCGATTCTGCACGCAGCGAGTCGCGCTCCGTCGGCGGGCGCCATGATGATGTATTCCATCGTGAGCATTCGCGAGCAGGCTACGCTGGACCGTCTGGCCGACCTGTGCGACCACCAGCCCATGATCGCCAAGGCGCCCTGGGCACTAATATTTGTGGTCGATTATGCCAAGTGGATCGATCTGTTTGAGCACGTGGGCTGCTTTGAGCCCGAGTTTGTCGAGCGTACGGGCAAGGCGCCCCGCCGCGCGCCGGGTTTGGGCGACTTTGCCATCGCGGCCCAGGACGCCGTGATCGCTGCGCAAAACGCCGTGGTTGCCGCCGAGGCCCTGGGGCTGGGGAGCTGCTACATCGGCGATATCGTCGAGAATGCCGAGGAAGTTGCCGAGCTGCTGGACTTGCCGCCCTATACCATGCCGCTGTCGATGCTCATCATCGGCACGCCCCGTAAGGAGCGTCCGGCCATTGCGCATCCCGTGGTGAACCTGGTGCACGAGGAGCGCTACTGCCGCGCCGATGCCGCGACCATGGACGCGCAGGTGGCCGAGATGGACGCGATGTTCCGTCCGCATGCCCGCGAGGTGGGGGAGCGCGTCGTGGACATCTATACCCGTAAGCACACGAGTCCCTTTATGGCCGAGATGAGCCGCTCCATGGAGTGGTGGTTCAAAAATTGGCTTGGAAAATGACGAATGTGACAAAGGGACAGTCCCTTTGTCACATTCCATATCGCCGAGGTGGCTTAAAGGCCGTATAAATGTTTATCTAGCTGGGAAAACAGTACCATTCAAACATGGGCCGATTACCTATAATTCCTTCGAACATTAAAGTTGGGAGGAAACCGGCTTATGGAACAAAAGGCCAAGGAGGCAGCTTCGCACGCTGCGATTCCCGTGAGCATCTCGGCGATGCTCGTCACGCTGGGCGTGGTGTACGGCGATATCGGCACCAGTCCTATGTATGTAACCAAGGCGCTCGTTGCCGGCAACGGCGGCATCGGAAGCGTCACGGAGGAGTTCGTGCTCGGCGCGCTCTCCCTTGTCGTGTGGACGGTCACGCTGCTGACCACCATCAAGTATGTGCTCATCTCGCTGCGCGCCGATAACCATGGTGAGGGCGGCATCTTTGCCCTGTACAGCCTGGTCAAGCGCTGCGGCAAGTGGCTTATCATCCCCGCCATGCTGGGTGGCGCCGCGCTGCTCGCCGACGGCATCCTGACGCCGGCCGTTACCGTTACCACGGCCATCGAGGGCCTGCGCACCATCCCGGCGGTCCATGCCGTGCTGGGCGATGACCAGGGCCGCGTCGTCGCCATTACGCTCGCCATCATCATCGTGCTCTTCTTGGTACAGCGCATCGGTACGGCCAAGATCGGTCACGCCTTTGGCCCCATCATGACGCTGTGGTTCCTGTTCCTGGGCGGCACGGGTCTGTTCTTCGTCTTCCAGCACCCCGCCGTGCTGCTGTGCCTCAACCCGGTGCGCGGCATCGCCTTTTTGCTGAGCCCCAACAACCACGCGGGCATCATGATTCTGGGCAGCTGCTTCCTCGCCACCACCGGTGCCGAGGCGCTCTACTCCGACATGGGCCACGTCGGCCGCGGCAACATCTACGCTACCTGGCCGTTCGTTAAGTGCTGCCTGCTGCTTTCCTATATGGGCCAGGGCGCTTGGCTTATGAACAACGCCGCCAACCCCGAGCTCATGGGCATTGCCGATCTCAACCCGTTCTACCAGATGCTCGCCCCGGGCCTGCGCCCGTTTGCCGTCGGCCTTTCCACCGTCGCGGCCATCATTGCCTCGCAGGCGCTCATCACCGGCGCATTCTCGCTGGTGTCCGAGGCCAGCCGTCTGGACCTCATGCCGCACATGCAGGTCTTCTACCCTGCCGAGACCAAGGGCCAGCTCTACATCCCCATGGTCAACAACGTCATGCTTGTCGGCTGCGTCATCGTGGTGCTGCTGTTCCAGAACTCGGCGCATATGGAAGCCGCGTACGGCCTTGCCATTACGCTGACTATGATGTGCACCACGCTGCTGCTCTTCTTCTACCTGCACGAGGAGCGCAAGCTCAAGGTTGCTCCGTGGATCTTCGCGGCCTTCTTCCTTTTGCTCGAAGGCTTCTTCTTCGTGAGCTCGCTCACCAAGTTCTTCCACGGCGGCTATTTCACCATCCTCATGGCTGCACTCATCATGGGCATTATGGTGTGCTGGTACAACGGCACGGCGGTCGAGCAGCGCCAGTTTACGCTGCTGCCGCTGCGCAGCTACCTGCCGCAGCTCAAGCGCCTGCGCGACGACGACCGTTACGAGCGCATGAGTGACAACGTCGTGTACCTGACCAAGGACACCCATACCGACTACATCGACCGCGATATCGTCTATTCGATCTTGGACAAGCATCCCAAGCGTGCCCGCGCCTGGTGGTTTGTGAATGTCGAGACCATGGACGAACCGCATACCTTTGCCTATTCGGTCGAGACGTTCGGCACCGACTACGTGTTCCGTGTGCATCTGTACCTGGGCTACAAGATCAACCAGCGCGTCAATGCCTACCTGCGTCAGGTTGTTCAGGACCTGGCTGCCACCGGCGAGCTGCCGCCGCAGACGCATGACTACTCGGTCTACAAGGATCCGGGTAACATCGGCACGTTCAAGTTCGTCCTGATTCGTAAGCTTCTGGCGCCTGAAAGCGATGTGGAGCCGAGCGAGCGTACGGCCATCACGCTCAAGTACATCATCCGCCGCGCCGCCGGCACGCCTGCACGCTGGTACGGCCTGGAGAACTCCAACGTGAGCTTTGAGTACGTGCCGCTGTTCACCAAGTTCAAGGCCGTGAACAAGATGCAGCGCCTGGCCCCCAACGAGCGGCCGTAGACGTCGGCGGCTACACGGAGTTGGTTTTTGATGGATAAACATGAGGCCGGGGAGGTAAACATGGATACAAAGGCGCTCGATGGCCGTGAGGCGGTGGTCGAAATGGTGCGTGAGGCGCGCGTCGACGCCGCCGAAGATCGGTTCTTTACGAATCGTGCCAACATGGATATGGCCGATCGCGTAATTTCGATCGTGGCACTGGTATTTGGAGCGGTGTGCGTGTGTGCCCTGCTCGCGCACGTGCTGTTTGTCTAGCGACCGCAGGTTGCAAAGGCTATACACTTGGAACCACCACAAGGGAAACCACCACAAAGGTGCCTGTCCCTTTGTGGTGGTTTTTGTTTTTGAGAGAGGGGCGGGGCGCTGATGGACGTCCGTGCGGACGGTGATATTGCCGAGAACTTTTGGTGGCGGCGCACTACGATGACGCGTCGCGGCCCCCTGTACGATATCTGCGTGTCGGTGGGGCTGCTGGTCGCGGCGACGATTGTGGGCGCGCTGCTCGACCATCCGGGTCTCGCGCCGAGCATCATGATCGTCTATGTGTTCGCCGTTCAGCTGTGCGCATTCTTTACCTGGAGTCGCCTGTATTGCTTGCTGAGCTCGGCTGCCGCCGTGGCGCTCTACAACTTCTTGTTTGTCGACCCGCGCTACTCGCTGTCGCTTATCGACCGCGGCTATCCCGGCATATTCTTCATCATGTTCGTGGTCTCGCTTGTGTCGAGCTCGATTGCGTTGGCCCTGCGCCGCGCCTTGGCACAGGCTGCCGCCAGCGACCGCCGCACGCATATGGTGCTCGAGACCAACCGCATGCTGCAGCGGTGCGCCGATCAGCAGCAGATTGTCCATGCCATGGCAACGCAGCTGGCACGTCTTTCGGGCTGTCCGGTCGTGTGGTACAGCGCCGACGCCGAGGGCGATGACCTGCTGCCGCGTGCGACATACACGGCCGTGGGCGATGCCGCACCGGTGCACGAACTGGCGCCGCAGATGCCGCCGCGGCTCTCGGCGTCCGCCTATGTGGGAACGCCGCTCGATGCCACCTATGGCGGCTCGGCGTTTTATGGCATCTACCTGACGGTTCGCACAGGCGACGGCTTCGCGCGCTCGGGCGACCCCGCCTCGGTGGTGGGCGTGCTGGCTATCGTTGCCGAGCCCGACGTGCTGACGCATGAGGAGCGGACGCTTGCCGATGCCATCGTGAGCGAAGGCGAGCTGGCGCTCGACCGCGCCCGCGCCATGGAGGCCCGCGAGGAAGCGGCGGTGCTCGCCAAAAACGAACAGCTGCGCGCCAACCTGCTGCGCTCCATCTCGCATGATCTGCGCACGCCGCTTACCAGTATTTCGGGTAATGCCGACGTGCTGCTCGATCAGGGCTCGACCGGCACCGCGGTGCTCGATGCCCAGACGCGCCGCGGCCTGCTTCTATCCATTCGCTCGGATGCGCTGTGGCTCAACGCCACCGTCGAGAATCTGCTCGCCATCACCAAGCTCGAGGGTGACGGTATGCGCCTGTCGACCACGCTCGAGCTCATGGACGATATCGTCGAGGAGGCGCTGCGCCACGTGAACCCTGCCGTGCGCGAGCACGACCTTAAGGTGGTGGCGTGCGATGAGCCGGCGCTCGTCAACGTCGATGCGCGCCTGATGGTGCAGCTGGTGGTCAATCTGGTGAACAACGCCATCACCTATACGCCCGCGGGCTCGCATATCATGATTTCGATTAGCGTCGACGATGGACGCGTGGCGTGCTCGGTGGCCGATGACGGCCCGGGCATCGCACCCGAGGATCGCGAGCGGATCTTTGAGTCGTTCTATACCGCCAACCACGGTTTGGCCGACAGCCACCGCAGCGTGGGCTTGGGTCTTTCGCTCTGCCGCTCCATTGCGCTGGCACATGGCGGTAGCATAGAGGTTGCCGCGGCGGACCCGCACGGTTCGGTCTTTACGATTGAACTTCCCGCCGCCGACGTTTCGTTTGATAAGGAGTAGCGCCGTGCCGAACTCTGCCGTAAAACCGCTCATCTTGGTCGTTGAGGACGACCCCGCTGTCCGCAACCTTATCGTTGCCGCGCTCGAGACGCACGGCTTGCGCCATATGGCCGTTGAGACTGCCCATGCCGCCATTGCTGCTGCCTCATCGCAGGCACCGAGCATTGTGCTGCTCGATCTTGGTCTGCCCGATATGGACGGCGTCAAGGTGGTGGAGTCGGTGCGCACGTGGTCGGGCATGCCGATCATCGTGGTCTCGGCGCGCAGCGAGGACGCGGACAAAATCCGCGCGCTCGATGCCGGTGCCGACGACTATCTGACCAAGCCGTTTTCGGTCGAGGAACTGCTCGCGCGCATTCGCACGACGCTCAGGCGCCTTTCGTATGCGCAGACGGGCGGCGTTGTCTCCGAGGGCTCGTTCGATACCGGTGAGCTGCATATCGATTTTGATGCCGGCATCGCCACGATGGATGGCGAGGAACTGCATCTGACGCCGATCGAGTATAAGCTCCTGTGCCTGCTGGCGCATAACGCCGACAAGGTACTGACGCACCAGTTTATCCTGCACGAGATTTGGGGCACGGCAACTAAGAGCGACCTGGCGAGCCTGCGCGTCTTTATGGGCACGCTGCGCAAGAAGATCGAGTCCGACCCCGCGCATCCGCGCTATATCCAGACACACGTGGGTATCGGCTATCGCCTGGTCACCCAAGGGTAGGACGGCGCCCGCCATCCCACTATGAGTTGCGGTGAAATACGGTCTAAATTTGCCTAATTCCAGGCAAAACAGTCCGTATTCCACCGCAACTTTGTTTATTTGCCCTTGGGCTTGCTGGCGTAGAACTTCTTCTTTTTGGACTTGCCGGCAGGGGAGGGTTTGCCGGCAAAGTTGGACTTGCCGTTGCCGGTCTGCGCGTGCGCGGGCACTGCCGCGCGAGGCTTGCGGGCCTCAGGGTTGCGCAGCTCCTCGACACGCTCGGCAATCTCCTCGGCGCTAAAGCCGACCTCGGCCATGGCGTCCTCAATGGGCAGGCGGCGCACGATATAGCAGTGGTGCACCTTCTGGTTGCGCGCGAAATCCTCGGGGATGGTCTGCGCCGTAATGTCCTCCAGCACCACGCCCGCGCGCGCGAGCTTGCGCGTCTCGGGGCGGAAGCCGCGCAGGTTGCAGCTAAAGATGGCGTGGCCGCCCTGTGCGAGCAGGCGCGATACGCCGGCCAAAAGCTCAACATGGTCGCGCTGGACATCCCAGGTGCGGCGGCCCATCTTGGATGAGTTCGAAAACGTGGGCGGATCGACAAAAATCAGGTCCCAGCGGTTGCGCGTCTGGCGCTGGTCGCGAATCCAGGCGAGCACGTCGTAGCGCACAAAATGATGCTGCGGACCAACAAAGCCGTTCTGGCGCATATTGCGCTCGGCCCAGTCCAGGTAGGTGTTGGAAAGGTCGACTGTCACGGTTTCCTCGACGCCGCCGTCGGCCGCATAGCAGGTGGCGGTGCCGGTGTAGGCGAACAGGTTGAGGAAGCGGCGCGCCTGTTTGGCGTGCTCGCGCACCAGGTTGCGGGTGACGCGGTGATCCAAGAAGATGCCCACATCCAGGTAGTCATCAAAGTTGACGGCAAAGGTGAGCCCGCCTTCTTCGATGAGCGGCAGACGCCGGCGCGCGATGTTGGCGCGCTCGCCCGATCCGCCCTTGCCGGCGCCCTGCTTGCCGTACTGCGAGCCGCCGCGCGAACGCATGCGGGCCTTGGCGTGCACATGCTCGGCCGGAACATCAAGGATGCGCGGCGCGATGGCCAAGATGTCGAGCATGCGGGCCTGGGCCAGCGCGGGATCGATGGTCTTGGGCGCGGCGTATTCGGCGATGACGAGCCAGCGGCCCGGCGTCTGCGGGCAACCCTCGTACAGGTCGATGGCAGCGGAGTAGTCGGGCAGGTCGGCATCGTAGACGCGATAGCAGCTCACGCCCTCGCGCTTGGCCCACTTGCGGCGCAGACGGGCATTCTTGCGCAGGCGGTTGGCGAACTGCTCGGACTCCGGGATGAGCACGGGCAGCGGCTTGCCGTCGCCCAAGTCGAGCGTGGCGGCAGGTTCGGGCATGGAGGAAGCGGCGGCTTCGTCGTTGGCTTCGTTGGTATCCGCAACCTCGGCCTCGGCATCCGCGCTGGTCGCAGCCTCAAACGCTGCAGCGGCGTGGTCGAGTGAGGGCCAAACCTCAAGAGCCGCCTCCTCGTTATTGGGCATGACGGCGATCGAGCGCTCGGGCTCGGCGTGGAGCGCGCGGGCCAGCAAGCCGTCGCGGGTGAGAGCGGCGACCGGCGCCGAAGCGAGCTCGGGGGCGCGGCGCAGCTCGCCGATGAGCGTCATGGCATCGTGCATGAGCGAAAGCGGGGTCTCGGTCGTGTCCGCGACCAGGGCGGCACCGGCGACGGCGCCCGCATGGTCCAGCACGGTGGCGGGCTTGGCGGCACAAAAGTCGACAAAACGCTTGTAGCCGGCGCACTTGACCATGCGCTCGGCAGTCTTGCGGGCGGCGGGGTCGATGTCTACGGCCACGATGCGCGCCTGGCGCTCGCGCGCTGCCGCCTCGCGCTCGCGCGCCTCGGCAAGCAGCTGCTCCCACAGGACAGCGTCGTGCAGCTGCCAGCCCTCAAAGCCCCAGCGCTCGCGTGCGGCGCCCGGGGCGCGGTCGGTCAGAATGTTCACGGCCTCCAGCAGCAGACCGCCGCCGGCGCACGAGGCATCGATCAGCGTGGGAAGGGCTTCGTTTTCGTAATCGTCGGCCGTCAGCTCGCGCTCGCATAGTGCGGTCCAGCCGACCTGCGCCAGCACCAGGGCGGCGTAGTCGGGGCGCAACACGTGTGCGCCCTCGCCGGCACGAGTCGCAGCGGGCGGCAGACGCTTGAACAGCGGGTCGCCCGAAAGGTCCAGGCTGATGCTCGCGCGGCGCTGACGCAGCGAAAGCAACAGGTGAACATCGGGGTCGGCGGCATCGACGTCGGCGCGACGGCCCGTGGTCTCGGCCAGACGGTCGCACAGCGCGTCTTTGGCGCGCAGGGCCGAGAAGCGCGTGTTGCGCAGCTGCTCGGTCACGCCGCGGGCGGTGATGGCGATGGTGGCGCCGGGGCGGATGATGGTCTCCCAGGCGATGTCGTAAACGCTATCGTACAGTTCATCGGCATCCTGCGCCTCAAAGCGCCCGAGTACCACGAACACACGGCTCGCCAGGCGCGACCACAGACAGGCGCGGTAGCCTTCTTCGAGCTCGCCCTCAAATGTAGCGCGGCCCTTCAGCCGGCGAACATGCGAAAGCCCGAGGCGTTTAAGCTCATCGGCGAGTGCGGACTCAAAGCCCTCGGGGCAGCTTGCGTAAAATTCCATGGGTGACCTCTCTGGTTGCGTCGCTCCATTATATGATGGATACTTCGTTTACTCTCGCCCCCGAAAGGAACCCATATGATTGATGCGTGCCCCGATTCCGCCGTGCTCTTTTTTGACGTGGACGGCACGCTGACGTCGTTCGATCCCGACAACATGACCGACAAGGACTTTTCGGCGGTTCACCCCTCGCAGGCGGTCGTCGAGGCGTTTCATCGTCTGCGCGACGCGGGACACCATGCATTTATCTGCACGGGTCGTCCCTTGTGGCTGATTGCCGATGGCCTGCGCGCGCTGAACCCGGCGGGTGTCGTTGCCATGGCGGGAGCGACGCTCGAGGTCGAGGGCCGCGTGGTGCATGAGGACTGCTTTGACGAGGACGTTATTGAGGAGCTTGCGCGCCGTATGGCCGCGGCAGGGATTGAGGCCTTTTTCGAGACCAACGTGGCTACTTTTGCCCTGGAACCCGCGGGTGTTGAGCAGTCGTCTCTGATCGGCACTTCTGTGGTGCACAGCACCGAGGAAATGCGCGTCGACGGCAGTCTGCGCGTGGGCAAGGTATGCCTCAGTGTGCCCAGTTTGGCTCGCGTGGCCAACGATGACGGCTTTATCGATCGCGAGTTTGAGCTGTGCAACACCGGTGGCCAGAATCGCGAGCTGAGCCCCAAGGGCATTGACAAGGGCGTGGGCGTGGCGCGAGCGCTGGAATACCTGGGTCGCACCGGCAACGCGCGCACCTTTGGCTTTGGCGATTCCGGCAACGATCTGGGTATGCTCGCCGCTGTCGAGACGGCCGTGGCCATGGGCAACGCTATGCCCGAGGTCAAGGCGCTCGCCGACTACGTGACTGATGATGTCGCACACGACGGCACCGTCACAGCGATGCAGCATTTCGGCCTCATCTAATGAATCCCGCGTTCTGACGTTTGCTCAAACTGCGACTCTTTGCTTTTGCATGCTCAATCGATTTATCAATCCAAACACTGAGGTGTTTATACCGTTCGCCGAGAAGATAAAAAACCGCAGCTCACGCCTTGATAAACGTAGGTAAAGTGTTTAGCAGTTTACCGGCCTTATGCAAGCGAAAGGAATCAGGCAGATGGCAATCAAGGTGTTCGCTGACGGTGCAAACCTCGAGGGCATGCTCGACATGTACGAGAACGGCAACGTTCAGGGTTTCACGACCAACCCGTCCCTTATGAAGAAGGGCGGCGTGACGGATTACCGCGCGTTTGCCAAAGAGGTCTTGACCCACATCACCGATGTGTCCGTCTCGTTTGAGGTCTTTGCCGACGACGTCGAGACCATGGAGGTCGAGGCGCGCGAGATCGCTACCTGGGCCGAGAACGTCTACGTCAAGATTCCGTGCGTGACCACCAAGGGCGAGTCCACCGCCGAGCTGGTGCGCAAGCTTTCGGCCGACGGCATCAAGGTCAACGTCACCACCATCTTTACGCCTACGCAGGTCGATGAGATGGTCGAGGCCGTTGACGCCGAGACGCCGTCCATCATCTCGCTCTTTGCCGGCCGCATCGCCGATACCGGCGTCGACCCCATTCCGTTTATGACGGAGTCGGTCAAGAAGGCCGCCGCAAAGCCCAACTGCGAGGTCCTGTGGGCGTCCACGCGCGAGCTCATCAACATTTACCAGGCCGAGGCCTGCGGTTGCCAGATCATTACGGTGCCCAACAGCATCCTGGCCAAGCGCAAGAACATTGGTCGCGACCCGTACGAGGTCTCGCTCGACACCGTCCGCGGCTTTGCCAAGGATATCGCCGCTTTGGGCTTCCATATTTTGCCGTAACGCGAACACTGGCTGCGCCGTGGGCTGTTCGCCCCGGCCTTTCCTTTCCCTATCGCTCACGCGCTCCGCGAGGGTCGCGCTAGGCAAAGGAAAGGCCGGGGCTGCCGGTACGAGCTTGCCAGCAAGTTGGCGCTTGGCTTCCATATCCTTCCGTGGGCAAAGGTACCCCCGCCTGCGCCGTGCAAAATTGAGAGTATTCAGCAAGGTAAAGGTCTTTATCAGTTAACCGAAGCATGGAACGGCCCCCGTTTTGGCTCTGACGACGCTAAAACGGGGGCTGTTTTTTGCTTTTTCGTCTCTGAGGGGCGTTTAGAACGGTGGAATTTGCAGAATACTCGCGATTTTGCACATCGCTACAGGGGGTACCTTTGCTTTGGCGGTTTACTTGCCCTGTACCATGGTGAGGGAGATTTTCTTGCGGTCGCGATCGACCTTTTCGACCCACACCTTGACCGTGTCACCGACGCGCACCACGTTGCTCGGGTGCTTGACAAAGCGGTTGGCCAGCTTGGAGATGTGTACGAGGCCGTCCTGGTGCACGCCCACGTCGACGAAGGCGCCAAAGTCGACGACGTTGCGCACCGTGCCCTTGAGCTCCATGCCGGGCTCCAGGTCGTCGATGGAAAGCGCCGAGCGGCTAAAGACCACCTCGGGCGCGTCGTCACGCGGGTCGCGGCCGGGCTTCTTGAGCTCGTTGACGATGTCGATGAGCGTGAGGGTGCCGCAGTCCAGGTCGCTTGCCAGCGCCGAGATGCTGCCCAGACGGCGTTCAATGTCGGGCACGCCGCCACGGCTGAGCTCGCTGGCTTTAACGCCGGCGCGTTCAAGGACGGCCGTGGCTACCTCGTAGCTCTCGGGGTGGACGCTCGTCGCGTCGAGCGGGTTCTTACCGCCGCTGATGCGCAGGAAGCCCGCGGCGTTGAGATATGCCTTGGGCCCCAGCTTGGGGACCTTCTTAAGCTGGCGGCGATCGGTAAAGGCGCCGTTTTCCTCGCGGTAGGCCACGATGTTCTTGGCCACGCTCGGCGTAATGCCCGATACGTATCCCAGCAGGCTTGCGCTCGCGGTGTTGACGTCGACGCCCACGCGGTTAACGACGTCTTCCACCACGTGGCCCAGGGTGCGCGAAAGCTCGGCCTGGTCAAGGTCGTGCTGGTACTGGCCCACGCCGATAGACTGGGGCGGAATCTTGACGAGCTCTGCCAGCGGGTCCTGCAGGCGGCGGCCCAGGCTCATGGCGCCACGCACGGTGACGTCCAGGTCGGGATATTCCTGGCTGGCGAGCTCGGAGGCGGAGTACACCGATGCGCCGGCCTCGTTGACGATGGTGTATCGCAGCCCAGGCGCCTGCTCGGCAATGAACTCCGAAACGACTTCTTCGGTCTCGCGGCTGGCGGTGCCGTTGCCGATGACGATGGTGTTGACGCCGTCCTTCTTGACGAGGCGGGCGAGCTCGCGCTTGGTGCCGGCGACGTCGTGGCGCGGTTTGGTGGGGTAGACCACGCCGTGGTCGAGCAGCTTGCCGGTCTCGTCCATGACGGCGACCTTGCAGCCGGTGCGGTAGCCCGGATCGAGCGCGAGCACGCGGGCGCCGCGCACGGGGCGCGCCGAGAGCAGGCCCTCGAGATTCTTGGCAAAGACGTTGATGGCCTCGGTCTGGGCGCGAACGGTGAGTTTGGCGCGGGCCTCGCGCTCCAGCGAGGGGGCCATGAGGCGCTTGTAGCCGTCGGCGATGGCGGCATCGAAGACGGGCGCGAACACGCCCTGGCGACGGGGCCAACGGCTGCCGAGGCGTGCCGTGGCGGCGGCGCCGTCGACGTTCACGCGCACGCGGAGCTTTCCCTCGCGCTCACCGCGATCGATAGCCAGCACGCGGTGGTTGGGAATACGGCGCAGCGGCTCGTCATAGCTGTAGTACGGATCGTAGGGGGTCTTCTCGGCGGGGTCGGTGGCCTCGACGACGATGTCGGCGGTGTTTTGCGTAAAGGCGCGCAGGTCGGCGACGTTCTCGGGATCCTCGGCTACCGTCTCGGCAACGATGTCGGCGGCGCCGGCGAGTGCCTTTTCGGGCGTGTCGAAGCCGGCTTCCTCGTTGACGTATGCCGCGGCGGCGTCGAGCGCGCTGCCCTTGGCCGAGGCCTGCATGATGATCATGTTGGCGAGCGGCTCCAGCCCTGCCTCGCGGGCCTTCTGCGCGCGGGTCATGCGCTTTTTGCGGTAGGGCTTGTAGAGGTCCTCGACACGCTGGAGCTGCGTGGCCTCGCGAATCTGCTGCTCGAGTTCGGGCGTGAGTTTGCCCTGGGCGTCAATGAGCAGAATGACGTCCTCTTTACGCTGCTCAAGATTGCGTAGGTAGGACAGGCGCTCGTCGAGCGCACGCAGAGCGACGTCGTCCATGCCGCCCGTGGCTTCCTTACGGTAGCGCGAGATAAAGGGAATGGTGTTGCCCTCGTCAATGAGCTTGACGGCCGCCTCGACGTTGGCGGCCTTAAGGTTGAGCTCGCGGGCGAGCTGGGCGATAAGATCCATGGGACTCCTTGCGTTTAAGGTGCGTTTGCAGCACAGGGCTACCAAGGATACCACCCGTCCCAAAAGACTGTTTTGAGGCCGCGCCACGAAAACGGCCTATCTACTACGTTTGAACCGTATGGGTCGACCATCTCCCGGTTTTCCGAAAATACGCAAGACGTTTACCTGCACTGATAATTGTTCTCGGGGGAAGCGGGCACTGCGGGGCGCGGCAACGGCGCGCGATTTCCGCGTCGCAGCGCTACCCTGATGCTGAATGCCGGGACGATGACCCACTGACCTGCTGACGCCTC
>DBFOLV010000049.1:0-24121 GCA_048430825.1 Collinsella sp.
TACGGGCTGTCCCAGCACGGCCATAATACGCTCGAGCATCTGGAGAACCTCCTGCCAGAGGACATCGATCGCTTGCGCAAGCTCAACGTGGTTGCTTCGAGCCAGCCCTGTCACATTACACTCGACCCGGGTGGACCGGAGGGCATGAAGTTTGTCGCGAGTTCCGCACGCAAAGGAAAGCACTTAATGTGCTTTCCGTCTTGCGCAGGACTGTAGAGCAGCAAACTTAACCCCCGCCCTCAGCCCCGGAAGCCCTCCCTGCCGTCACATTATTCAACCAGTTTTGCGGGCGTGCGCCGCTGCGCGGCTAGCCCGCGTGCTCCTCGGCGGGGTTGGTCTGATTGTTTTTGTTGAAGCTCTGCCTTTGGCTCAAATGGAAACGGGAGACGCATCTGCATCCCCCGCTTTTGTTGTGGTTACTCTAGGTCAATAAATTTAGTGCTTAGGATCTTGCCGTCTTTTACTAGCATTCTGGCCATGGTGGGGCCTCGGGTGCCTCTGGGGTAGCTGGCGCTGCCCGGGTTGAGGACTAAGCAACGGCCCACTTGGGCTTCTTTGGTTACGTGGGTATGGCCGTTGATGGCTACGTCTACGGATCCCACCGGAAGGTCTTCGCGGTAGTGGGCTACGGCGAATTTGAGGCCTTCGTAGGTAAAGAGCGCAAGACGGTCTACATCGGGGCCGTAGTCGCGGTAGTAATCGTTGTTGCCCAGTACGGCCCGAACGGGGGCGATGGTGCATAGGTGCTCGTAGTCCATCTCTGACGTGAGGTCGCCGGCGTGGATGATCAGGTCTGCGCCATCAAGCTCATCCAAGAGCGCAGGCGATAAATAGCCGTGGGTGTCCGAGATGATGTCGATGCGCTTGGCGCTTGCGCTGTTCATGGGATCCCTTCCGCAAAAAACGATTCGGCAGATACATACAAAAAAGCCCCACGGCTCCGCAGACGATGGGTCTACAGGGCTGCGGGGCCAGTGTGCTAGAGACTCAGAGCCTTCTTGAGCGGCACGACGCGGCGGCGCGAAACCGGCACGCGTTCGTCGACGCCCGTAATGCCCAGCTGGATGGCACCCGAGGGCACCGTCTCCACATCCGTGACGCACGCCAAGTTGACGATATAGCGGCGGTGAACACGGAAGAAGCCAAAGTCGCAGAGCTTGGCCTCAAACTGCGCCAGCGAGGTCGTCGACAAAAAGCGATCATCGACGGTATAGATGCAGGAGTAATCGTCCTTGGCCATGATAAAGCGAATATCGTCCACGGGAATGAGCACCTTGCGGCCGCCCTTTTCCACCGGGATACGCTCGATGGTCACCTTGCTGTCCGTAACCGGCTTGGCGCGTTGCATGACCTTCTCGATCGCGCGATCCAAGCGAGCTTCTTCGACCGGCTTCATCAGATAATCGACGGCATCCACGTCGAATGCCTCGACCGCATGGTCACTATACGCAGTCACAAACACGATCGCCGGCGGATTTTTGAGCTTATGCAGCGCCTCGGCAAGTTGCAGGCCCGAGGCACCGGGCATCGAGATATCGAGAAACACAACATCCACGCGACTTTCCATAAGCATCTCGATGGCGGAGCGGACGCTCGACGCCTCCGTGATCGTGCCGATCTTGCCCGTTTGCTCGAGCAGGAAGCGAAGCTCCGAGCGAGCCGGCGCCTCATCATCCACAATCATCGCACGCAGCATAGGGATAAAACCTTTCGTCAACTAACTACGCCGGGCATCCGTCGCATGACGTTGAGCCCGTAGCCTTTTATTTTACTCTTGAATGTCAAAGATGCTCTCTGACAAATCAAGATGAAGGAGCACTTTGGTGCCCTTGCCCGGCGCCGATTCGACACGCGTATAGGAGTGCGGCCCATAAAAGCGATGGATGCGCTCCGAAATATTGTGCATGGCCACACCGGCGCCGCCACCCTGGGGAGAGCTGGCGTCGGGACGGGCAGAGCGCTCGTCAAACAGTCTGGCGGCGGTACCCTCATCCATGCCCACGCCATTATCGGCCACGGCAATCAAGATTGCATCCTCGCCGTCTTGGTGAACGGTCACGTCGATCCTCAGGGCGTCGTCATCGCCCATACCATGACGTACGGCGTTCTCGACAATCGGCTGGATCACGAACGCCGGCACCAGCGTATCTTCCACGTCCTCGGACACATCGAACGTCGCAAGCACGCGGTCCTCGCCAAAGCGGGCCTTCTCAAAGGTAAGGTAGCGCTTGGTCTGTGCAACCTCGCGCGAGACCGGAATAAGCGATCCCGAGTTGTCGAGCGTGGCACGATAGAACGATGAGAACTCACGAAGCAGTTCGCGGGCCCGCAGCGGATCGGTGCGCGTAAACGATGCAATGGTGTTCAGCGTGTTGAACAGGAAGTGCGGGTTAATCTGCGCCTGCAGCGCACGCACCTCGGCGCGCGCCGTGAGTTCCTTTTGCACCTCGAGCTCGTGGATGGCGAGCTGCGTGGACAAGATCTCGGCAAAGCCCGAGGCAAGCGCGTACTGGGTACGGTCGACGGCGCGCGGGGTCTTGTAGTAGAACTTGAGCGTGCCGACGGTACGATCGCCTACCTTGATGGGGGCGATAATGCCGGCGGGAACTTGGTTGTGCGAGCCGTCCGAGCCCACGACATCCACCATACGGTTGAACGACTGCACGATGCCATGTTCGATAACGTAGCGTGTGGCAAGCGTGTGGATGGGAGAATCTGGCAGTAGTTTTTCCTCAAACTCTCCCGCGCAGGCAAGCACGTTGCCCTCGTCGGTGATGGCCACCGTCATGGCGCGCGTCTCGGGCAAAATGCGCCGGCACACCAAACGCGCCGACTCCTGCGTCAGACCGCCCTTAATGTCCTCGAGCATGGCCGAGGCCACCGAGAGCGTCTCCTCGGTGTACTGGGAGCGCACCGAATCGGGATTGAGCGTCAAAAAGATAAAGATGCACAGAAAGATGCACAGCAGCGCGCAGGCAATCACCGTGGCGATCGGCTCGATACCGGTCACCAAGGCAAAAATAAAGTACACCAGCACGCAAATGGCGCAGGCAACGGCAATGATGCGAAAGATTGATATTGAACTATCGCGCTGGGCGCGGCGGTCGATCATTCGGCCCCCTCCAGGATACTGATCAGTTGTGCGTCACGCCAAAGCCCGTCCATGATCTTGGGCCAAAAGCTCTGGAAACGCAGGTAGCTTGCAGCGTTTTGGCGCGCATAGGCCTTTGCCTCGCCGATACCATGGCGCCAGATGCGCAGGTAGCCCTCATGCTCGCGGGTAAACACGCTGCGGACCATAGCGGTCTTGCGCACGCGGTCGTCGAGCTCGCGCGAAATCCACGGGCCCGGGTAGGGCATGAGTGATGCCGCCGTAACGGGAATGAGCTCCTTTTGATGCGCGGCGAATGTCAACTTGGCCCGTTCGTAGTACCAACGGTATACATCCTGCATAAAGCGCGGTGAGCGCTTTTCGGACTCCGGAGGCAGATGGCGCACGGTCCACTCGTTATCGAACCACACGTCGTAGCCAAACATGCGCATGTTAAAGAGGTAATCCAAGTCCTCGCCGCGGGTGATAAACGGGTCAAAGGCCACACGCGTAAAGGCGCGGGCGTGCAGGGCCATCAGGCCGCCGCACACGTAGTTGGAGCGCGAGATGCGGGTGCCCGAGAGCGCCTTTTTCATCCAACGGTTGAACTCGATGCGCTTGGTCCACCAACGATGGCAGATGCCCGCCTTGTCCGTGGGAGCCAGCGGCGAGCCGTCGCGATCGTAGAAATAGCCGCTCTTGACCAAGATCGGCAAGCCCTGACGCGTCTGCTGCCCCAACGCATAGGTCGCGCGCTTCATAAAGTCGGCGTCGATGACAGTCTCATCGTCATCCAAAAAGATAACCGCGTCATGCCCCAGCACAGCGGCACAAGCTAGCCCCATGTTGCGGATGGCACCGTAGCCTCGCAGGCTCACGCACTCGCCCGAACCCTTGGGCGCGATCTGAGCAACCCGGTCTGCGATGCGCGAGGCCTGGGTGTTGGTGACAACGGTGACCTTGAGCGTGGGATGCGCGTCGACAATCTCGTGCACGCGCAGCGACACATCGGCTGTGGCAGAAACGGGACAGACCACCAAAAGGATGATGCGCGGGATGTCACGTACCTGCTCAAGCGAGGCCAGGCAGCGGTCGAGTTCGGGATTGTCGGCGTTGAGACGCGTCGAATGGTCATAGGTGCCAGGGGCGTTTGCGCGAGCGTCATCGCCCGCCCAATACGTTGGAATCACGACCGTGGCGTTCATGCCTTACCCTCCCTGCAACACAAAAACGGGACGCCGCCAAACACAGGCGACGCCCCGCGACCTAGCTGATTCCATCATACCCACTTGGGCAAATCATTGCTCGCAAGTCGCAATGTTTATTGCGGATAACCCCAAAAGAGTACCGTGGACAGGCACAATAGCCGCTCGCTCCTATGCGGCATGCTCTGCTGCCCGAGTCATGCGGGACAGGCGAACCAGCAGCATAAAGCCAACGATCAGCAGCACGCCAATAGAAAGGACGCCCAGCGACGGGTTGCCGGTCAGCGAGGTAACGACCGACACTAGGAAGGTACCCATGACGCTTGCATAACGACCAAAGATGTCAAAGAAGCCGTAGTACTCGTTGGACTTTTCCTTGGGGATAATGCGACCAAAGTAGCTACGGCTGAGCGCCTGCACGCCGCCCTGGAACAGGCCGACCATAATGGCAAGCACCCAGAACTCAAAGGCGGTCTTTAGGAAGAACGCGGCGAACAGCACAATGCCCATGTAGGCGGCGACCGCCACCAGGATCATGTTGAGCGTGCCCACGCGTCCGGCGAGCTTGCCGTAGATGATGGCGGACGGAAAGGCCACGAACTGCGTAACGAGCAGCGCCAGTACCAGCTGGGTCGAATCGATGCCCAAAGCCGAGCCGTAGCTGGTAGCCATGGAAATGACCGTGTGGACGCCATCGATATAGAAGAAGAACGCAATCATGTAGACCAGCACGGTCTTGTTGTGGGCGATCTCGCGCATGGTGTGTCCGACCTCGGAGAACACACCGCCAACGATGTGGCCGATGGTGTCCTCGGGACCGCGCTCGCGACCATACTTTTGCTTATAGGTGTGAATGAGCGGCAGGGTAAAGATGAGCCACCAGGCACCAGTGATGATAAAAGACAGACGCGTTGCCAGCATGGTGGGGACGCCAAGAGCGGGGCCACCCATGATGAGCGCCAGGCAGATGACGAACGGCACGGTGGAACCGATGTAGCCCCAGGCATAACCCGAGCTGGACACGGCGTCCATGCGCTCGTCGGTGGTAACGTCGGGCAGCATGGCGTCGTAGAACGTCATAGAAGAGTTAAGGCCGATGGTGCACAGCACGTACACGGTCAAAAATGCCATGGCGGACATTGGGATAGCCTGCGCCAGGCAAAGAACCAGGCCCGTGAGGAAAAAGCCCAAGAAGAACTTGATTTTGTTGCCAGCGTAGTCGGCAAGTGCGCCCAGAATGGGCATGAGCATGGCAATGACCAGCGAGGCAATCGTCTGAGCATTGCCCCAAGCGACCACCAGGTCTGCCGAGGAAGCACCGGTATTGATGGCGTTAAAGTAGATGGGCACCACCGAGGTATTGAGCAGCACGAGGGCCGAGTTTCCCACATCGTACATGACCCAGTTACGCTCGAGCTTGGTGTATTTCATGGACAGGGACCCTTCGTATTCGCCCGATATGCAGTTAGTTCATCGTACCCCAATTGTCCAGAAGCGCCGGTAAGGATTCGGCAAAGGGGCACGCATGGGCCCTACTCCTCGCGGTCGAACTCCTCGTCGGCGCCGAGCACGCGACCGCTGTAATTGACATGGTTGGTCACGGCTTCCATATCGCCGGTCTCGATAAAGCGGGCAACCGTGCACTCGTAATCGAGCAGCGCGCGGTCAAAGACCTCGGGGAAGCTCTCGGTCGAGACTTCATCGGTAAAGGGGTTCTTCCATGCCAAGTGGCCCAGGTTGCCGGTGCGCTCGGGCGGCTCGGTCGTCACGCGGTGAGCAAGGCCATCGAGCAGCGAGTAGTCGTGCACCAACCCCTCAACCAGCGAGATCGCGCGCGTCTTTACGGAGCCGGCCGGCTCAATCGCACGGTAAAGTCGCTGCATATTGGCAACGGCAGCACCGTACTCCCCCGCCGGAATGTCAATGCCGTACACGCGTCCGGCAACATAGCTCATCAGCACGCCGGCCACGCGACTGATGCGATCGGTGGTGACGATCTCGCCCGCCGGCGGGTAATCGTCGACCGTAGCGCCATCGCGCTTAAGCTGCAGCATCAGTACATCCAGGTCGCTCTCGATCACGGCATGGACCTGACTGCTCGAATCCTCAAGCTCTGAATCGGACTCCACGATGCCAAACTGCTGCTCATAGACAAAGGGATGGGCGTTGCGGTCGAGCACGTAATGAGACAGCAGGCCCAACGCAAAGGCACGGCCCAAGTTGGCGTCGCGCGGCAGCAGATGCGACACGCCGTCGCGCAGGCACGCGAACTGGCGAGACATGCGCGAGCGATGCATGACCTGCGCCAGCAGCGTGCAGTCGGAAACACGCGGTGTCAGAATGTGAAAGAAAAACGGGTCGGGGCCTTGGTTGCCCAAGATAAAGGCAATGCGCTCTTCATCGGACGTGATGACGCCCTGCGGAAGACGGTCGATGCTTTCCTCGCCAAACAGATGATGGGTGATAAGCGCGGGCATAATGATCCTTTCGATTTCATTCGATGCAATCCATTATGCCCACCGCGCAGTCATGCCAAACCTGCAACGGCAAACGATAGCACACCGACCCTTACGCAAGCCCCAAGTGCGATTTGACCTCGGCAGCGCGACGGCGTGAAACGGGCACCGTCGAGCTCACACGGTCGAGCCTGAGCTCCATCAGGCCCGTGGAGCCGATCTCGACATTATGCACGTCTTCCAAATTAACCAGATAGCTGCGGTGGACGCGGATAAAGCCCTCGGAGGCCAGGCGACGCTCGAGCGAGGAAATCGACTCATTGATCAGGTACGTCCCCTCGGCGCAGACGGCGTTGCAAAAATCGGCGCGCGCCTCAAAGTAGCAGACATCCGCCACGGGAATGAACACCTTTTTGCCCCCGCGATCCACCGTCAGGCGCAAAGGCTGGCGCGGAGCATGGACGACACGGCGAGCGCCCAGGGCAGTCTCGATCTTGTCGAGCGCCTTTGACAAGCGGGCATCCTCGACCGGCTTGACGATGTAATCGACAGCATCGAGGTTATAGGCATCGGCCGCATACTCGGCAAATGCCGTCACAAACACCACAACCGGCGGCGTCTTTAGGTTCTGCAGCGTCTCGGCAAGCTCAATTCCCGAGCGACCGGGCATGGTAATGTCTAAAAACAGCACGTCGGGCTTGTTCGACAGAATCGACTCCACGGCTTCGGTGACATTGCCCGCCTCGGCAATCTGACCCACACGCGTATCCTTTTCCAACAGATAGCGTAGCTCAGCCCTAATGGGAGGCTCGTCATCAACCACCAAGATGTTCCAGCCTTCGGACATATGTGCTTCCCCTCTTTTTCTCTCAATCCAACCGCGTGCTACGCCGTCAACGGCGCGGGCTCATGCGGCTCGCCGTTCAGCTCGACGATGACCTGCGTTCCCACGCCCTCCTGGGACTTCACGCGCATGCCAGAATCTTCTCCGTAAAAGAAATGGATACGCTGAAGCACGTTGAAGAGCGCCAGGCCGCAGCCTCGCTTGATGGAGCCGTCGGCGGCAATGCCCTCGGGCTCCTCTCGGCGATGCTGCTCAAACAGGTGCGCACAGACTTCTTCGCTCATACCGATGCCGTCATCTTCGACGATGATCTCCAAACCGTCATCGGTCTCGAAAGCCCTAACGTGAATAGAAAGGGGCTCGGTCTCGCGCTGCGCATGCTTGATGCAGTTTTCGAGCAGCGGCTGCAAGATAAACGGCGGTACCAGGCTGTCGCGCACCTCAAAGTCGATGTCGACCGAGACGCGCAGACGGCCGTCGCCATACCGGGCCTGCATAAGATTGATATAACGAGTGCCCTGTTCCACCTCGCGCTCGAGCGTTGTGAGGGTATCGGAATCGGACAGTGTCTGACGGTAGTAATTGGAAAAGTCGATGAGCAGCGACCTGGCCTTGTCCGGCTCGGTACGTACGAGCGACACGATGGTGCTGATGGTGTTAAACAGAAAATGAGGATCGACCTGCGATTGCAAGGCGCGCAGCTCCACGCGGGCCGTGAGCTCGTCCTGGCGCTCGAGCTCAAAGCTCGCAAGCTGCGTGGAAATGAGGTCGGCAAAGCCCGAGGCAAGCGCCGTCTGACGCATATCGATGCTGCTCAGACGGGGATAATACAGCTCGAGCGTGCCCACGCAATGCCCGCGCACGGTAAGCGGTGCGACAATACCGGCGCGCAAGCGCGGAAAGTATCCACCCGTCTCGGTCGAGGCATCGCGCGAAAACACGCTTTGCTCACCGCTGTTGATCACGCTGAGCGTAGTCCGCAGCACCACCGGGGTGCCCGCGGGGCATTTTGCCGAGTCCTCGCCCCAGCTCGCCAGCACCTGCTTGCCGTCGGTAAAGCAGATGGCAGAGGCGATGGTTTCGGACAGGATGATCTTAGAGGCGCCCAGGGCGGCTTCGGGCGTAAGACCGCGCGACGTGTAGGCGAATATTTTTGAAGCAATGGCGAGCGTGCGGTCGGTTGCGCTCGATGTGAGGTCGTCGGGAACGACAAAGACGTACGAGAAGAAGAAACACAGCATGACCAAGCCGGCAATGACGACAACGGCCGGAACGGGATTGGGATTATCGGTTAGATCCCAGATGAGCAGCAGGATAAGCAGCGGAACCACAACACCGAGCAAGATGGCTTGAACCACATGCTGAGCGGTACGAAAGACCTTGGTAGAGTTGTAGCTCTTGCCCAGAATCAGCCTATTGAGATCCACCGTCATCCCCTTCTTACAGACGCTCCCCATAGCAATAAAGAGGGCCGCAAGCGACCCTCTCCATTGCATTATGCAATCAAATATTGTGTTTTACATCCAGCCATCGATGAACGGTAGCTTAGGCGCTGTACTTGTTTGCCTCGCCGAAGGTGCCGGCCTCGACAATCCAGCCGTCCTTCATGATGACGTCCATGTTGTCGGTGTTGAGCACGTGGATGTCGGCGGCGACGTCACCGTTGACGACCAGCAGGTCGGCGCACTTGCCGGCCTCGATGGAACCGGTCTCGTCCTCGATGTGGCACATCTTGGCGCCGTTGAGGGTGGCGCAGGTGATGGTCTCGACCGGGGTGAAGCCGATCTTGTCGACGAACTCGTACATCTCCTCGATGGAGCAGGTGCCGTACGGGGTGACGAAGGAGAAGGAGTCAGAGCCGATCGTCATGACGACGCCGCGCTTCTTGGCCTCGCGCAGGCAGTCGTAGTTGCGCTGCAGCTCCTTCTCGACCAGGGTACCCTCGTACTTGTCGTGCAGCTCGGGGACGTAGACGGGAGGATAGGTGGCGTACCAGGTGGGCAGGAAGGCGATCGTCGGGGTGAAGAAGGTGCCCTGCTCGGCCATGAGGTCCATGGTGCACTCATCGATATCGAAGCCGTGAATCAGCTGCTCGCAGCCAAAGCGAACGGAATCGTAGGCGGCGGCGTGGTTGTTGTAGCAGTGGCTCCACACGGGGATACCGACCATCTTGGCCTCTTCGACCACGGCCTGGATCTCCTCGGAGCAATAGTGCTGGTCGCGACCGGAGTCCCAACGCCAGATGCCGCCACCGGTAGCCCAGATCTTGATGGCATCGGGGTTCTCGCGCAGGCGACGACGGACGGCCTTGCGCAGATCCCAAGGACCGTCAACCTGGTCGCCCCAGGGGTGGGATTCCTTGTTGAGCTCCTGGGTGCAATGGTGGGAGTCACCGTGGCCGGCAACGCGGCAGAAGCCCAGGCCGGTAGCCAGGACGCGCGGGCCCTTGAAGACGCCCTTGTCGATGCAGTCACGGACCTGGATACCAAAGCGGCCGATCTCACAGACGGTGGTGAGGCCGTGGGTGAGGCAGTCGTAGGCCTGCTTGACGGCGACGGCCTGCTTCTCGAGGAGCGGCTGCATGACCCAGTCGGTGTCATCGTCGGTCAAGTTGCCCGAGAAGTGCAGGTGGGTGTCGATCAGGCCGGGAAGGACGGTCTTGCCGGCGGCGTCGATGACCTCAACGCCCTCGGGAAGGTCCTGCATGGCACCGGCGTACTCGATCTTGCCGTTGTCGTCGACGAGAACGAGGGAGTTCTCGACCGGCTCGGCACCGGTACCGTCGATGAGCTTGCCGCCAACGATTGCATACTTAGTGGACATGGTTCCTCCTTATGGATCCATATAGTGGGCGAGGCCGTGTTGGGTTAAGGCCTCACAAAGCTACCCAAGTGGTGCCAGGTTCGGTGCGCGAAAGAGAGGGTACCGCGCACCTGATCCACCCCGGCTCGGCGTTACTTATTACGGGAATTGGTGAAGGCCATGAGAGCCAGGCCGACGACCAGCCAGCCAATCACGATGCTCCACTCCACCATGTTGAGGGAGGCGGGAGAGAACGGGATCACGAGCAGGCCGATGATGATGGCGCAGGCAGCGATAGCGAGGCAGATGCCAAACTTGCCGCCGGGCACCTCGTAGGGACGAGGCAGGTCGGGCTCGGTGAAGCGCATGCGCAGGCAAGCGAGGGCGACCATGCCGCAGGAGAAGATGAAGGCGAGGGCCGACACGTTGGTCAGAGGGATGAGCATGTTCTTGCCCAAAAACGGTCCGACGACGGTGATGACGCCCAGGACGACGCAGGCGAGCTTGGGAGCGCCGGAGCCGGGATCGACCTCGGCGAACTTCTCGGGCAGCTGGCCCTTGCGGCCCATGGCGAGCATGATGCGGCTCGTGGCGCCGTAGAAGGAGTTCATCGGGCCCATGGGTCCAAGCGTAGCGATGACGAGCATGGCCAGGTACAGGAGCATGTTGATGCCCTTGAGGCAGGCGAGCGCGGGAACCGGGCTCTTAACGAACTCATGCCAGTCGAGGATGGTACCGAACGAGTAGATGCAGACCATGTAGAAGCCGCCGGCGGCCAGCAGGGCTAGGGAGATGATCTTGCCGAACTTGTTCCAGTTGAGGCCCTCGGCTGCTTCCTCAGCCTGCTGAGGAATGGTGTCGAAACCGGCGTAGAAGAACGGGGTCAGAACCAGGACCGACACGATGCCGGCGAACAGGCTGGTGCTCTCGGTAGCGGCCTTGCCGCCGCCAGCGCCTGCGACCTGGGAGAACACGGGCATGGCGTTGTCCGGCGAGCCGGTGAACAGCGAGACGCCCATGGCGAGCAGCATGCCGCAGAGCAGGGCCTTGGTCAGGAAGGCCTGCAGCTTGGCGGCCGAGCTGGCACCGCGGAAGTTGAGGAAGATGACGTAGGTTGCAAAGCCGAGCGCGATCAGCGTCGGGAACAGGTAAACGTCGGCGCCCAGGATGGTGTAGAGCTTGACGGCGCGCAGCCACTCAAGGCCGGGCAGGCTGCCGAACATCTCGGACACGAGGGTCGAGATGGCGATGGCCTCCCACGGGCACAGGATGCCGTTGCCCAGGGCCAGGAGCCAGCCGGTGATGTAGCTCATCGTACGGCCAAAGCTACGATCGACATACTCGACGATGCCGCCCGAAATGGGGATAGCAGCCGTGAGCTCACCAAAAACAGCTCCGACGGGCACGAGGAAGATTGCGCCCAAGAGGAATGCAATCATAGCGGGAACGGGACCGCCGCCCACGACCATCCAGTCGCCGACCTGCAGAACCCAACCGGTACCGATGATGGCACCGAAACCGATGGTGAAGAAGTTCCAGAGCGAAAGCGTTTTCTTCATGCCGCCGTTGTCCTCGACTGCAACTTCTGCGTTCTTGTCCGCCATTGTTCCCCTCCTTTCCTGTTTGACGCCCCCTGGCGTCACCCCTTGCGCGGCCTGTTCGACCGCGCGCTTTTATTTCGTGGCTTTAAGATACGGCCTCGGCGCCACGCTGCCGCTTATGGCTCGACCGAAGGCAGAACTGCAAAACGAGCGGCGCCGTTTTTGGGACGAACGGCGGGAGACGTCATTCGTCCTGGACGCTTTCATCTTGTCTGCTTTTGGATACCTGTTGCCGGGACGCTTGGCGCGCGGCGCGGCAACGTTCATACCATTTGTCAGGCTTTTGGCGCACATACCCATGTGTCGTGCATCTTTTTATGTAGGATAGACAAGTTACACACGAGGCAAGGTGATTCGAATGGTATACGGATACAATGACGGCGACCAACGGCCACAAAGCGTGCGCCTTGCCGGCCGCACCACGCCAACGCCCAGAAGCACCTCCGACAACGGCAACCCGCAGCGCCCCCAAGAGCAGCCCGGGGCTTCTTCTCGGCAACAAAGCCGTACCGTGCAGCAGTCAGACCGCGTGAGTACGGGCACACGCCAACGCCAGACCGACACATCGCAGCCGCGCCGCTACGATCGCCGTAAGACCGACTACTACGTTAAACGCTCCTTTTCGCGACCTCAACGCGATCGCGGCAATTCCGCCCCTCACCCCGCGTCGCATACCACAAGCCACGTGTTTCCGGCCCGCCGCCTACGCCTTGCGCTTTGCTCCATTGCCGCCTGTCTCGTCTTTGTGTTTTTGGGATCCTGTATCTCCCACGGATCAGCCGGTCTTGAGCCCACTGCCGAGGACAAACTGCTTAAAGCTCCCGTCGCGCCCGGTTACTCCTTTGCGTTCTCGACCCCACGCTCGCAATGGCAGGCCGGCACCATGCCCCACATCTACCAAATTGACCCCGCATGGTCGGAGCTGTCCTATGCCGGTGGCACTATCCGCGAAAACGCTTGCGGTCCCACTTGCCTCACCATGGTCTATATCTTTAAGACCGGCCACACCGATAAGACGCCGGTCGATATATGCGCGCTGGCCGAAGCCGGCAACTACGCCCCCACTGGTGCCACCGAGTGGTCGTTTATGACAGGCGGTGCGTGGCAGCTGGGACTCAACGGAACACAGCTCTATAACGATCGTGAATCGATTACCCAAGCACTTCGCTCGGGTGCGCCCGTTATCGCCGCAGTGCACCCCGGTACGTTTACCAACGTAGGCCACTACATCGTGCTCTACGGCATCGACGATGCCAATCAGATTGGCGTCTACGACCCCAACTCGGCCAGCCGCAGCGCCCGTCGCTGGGGCGTCGTAGAGGTCCTCAACGAAGTCGAAGCCATGTGGGCCTACTACTAGTCATTGGGGACAGACTTAAATGAGTGGTCTCTGGCTGCCCGGAACTGCTGGCACGGAAAATGCATCCCGCTTTGAAGTTCGATAGCGGGATGCACTTTCCGCGCACGGCCTGTTTGGGAAACTACGTTCCACTTTCCGGCAACATTCCGGGATGCATTTTCCGGTTGAGGCCCTCAAGGGAAACCATGTCCCATGTTGGACGCTCATTCTGGGATGCGCTTTCCGCAGTTGATTGATGCGGGCTTTAAGGACTGTTCCAAGCTGCCGGCAGAAAAGGAACGTCCCCAAGTGCCGGGTTTCCGCAGTCATTGGGGACAGACTTAAATGACTAGTCTTTTAAGAACGTCCCCAATGACTACCCACAGAATGAGGGTCTCATCGGGGACTAGGTAAATAGCAAAAGCCCCCGCGGCCGAAGCGGACCGCGGGGGCAACAGACCTGCAAGAGTTAACTCAAGTCCTCGCCATTTGATGCAATGACCTTTTGGTACCAGCAGAAGCTGTCCTTTCGGTAGCGATCGAACGTGCCTTTGCCCGTATCATCGGCATCGACATAAACAAAGCCATAGCGCTTCTTCATCTGCCCCGTCGAGGCCGACACCAAATCGATACAGCCCCACGGCGTGTATCCCATCAGGTCAACACCGTCCTCGACAATTGCATCGCGCAGCGCAAGAATATGCCTGCGCAGGTAATCAATATGATACGCATCGTGGACTTTGCCGTCTTCCAGCGCATCGAGTCCGCCCACACCGTTCTCGGCGATAAAGAGCGGAAGATGGTAACGATCGTGGTAGCCGGCAAGCGTCACGCGCAAACCCAGCGCATCGATCTGCCACTTCCAGGCAGTCTCTTTATCCTTGAGGTACGGATTGCGCAGCGTCGGGAACACGTTGCCCTCCGCCTTCTCGGCGATCACCTGATCATCGGCGCACACCAAGCGCGAGCAATAGTACGAGAACGAGATGAAGTCGACCGTATGCTCTGCCAGATACTCCGTATCGCCCGGCTCAAAGGGCACGTGAACACCCTCTTTCTCGAGTGCACGCAGCTTCCAAGCAGGATAGGCGCCCGCAGCCATCACGTCTGTGTAGAAGTAGCGGCCGCGGTCCTCCTCATACGCAAGCCATACGTCCTCGGGCGCACAACGGTACGGATAGGTCGCACCGGCAGCGATCATGCAACCCACCTTGTTTGCGGGATCGATCTTGTGCAGAATCTCGACAGCGCGAGCGCTCGCCATAAACATATGGTGCGAGAACGCCGCGGTCACGGCTGCACGGTCACGCTCATCCTCGAGCGTGACACCCGCGTTGAGATAGGACAGCGACACACTGTTGATCTCGTTGAACGTAAGCCAATAACGCACGAGGCCCTGGTACGAGCGTCCGACGGTCTCGACGTAGTGCGCATACCGCTCGATCATCTCTCGGCTTTGCCAGCCACCATAGCGCTCGACCAGAGCCAACGGATAGTCGTAGTGCGACAGCGTCACAAGCGGCTCGATTCCATGCTCGCGCAGCGCCTCGAATACCTGACGGTAAAACTCCAAGCCCTCGCCGTTGGGCTCGGCCTCCATCCCTGTGGGAAAAATACGGCTCCAGCAAATTGAAAGACGCAGGCACTTAAAGCCCATCTCGGCAAAGAGCTCGACGTCCTCGTGCCAATGATGGAAGAAGTCGTTGCCCCAGCGGCATGGATACAGCCTGTCCGGATCGTCCACGGGCTTTTGCCTGCCAAACATTACATCCCAGCGGTCGGAACCCTGTGGGATCAGGTCGGAGTGCGACATGCCGCGGCCGCCCTCGTTCCAGCCCCCTTCGGCCTGGTTGGCGGCGAGGGCACCACCCCACAAAAAGCCCTCGGGCATACCGGCGGCAGACGTTCTGTCAAAGTAACTCATGCTACTCAGTATCCTCGGCAGAAGCTGCCACGGCGTTCTCCTGCTCCTGAGCCAGGAGCAGGTTGTCGTACACCTTAAAGAACGGGTACCAGACCACAGCCATGACCACGATCAAAACGATCGTAAACACCCAGATGCGCGGGTCGAGGCACTGGATAAAGCCCTGAACGAAGATGGGGAACGTGCCGCTCACCAAGATGTAGAAGTTAGAGACAAGACCCAGTGAGACCGCACCCCAATACAGCAGGGCCGAGATCATGCCGCCTAGCACAAACGGAATCATGAGGATCGGGTTGAAGATGATGGGCGCGCCGAAGATCGCGGGCTCGGAGATACGGAAGAAGCTCGGCACGATTGATGCCTTGCCAAATGCCTTGAGCTGCTGCGACTTTGCCCTAAACGCGCAGAGCGCCACAAAAGAGAACGTATTACCCGTACCGCCGATGAGGTTGATGACCATCGACATGAGCACCGGGTGGAACTCAAGCGGCTGCCCGGCAGCATAGAGCGAGGCGTTGGCGGCAAAGGCGGCAAGCGTGACCGGGGCGGTGATGGGCATTACGATCATGTTGCCGTGGACGCCAAAGCACCAAAACAGCAGCGTCATGAAGCAGATAAGCAGTGCGCCGGGCACAGAGTCAACTGCGACGGAAAGCGGGGCAGCGAGCAGCCTCTCGATAACCGAGGGGATGGACAGCGCGGGATCGATCATCTGGATCAGCAGGTTGCCGCCAAAGAAGATGAGGATGTTGGCGAGCATAGGTACGATGGCGCCAAAGGTTTCGGACAAAAACGGCGGCACGCCATCGGGCATCTTGATGGTGATGCCCTTGGTCTGGCAGAAGCGCGTGACCTCGACGGAGACCAAGGCAACGATGATGGCGGTAAACAGGCCCTGCGCACCCAGATAGGTGCAGGGGACCGCCTGGAGCACGGACTCGTCAGCAAGCTGGTAGTAGGACGACGGCGCCGCGGCGATCAGGAACATCACCAGCGAGGTCATGCCGGCGTTAAGCTTGGGCATCTTGTAGGTGCCCGCCAGGTTATAGGCGATTGCGAACGTCACGATCACCGACAGTATGCCCATCGTCATGTTGAAGGGGATGAGCAGCGTGAGCTTATTGGCCGTGGCAAAATCGAGCCAAGGGCCAAAGACGGACCAGAACCCGCCCTGCGCCACCAGGTCGGCCGTGACCGGCGGGTTGGCGAGGACCATAAAGACGGCAGATACCAAGATGAAGCTGATCGCGCTCATAAAGCCCTTTTGCATGGAGGCAAAGTGGCGCTCGGTGCCGCAGAAATTGGCGATAGGGGTCAGTTTTTCCTGAAGCAGGGTCATGAACTTCTCCATAGTCGCCTCCTAGCCCAACAGCGACTGGGCGAGTGCCAGAACGTTGGCGGCGTTGCCCATGCCGTAGTCCTGTGCGGGGATGACCGCGGTCGGCTTACCGCTCCCCTGCTTGACGGTGTTGAGCTGGTAGGACACCTGCGGCCCCAAGAGCAGCACGTCATAATCGGCGCAGGTCTCCTGATACTCGCCGATACCCACCGCATCGATATCGAGCTCGATGCCGTTTTGCTCCGCGTATTTCTCGAGTTTCTTCATCAGAATGCTTGTAGACAGGCCAGCTGCGCAAACAAGAAGGATCTTCATAAGGGATTCCCTTCGCATTGATTGGTTGGATAGTCGCCGCACGCCGTTAGGCGTTCTTGGCTGCAGTGCGCTCATACAGGCAGATCAGCTCCTGCACGAGCTCCTGAGCAAGCATGGAGCACATGAGGTGGTCCTGAGCATGGACCAGCAACACATCCACCGACAGATGCTCGCCCGCCGCCTCGGTCGAAAGCAGCTGCGTTTGGATGTGGTGAGCTTTGATTCCCGCATCCTTTGACTGCTTCATGAGTTTGGCGGCAGCGTCAAAATCCCCCGCCTTTGCCTTTTCAAGGGCTTCGAAGGCAAGGCTGCGCGCCTCTCCCGCTGCAGCGACCAGCTGAAACGAAACCATCTCGGTTCCCTGATCGTCCATAACGGTCTCCTCTCCCGTGATGTTTGGTTTGTACTTGAATATTCGAAACGCCTATCTCCCACCCGCAATCCTCGAGGTTTATTGCAGGCAGGCAGGGTTTTCGACAAAAGAAGCCTTAAGCCGTATGCGCTTGCACAAGCGCCATCAGCTCATGCCAGGACCGGCGCTCGCGTAAGCGCTCGACCCCCTGGCGGTCCATAAAGATCTCAGCGAGCAGCGAGCTCAAGATCCGCGCCTCATCGCCGCCCGACCGGGCAAACGACACCATAAAGACGATATCGACCTCATGGCCGTATTCGTCCCAAAGAATGGGATGTTCGAGCAGGCCCACGGTAACAAAGGCCTCGGCGCTCAAAGGATGCATCCCATGGGGCATGGCCACCCCATTGCCAAACGAGGTGGCACTCGCGCTCTCGCGCTCGGCAACCTCTTGGGCAAACTGGGCATCGACACGGCCGCTCTCGACGGCGCGCTCGGAGAGATATCGGAGAACGGCCTGCTTCGACGACGCCTCAACGCGGTTGAAGAACAGGGCACGGCTAAAGAAAGCGCTCAGGGAGTCCGATTGCGCAGCGTCATCACTCAGCACCTTGCGGATAGCGTTGACATCGCTCGTCTCCAAGAAGAAATCGGCCTCGCGGACGGGCACGGGCAACTTGACGTTGAGCGGCACCGTTGTGAACACGTAGTCGATGTGCGAAAAGTCGAGCGTTCCCACGCGGGCGACGTCGCATGTCTCAATCGACTCGATATACATACCAAACTGCTTGCGGTACTGGTGCTCGAGCATACGGGCGCTTCCCGCTCCCGAGGCGCACACGATCAGGATGCGTTTGCGACGCGGCTGGTCGGCTTGCTGCTCGAGGGCCAGGGCAAATGCCATGGCGATGTAGCCGAGCTCTTCATCAGAGGGCTGGCTGCCAAAATGACGCTCGAGTACCTGCGAGGTGCCAGCTGCCATCGAATAGGCCAACGGAAACCTCGTCTTGATATCGGGCAGCATGGGGTTATCCATATGCATGTGATATTCAAGGCGATAGCCCAGAGGGCCAATATGCCGAGCAAGGTTCATGCGAAGTTCAAGATCGCCGCTAAAGTCAAACCTAAACTCATCGTTGACCGCACGTACCATCTCGGAAGCAATCTCCCACATCTCATCTGAGATAACGGCAGAGCCCTTCTCGGGCACGCCCGTGCCCCTGCCGAGCAAATGGATTGCGATAAAGGCAACCTCTTCTCGGGGCATGCTCACGCCCAGGGCATCCTTGATGTTTGCGGCAATCTGGAAAGCCGCGGCGTATTCGCGCGTTCCCTCCAGTTTTTGAACGTCCGATTCTGCAGCTGGGACATAGCAGCCCTGCTCGATGCGGCCAAGAGCGATGTAAAGATGCATGATGAGATTGCGGGATGCCAGCGAGCTCACCGTGACGGGCGAGGCCGTCAGGGCATCGTCCACACATGCGGCGATGGCCCGCAGGCGCTCGGCGAGCTTTGCATCGTCGGTGTCGGGCAACACGGGCCTCACCAGCGAGGCGAGGCACAGGCGCCGTTGCGACTCCCCGCCCGCAACGCGGATTCCGTAGCGTGGGCGCTTTTCGAGCGTTAAGTCAAATTGGGCGAGTTTCTGCTCTACCAGACGCATGTCATTGGACAGAGTTCGCGCCGAAACGTAGAGTAAATCCGCATACTCCTCAATCGTCACCCACTGGGACCGCATGAGGAGGTCGTTAAGAAGGAAGGACACACGGCCGTCGCGCGTATCAGGAATGCCCGGATGAGCCAGAGCCGCACCGTCTAGCAAGCGAGCAAGCTCATCTGCACGTGCAACATCGATACGATACTGCCCCTTGCTGCCAACGATGCGTGCAACCCCTGCAAGGTTGTCGTTTGCGCGATGGATATAGTTTCTCACGGCGCGTTCGCTTACCTCGAGACGCTTGGCAAGTACCGCGACAGCGACAGGCTGAGCGTCCTCGATCATATTTACAAGCTGCTTGACGCGAGCATCCATGTCCTCCTCCTTTCCCTGCGTCTAGTCTAACGCGGTAAAGAATGACACTCCACGTCGCGCTCGTTCCGCCAACTCGGAACAGGTTGCGGGGAGTCCAGCTGAGCTATGGAGAGCCTGGGGAGAGGGCCCGAAGGCAATGCGTCGGTGTGGGATGCGCCTTCCCAGCCATTGGGCAGTCATTGGGGACAGGCTTAAATGAGTAGTCGTTGAGGACGTTCTTGTTTGACTAGTCGTTTAAGAACGTCCCCAATGGCTATTGTTTAAGAACGTCCCCAATGACTATTAAGGACTGTCCCAAGCTGCCGGCAGGAAAGGACCGTCCCCAAGTGCCGGGTTTGTCCCCAATGACTAGGTGAATAGCAATAGCCCCGCAGTCGGAGCGGACTGCGGGGCTCATGAAGAGAGGTAGTTTGTGGGCGCTTTGCCTGGCGCCCACGAGAGAGGCAACGGAGTAGAGACTACTCGTGGATGCGGGTGCCGGAGAGGCCGGCCATGGTCTCGGCGGCCTTGTCCAGGGCGCCGATGATGCAGGTGCGGCCCTTGCGGGAGCGGGCGAACTTGATGGCGGCGCGGACCTTGGGCTCCATGGAGCCCTTGCCGAACTGACCCTCGTCGGCCAGGCGCTCGGCCTCGTCGGCGGTGAGGTCCTCGAGCTCCTCCTGGTTGGGCTTGCCGAAGTTGATGGCGACATGCTCAACGGCGGTCAGCAGGAACAGAACGTCGGCGTCGCAGTCCTCGGCCAGCAGCTCGCCGCCCAGGTCCTTGTCGATGACGGCGGGAACGCCCTTGTAGCAGCCCTTGTTCTCGTAGTCGCGGACGACGGGGATGCCGCCGCCACCGCAGGCGATGACGATGAACTCGTTGTCGAGCAGGTTGAGGATGGAGTCAGCCTCGACGATCTTCTTGGGATCGGGGGAGGCGACGACGCGACGCCAGCCGCGGCCGGAATCCTCGACGAAGACCTTGGAGGGGTCCTCGGCCATGAACTCCTTGGCCTGCTCCTCGGTGTAGAAGGGGCCGATCGGCTTGGTCGGGTTCTTGAACGCGGGGTCGTCGGGATCGCACTCGATCTGGGTGACGACGGTGGCGGCGTGCCAACGCTTGTAGCGCTTGTGCATCTCGCGGCCGATGCCCTGCTGCAGGTGGTAGCCGATGTAGCCCTGGGACATGGCGCCGCACTCGGGCAGCGGCATCTCGGGGGTGCCGATGGCGTCGTGGGCGGCAGCGAAGGCGTTCTGAATCATGCCGACCTGCGGGCCGTTGCCGTGGGTGATGATGATCTCGTTGCCCTGCTCGATGAGACCGAGGAGAGCGTGGGCGGTGTTGCTCACGGCCTCGATCTGCTCGACGGGGTTGTTGCCGAGGGCGTTGCCGCCAAGGGCGACGACAATACGATCGGGCTTGCCAAGAGGCTTAGACATTGCTGGAATCCTTTCTGTAAAAGGCCTACAACCCATTAATAACCCGCGTCCGTGCGATACGCGAGTTTATTAAGGTTTATATTCTCTTTATCGCTCATTTTATTCATTTTGAAAATAGTTGAACGGTGAACGGTCGCTTTTGCCCGCTCAGCGTAAAGAAACCCAGCTCAAGCATATCTACGTCATTTACGTGCAACTTTATTTTAATAGAGCAGGGATTAGACCAGATTATGCAAACTGTATCTTTGCTAAACATAAAACAGACAGCGCAAAATCTTACTCGCACTATACGAGATTCTATGCACTTATTGGACGAGTATGCAGCCCTGCAATAACATGGCGTTTTTCATCCAACTTAAGGAATAGACGAGTGCCTTTGCAGCGCGTCGGCCGGCAGCCGGCGAGCCGTCTCGTCGGTTGCCGCTTCCAGAAAATCAAAAACTGATATTGCGCGCGCAATTGCTGCATGGTACTTTAGCGAAGAACAGCGCGGGCTGGGGCGACAGAGATCTGCCGTGAAGTTTGGGTTCGGCGACCCCGCTGCTGTCTTCTCCTTATCCGCCAGCGAACCCCTTGAGCGACGGATTGAGGAGGTCCTTACTATGACAAAAATGCTCAAGATCACGCTGAATGGCGAGACGTTTCTCGCCGACATCCTCTGGGACAAGGCTCCCGAGGCATGCAAGCTATTCGAATCGTCCTGTCCGGTCGAGTCACGTATCTTTTCGGCCAAAATCTGCGATGCCGAGGTGACGTATCCTGTCTCGGGCCCCATCGCCAATTACGAGCACATCGAGAACCCCGTCTTTCACGAGCCAGCGGGCGCCGTGAGCTGGTATGGCGGATGGTCATCAATCTGCATCTTCTTTGACGTCTGTGAGCCTTTTGGCACCTGCAACATGTTCGCCCGCATCTGCGAGACAGACCGTGAACGCTTTGCCGCTGCCTGCCGCAATGTCTGGGACAACCAGGGCATGTACATTAAAAACGAAATCGTCGAGATCGAGGCGGAGGCCTAAAGATAATGGATATCAACACCCTGCTCACACTCGACCTTGCCGAGTACACCGCTGCACTTGAGGCCCTCGCCGACCAAATGATGCTCGAGGAGCCCCGCGACATCGACCTGATGCGCCGCCGCAAGCTCGACACCGGCCGCGAATTCGCCGTCTGGAACTTCACCGTCGGCTACTGCATGAACGCCACCGACGCCCTCTCCCTCCTGCGAGCCCAGGCCAACGAAAACGCCAACGATGGCACCGCCGACCTCGCAACGATCAACAACAGCGCCGCACGCCTGTGCGACTGGTTCTCGGGCGCCTTCGACGTCACCGGCAAAATGGATGACACCACGGCAATCCTCGCCCACAGCCGCGACCTCTACGCCCAGGTAGAGACTCACGAACAGTTTGCAGCCCTCACCCGCGCCACCGAGCGCTATCTGGTCCAGCTCCAATTTTGGGTTGACCGCCAGATTCCCTGGCCGGCTATTAGCGACTTCGTCCACGGCTACCGCCTACGCACAGAGAGCGGCGAGACAAGGTAACCAAGCAAGCAGCACCGACAACACCCCACCATCGGGATCCAAAGTAAGAATCAGAGGGCTGGAGACGCACCCAACAGCGTCCCCAGCCCCTTCGCAAAGTAGAGCACTGTTTCAGTGGCTTTGAGGCCTATTCGAACCTTTGCTATCTCCCAATTTTTGTATTTTTACGACAATATTATCTGCAAATTTTTGTATGATTTTAGGCGATTCTATCTGTCAATTTTTGTCATTTGGGGGTTTAATGCTACGCCGTAAGGTCACTGATAGGCTTTTGAGCTGGAAGAATAACTCCAATAAGGCATTACTCGTTACTGGTGCGCGTCAGATTGGCAAGAGCTATGCGATTCGCGCGTTTGGACAAAGCAACTACGCTTCGTATTTTGAGGTCAATTTACTACTCGATGTCGAAGCAAGGAATGCACTTGTTGGCGCAAAGAACTCCGTTGACTTTATCAACCGTGTAGCCCTTCTTGCGGATGCGCCGCTTGTTGAGGGCGATACGCTTGTCTTTGTCGATGAGATTCAGGAGTATCCGCAGATCGTTACACTCATGAAGGCGTTGGTCGAGGATGGGCGCTTTAGCTATGTCTTCTCGGGGTCTATGCTTGGGACTGAGTTTAAGGGGGTCTCTTCTTTTCCGGTGGGGTATGTAGAGCACATTGTTATGCGCCCGATGGATTTTGAAGAGTTTTGTTGGGCAAACAGCGTTAGCGAGAATGTGCTTGCAGGCATTCGCAGCTGCCTTGTCGAGAAACATCCTGTCGAAAACTATATTCATGAGGCGATGCTCAAGAACTATAGAGCTTATATCGTTTGCGGCGGCATGCCGGAGGTCGTTCAGAATTATATTGATTCGGGTTATTCGCTCGTGAGCACACGTGAGCTTCAAACTCAGCTGGTCGATCAGTACAAAAGCGATATCTCAAAATATGCATCGACTCGAGCGTTTAACGTTCGGTCGATTTTTGAGCAAATTCCCGTTCAGCTTGAGGCGGAGTCTCATCGCTTTGTTGTTTCGTCTCTGGGTGAGGGAGCTCGCCTTAAAAAATATGAGCAGGATTTCCTGTGGCTTGTTAACGCAGGTGTTGGATTGATGGTCGCCAGGGTGACGGAGCCACGGAGTCCTCTCAAGAGGACGGAGAAAACGACGGCCTTCAAACTATATGAGTCTGATACGGGCATGCTCGCATCGCGGTACCCCGGCAGCACCGCACGCGCTGTCTATCTTGATATGAAAACTCCCAACCTTGGTGGTCTCTATGAGAACGTGGTCGCGCAGGAACTTGTTGCCCTCGGGGCGGATGCATGGTACTACCAAACGCGTGAGGTCGGTGAAGTTGACTTTGTGATCGAAGGCGTCCACGGTCATGTTGTCCCAATCGAGGTCAAATCGGGCAAGAAAGTTCGAGCGCACGCGGCCCTCGATCGTCTGATGAGTGTGGGCGAGTACAAAATTCCCGAGGCCGTTGTACTAAGCCACGAGAATCTCAGCAAAGAGGGCAAGGTTCTGTACGTTCCAATCTACATGACGTTTTGTCTCGATGAGTTTATGGAAAAGGATGACCCCAATAACGATTTCTCGTTCGCGCCCATATCTCTCTAGCCATTTGAATCTGCAATCCAGCCCCGTCCACGCATCAATGCATTTCCCAAGGTGCTGCGCGTTTCGCGGCAAAGCCGCGAAAAAGCAAAGGGATAAGAAGCCGCAACAACCCCGCCCATTACAGTCTGAAATAGGCCATCGATAAATTTCGATGGCGAGCATTCGGCGCATTGCCTACGATACGGGCAAGCCCCGAGGGGCCGCCGATCGGGCGCCTCCGGATGGCCGTCTGCCCCTGCCCCGTAGAGGGC
>DBFOLV010000050.1:0-20248 GCA_048430825.1 Collinsella sp.
CTCCGGTCCACCCGGGTCGAGTGTAATGTGACAGGGCTGGCTCGAAGCAACCACGTTGAGCTTGCGCAAGCGATCGATGTCCTCTGGCAGGAGGTTCTCCAGATGCTCGAGCGTATTATGGCCGTGCTGGGACAGCCCGTACAGGCCAGCGGCCTCCTCGAAGATATCCAGCGCGGCATGAATCGCACCGTCACCAATGACGTGGATGCGCACGGTGTGACCGCGCTCCGCGGCCGCCAGAACCAGTTTGCGCATGCGCTCAGCCGGGACCGTCAGACGGCCCTGGTCGCCCGGGAAGCGCGGATTGGTATAGGGCTCGGTGAGATATGCCGTGTGTTCGCTCGACACGCCGTCGAAGAACTGCTTAAAACCCGGCGCCGAAAGCAGCGCGTTGTTCGCGTAACGTACCTGGAGCTCTTCTAGACGCGACTGGTCATCCAGCAGCGTGGGGAACAGATGGGCACGAATGCCCAGCTTGCCGGCCGTCTGCAATTTGTCATAGACATCGTCGCGGATAAAGTCGCATCCCGGCATGGGCATGAGCGACATGTCGCAGATCGAGGTGATGCCCTGCTCGGCCATGCGCCTCATTTGATCGGCGTAAGCGCTTGCGGTGCGATCTTCGCCCAGCCACTCAAGGCAGCGCGGCAACAGCTGCATGGCAGCCGCTTCGTGAGCAATGCCCGTGAGCTCGCCGTTTGCGTCCTTGTCGTAGCTACCGCCCGCTGGCGGCTCGCTGTCGCGCGTGACGCCGAGCGCCTCGAGTGCACAGCTGTTGAGCCACAGCGTGTGGCCGTCGCCCGAGTACATAACGCAGGGACGATCGGGGAATGCCGCATCGAGCGACGCCTTGCTAGGATGCTCGGGCGGGTCCCAACGGTAGTCGCGCCAGCCCTGCGTCACAACCCAAGCGTCGTCGGGCAGGTCCTGGGAAAACTCGAGCGCATGTTGCACCAGTGCCGCCTCGGACGTGCCCATATCCATGAGCATGTACGGCGAGGAGCCAACCGAGGTATGGAAGAAGTGCAGATGAGCGTCATGGAAACCGGGGCAGACAAACTGCTCGCCGTAATCGATAACCGGCGTGGCGGCGGGAGCGGCGGCAATCACGTCATCGGGCTTTCCGACTGCGACGATACGGTCGCCTGCGATGGCAATCGCCAGCTCGCGGGCGGTATCGATGCCGTCTTGCGCGGTAAAGACGTTCTTGGAGCGGATAATCCGATCGATATGTTGCATGGGCATCCCCATCTCTGGCAGGAAATTCAACACCCCCGAGTGTACTCCCCCACTCTTGTTACAAAACCCCAAGCGGCAAACGGCAACTTTACCAGCCCTAGCGGCAGGTGGCATACTGGAGAGAGCCTGTACGATTTTGCGATCAACCCAGCAAGGAGCAAATCGACCATGACGAAGACCAAGGCACAGCAGATTATGGCGGCGACCGAGGCTCGCGCGGCAGACGATGTCACCGCGGCCATCCGAGATATCGCCGCCGAGTTTGAGCCCTACATCATCAAGCAGCGCCGCCACTTCCATAAGCACCCGGAGTTGAGCCTTGCCGAGGAGCGCACGACCTCCGACATCGCCAACCAGCTCGACGCCATGAATATCCCCTACGAGCGTCCCCTCAAGACGGGCCTGGTGGCGACCCTTCGCGGCACCGCGCCCGACGCCTATCGCGAGGACGGCACGCCGCGCCGCCGTATCCTACTGCGCGCCGACATCGACGCCCTGCCCGTTACCGAGCAGACCGGCGAGGAGTTTGCCAGCGTCAACGAGGGCTGCATGCACGCCTGCGGCCACGACTGCCACATCGCCATGATGCTCGGCACGCTGCAGATCCTGCGCCATATGACCGACGACATCCACGGCGAGGTCCGCATCGTCTTCCAGCCCAGCGAGGAAAACGGCCAGGGCGCCAAGCTCATGATCGGCACGGGCGTGCTCGACGGCGTCGATGGTGCCTACGCCGCGCATATCTGGAGCGAAGTCGACGCCGGCACCGTGAGCTGTGAGCCCGGCCCGCGCATGGCAAACACCGACTGGTTCCGCATCGATGTCCGCGGCACCTCGTGCCATGGCGCCATGCCCCAGCGCGGCCACGACGCCGTTATGGTGGCTGCCGAGATCGTCAACGCCCTGCAGACCATCGTCTCGCGCGAGATCAGCCCCTACGAGCCGGCTGTCATCACCGTCGGCGAGCTGCACGGCGGCACCGCGCGCAACGTTATCGCCGGCACGGCCTACCTCGCCGGCACGGTGCGCACCTATGGCGACAAGACGCACGAGGAAATGCCCGAGCTTATGCGCCGCATCGTGGAGCACACCGCGGCAGCCCTGGGCGCAGAGGCCGAACTTACCGACTACACCATCGCCAACTACAAGGTCGAAAACGACGTCGCCTCGAGCGAGCGTTGTCGTCAGGCCGTGGTCAAGTGCTTGGGCCCCGCGGGCGAAGGCCATTATCGCGGCACGCTTTCGGGCGAGGACTTCTCGGAGTACCTGCGCCGCGTGCCGGGCGTGCTCGCCTTTGTTGGCACGCGCAACCCCCAGATTGGCGCCACGTACGCCCAACATTCTTGCTTCTACAAGATTGACGAGACCGTGCTGGCAAAGGGCTCCATGGTGGCCGCCCAGTATGCTATCGACTTTTTGGCCGAGCCCACGCAAGAGGAGCTCGACGGCCCCACGATCGCCGCGGTTGCCGAGACCAACCCCGACTTGGCCGCCAAGCTGCGCTCTGCCAAGGCCACGGCCGCTGAGGCGCGCGACGCCATGCACGATGCTCGCACCGCCCGCCATGCTGCAATCAAGGGCATCCACGATGCGCGGGCTGCCGCTCGCCACGAGGAAAAGCGCGACGAGTAGCCGTCACGCCCATCCATAACAGCCTGGCTAAAGCAAAGCGGGGGCGGACGTTATCTCAACGTTCGCCCCCGCTTATGTGTCGACCGTTTTTCTAGCGCGTCCTCCGTCACGCCAGGTAAGAGCGAAGGATGGTGAGCCAGCGTGGGGGTTCGAGGTGGATGATATCGTCGGGAACTTCGGCGGGCGCATAGCCGCCAAAGAGCAGACCGGCATCTGCCGGATTGATGAGGCGCACGATCCATACGACGACGACCAGCACGCACAACACGGTGACCGCAATGTCGATACCACGCTTTAGCTTGCTCGATGCCACCTCCTCGCGCACGAACGCGAGCACAAACGCAATCGGCACCACCCAAAACAGCGGATGGTAGGCAAAGGCAGCCGCATAATCGAGGCGCAGCGCCGCCAGCCACGCCCTCGTCATGCCGCATCCCGGACAAGGAATGCCCGTCATCAATCGAAAAATGCAGCCAATGTCGAGCAGGTAGAGCGCGAGCCAGGCGACAAAGAGCGCGCCGGTGCAAAAAAGGGCGCGGCGAAGGAGCTCTGCCGTGCCCCTATGTCCCTGGAAGCTGTTCACGCCGCCCTTATTGTTAGGCACGAGCGCCAAGGCGAGTGTTGTAAGCCGTTGCCATGGCATTGGTATTATTGATGACGATGTTCATAGCGAAGATGGGACCAAGGCCGCACAGGAGCGCGCCGAAGATCTGCCACAGAAGAACGGTGGTGCCGTTTTCCTGGAACACCAGGCCGTAGCGAGGAGCGTTGGCCTGCAGGCGGTTGCCAATCTTGTAATACCAGTAGTACGCGTAGAAGCCGCAGGTCACAAACGATAGAAGGATGAATTCCGCCAGACCCGGCGTGTAATCGCCGTCATCCTGACACAACGTGTTGACGTCGCGTGCCAAGCAATACAGGAAGTAGAACGAATAGATACCGCAGGTCACAAGAGAGAGCAGCAGCCAGCCGATCAGGCTGCGGTCAGCCTTAATGGGGTCATAGCCCATCGGAGCGGATGCGGACTGTTGGGCGTATTGACCGGTGTACTGCTGCTGAGGCTGGGGCGCGGGCTGAATAGCCTGGGCCGGAGCGGGCTGGGGCTGCGGGGCCGCAGCGGCAGAAGCGGCACCAACGGCGGACCCGCAAACAGGGCAGAATTTGGCATCATCCGAAATGGGAGAACCACAAGTGGGACAGAACATGAGCCTCTCCTTTTCCTAAGGCGTCGCACGCCTTCAAACCTTACACGTCTACGTTCTCAACAATAGCCGCGACGTTGTTGCGCAACATTGACCAATTTCCGAGAAATTTTGCTGCAACCGTTTTCCCAGGCATTTTCTTGCTTTCGCAGTAGAAAAAGGCACCCCGGGCTCAGTTGCCCAGGGCGCCTCGACCGGCTATTCGGTTTGATTGTTTTCGGCAGCAGGATTATCGCCCGGCTCATCCGCCGGCGTGGCAACGGCATCCCAATCGGGCTCCGCAGGCGTCGCCTCGGACGCCGGTGCGGGGACAGGAGCAGGTGCCGGGGCAGGGGCAGGCGCGGGTGCCGGGGCAGGTGCAGCACCAGTGGCTGCCGTGGGATTGAATCCCGCAGGAGCAGGCTTCTTCTCACCCGGGAGCACAAAAGTCAAAACGTCGTCCTTGTCCTCATCGGCCCATTCGCTTGCATAACGTGCAGCCCAATAGCCAACGGCACGGTGCTTGAGCATCTTGCCAAAGACCGTAAGGAACACCGTGACGAATGCAATCAGCACCAGGAACAATACGAGCGTGACACCACCGGCGGTAACAATCGCCTCGATACCCGTGGGGCGATAGTAATAGCCGTACGCGCCAATTCCGGCGATGGCACCAAAGACAGCTGTCAAGATCCACGTAATGGCGTTGGAAACCAGGCCCGTCAAAAACTCGGGAAGGAACGAAGCACAGAACAGCTTGGTCTTGTTGTGCTTAAAGGCCGCCCAGACCTTATCGAGCGAAAACGCGCTCTCGACGCGCCCGGTCACCGCAAAGTGCATCACGGCAATGTCGGCGAACATCTTAAAGAAGACACCCAGAATCGCCGAGGCAATTAGCGCCAGGACAAGCAGGCCAAGCGAGCCAAACAGCGCAGCTTCGAGCGCATAAGAGCCGTAATACGAATACGAGCCCGCAGCGCCAATTACCGCGCCCTCCGCCAGCGAAAGCACTACACCGATAACGGGAATGGCAGCGATAACCTCGAGCACGACCGAAATAACGCTCGAAAAGACTCCGAGACCAAACGACGTGGAACGCATCAGCGGACGGTCCATGCCGTCATCGACCTTGAGCGACAGATCACGGCCCCACTCGATACCAAAGCCGGAACCGCACACACTCGCAATGCAAGCTGCCAAAAAGCCGATGGCAGCCGCAATGCCGCCAATAACGGGAATAAACAGCACGAGCACCGACACAACGCAAATCAGCGCCGGCAAAAACGCGATTTGGCATACACGCTGAAGCACGCCCGGAGTCTTAGTCATATCTTGGAACGCCTGAGCCACACAGCCCTTTGGCGCATTCGCCACGGGCGGTTGCGGAACAAACTGCTGGGGCTGAGGCTGTCCCTGGGGAGCGGGGCCAGCGGCACCGGCATTAGGAGCGCCACACACGCCGCAGAACTTGTCGTTATCGCCCATGGGGGCGCCACACTGCGAGCAGAACATAGAATCATCCCTTCGCATCTTGAACGAATCACTTGGATCGCAAACGTTGTCTTTAGCATCATTATTGCCCAATGTGGGGTCAAATACTCAAAGACGACCGATTTGCAAGGTACACGGCGCCAGCAGGCGGTTCGTTGAATACGTCTGTGCTAGTTCGTTCCGCGGAAACCCTTGCCGACGATCTCGGAGCTGTCGACAATCGTGATAAAGGCGCCCGGATCGACTTCGCGCGCATAGCGGCGTAGTTGCACGGCCTCGCGACGGCTCAGTACGCTCATGATCACCGTCACGCACTTGCCCGAGAAGGCACCGTAGCCGCGGCTAATGGTCGCCGTGCGGTTGAGATGCTTGACGATAAACTCCTCGACCTTAAGGGGCTCGGAACAAATGACCGTGCAGACTTTGCGCAGGTGAATGCTCTCAATGGCTTTGTCGACCACGAGTGTCTTGGCAAACAGGCCGAGCACGCAATACAGACCGACACGCGGGCCATACAAAAAGGCCGCGATGGTCACGATGCCGATATCGACCAGCAGCAGGGCACGGCCAATCTCGAGCGTCGTGCGGCGCTTGAGGATCATGGCAAGAATGTCCGTGCCACCCGTCGAGGCGCCGATGTCAAAGACAATAGCGCTGCCAAGCGCCGGCAAGATGACGGCAAAGCACAGGTCGAGCCACATATCACCCGTCAGAGAGACATCGGTCGGAATAAAGAGCTCAAACAGCGAAACATAGGCGGACAGCGCAAACGAGGCGAAGACGCTCCACAGGATTGCCTTGCGCTCCAAAAAGATAAAGCCCAAAACGACGAGAACCGCGTTAATAATCCACATAAAGACGCCGACGGGCAGGGTCGGGAACAGCGTGGACAGAATGACCGACACGCCCGAGGTGCCGCCAAAAGCAAAGTGATTAGGGGTTTTAAACGCAACGATGGCGAAGGCCGTAAGAATCAGGCCCAGATTGAGCTCGGCAAAAAAGCGCGGGAAGCCCGGCTCCTGGCTGCGCTTTTGACCGGCACGCTCACCGCGTTCGATATCGGTGCGATCAACCACGCGCTCCATCGGCACCACGGGAGGACGATGCACCTCCTCGGCAGCACGCGATGCCGCCTCTGCCGCGGCGGCCTCAATCGCCCATGCCTTGCTTTCTGTTTCGTGCTCGTCAGCCATTACGGCAACCCCTCGTTAACAATTTGGAAACAATGCGCCCATTAGGGTAACGCGGAACGCGACGATTGCAACCCCTAGTTAGACGAGCGGTATGCCCACATCGGGGGGCATACAAATAACGGCCGGCCACGCTTTTGCTTGCGCGGTCGGCCGTTTAACGTTTTCGCAGATAAAACCTGCCAAAACAAACCTGTCCCTTTTTGGAAGGTTACTCGTGCTGGCTGGTGCGGTGCTCGTACTCCTCGGGGGTGATGACGTCCTCGATGCGCAGGTTGACGCCCGCCACCTCAAGGCCGGTCATCGCGGCAAGGCGCTCGGTGACACGCGCCTTGACATCGTCGAAGATCGCGGGCGCATAGGCGCCGTACTCGATAATGACGGAGATGTTGACGACCACGCGATTGTCATCGGTGACCTCGACCGTCACGCCCTTGGTCAGATTCTCGGCACCAAACTGCTCCTGCACAAAGTGCATGAGGTTACCCTTCATGCCAAGAACGTGCGGAACCTCGCGGGTGGCCATGGCAACGATCTTCTCGATCACACCGTTGGAATAGGTCAGCGAGTCCTCGGACTCGTCCGCTTCCTCGTCATCCTCATCCACATCGGACTCGGCCTCGACGAGCGCCTCATCCTCGAGCGTTACGTCCTCGGCCTCGGCGGTGACGGTCTCGTCTGCCTCGAGCTCGGTATCGGCCACATCGACCTTCGTATTAAAAGCCATGGTTCCTCCTTATGCCTGCCGCGGATGCGACAGTCGAATACATATTAGCGGCCGCTAAACAGACGGCCGAAGAAGTTGACGATCCCGTTCTCGCCGTCGCGAATTTGGCCGATCACAGCGCCGATCAGCACGAAGAATGCAATGACGAGCGTGTCCCACAGGCCAAGCGTGAGCACCAGCACGGCGAGGATAAAGCCAGCGACGGCACCGAGCGTGGTGTTGGGATGACGCACAGCATAGCTCCAGATGGCAGCGCCCGTACCCTTGATGAGACCCATAGCCTCGTCAAAATCCGCGGCTGCCGCATCTTGCAACTCGGTTGCCTCTGCTTTGGAATCAACAGGTTCGCTCGCCGGCGTGGCGCTCTGGTCAATCGTCAGGCGCGGCGTACGAGCAGTCTTATCTTGATTGGTATCACTCACCGGAAACCTCCACGGTCTGGACGGTAGTCTTGGACGGCAAAAAACGGACGCGCGCGGTCGTACCCGGCGTGCCGAGCATGGTGTCGCAAGCTTCCTCGATGCGCTGTTGCATCGCGGTAGCCAGAGATGCCACGTCCTTATCGTCAAGCGCGATAGCCTCGACCTTAAATCGGACGTGCGAATCGTCGGAGCCTTGGACGCGGGCCTCGACATGCTCGACCATCACGCGGTCGTCGCGCTCGGCAGCAGTGCGAGCGCACGAGGAGAGGGCCGCGAGCGTGACCTCGATATTACGTTCCCCCGCCGGATGCACGCAGGACGGCTCGCGACGAGCAAACATCAGGCGGAAGAAACCCACGAGCACGCCGAGTGCCACGACACCGCCGCACGCCGTAACAACGATGCGCGGCAGCGGATCGCGCATCAGCAGCATAAAGCGATAGGTATATGGTCCCCAAAACTGGCAGACTAACGTGCCCAGCGCCACGACGGCGGCGGCAAGATACACGATCGCCAGGGCACGTTTGAGCACGCGCATGCGGCGCTCCCTTCAAATCTTGATCCACAGAATGCAAAACGGTTCGCATCATTATAAAAGAGCCGGGTCCGGTGCTCTACGCACGCGGATCCGGCTCATCTATTCCACGAGGCTTGCATGCTCGCTTCATTATGCCCAGATATGCACGGCTTAACCCGTGCGGGCGCTACTCCTCCTCGAGGGCAGCGATGACCTCGTCGGTCATGTCCATGGTGCTGTAAACATCCTGGACGTCGTCGAGCTCCTCAAGACGGTCGATGAGGCGCTGAACCTTCTTGGCGTCGGCGCCGGAGACCTCGGTCGGGGTGGTCGGGACCATGGTGGTCTCGGAACCCTTGACCTGGACGCCCTGCTCCTCGAGCGCCTTGGAGACAGCCATAACCTCGTTGGCAGTAGTCCAGACGATCCACTCCTCGCCGGCGTCCTCGTAGTCCTCGCCACCGGCCTCGGCGATGGCCATCATGAACTCATCCTCGTCACCGGCAGCACCGTTGGCGATCATGGTCTCCTTCTTGGCGTTCTCGTCCAGGATCTCCTTGGCGACGACGATCTGGCCCTTGCGCTCAAACTGGAAGGCGACGGAGCCGGAGGTGCCCAGGTTGCCACCAGCGTGGGAGAAGGCGGAACGGACATCAGCGGCAGTACGGTTGCGGTTATCGGTCAGGCAGTCGACGTAGACGGCGACACCGGCGGGACCGTAGCCCTCGTACACGATGTTCTCGTAGACAGCGGCGTCAGCACCCGAACCAAAAGCCTTGTCGATAGCGGACTTGATCTTGTCCTTAGGCATGGACTGAGCCTTGGCCTTGGCAACGGCAGCGGCGAGGCTGGCGTTGTTCTCGGGCAGCGGGTCACCGCCGAGACGGGCAGCAACGGTGATGTTGCGGCTGAGCTTGGAGAAGAGGGCGGAACGCTTGGCGTCCTGCGCGCCCTTACGATGCTTGGTTGTGGCCCACTTAGAGTGTCCGGACATACGTGTCTCCTATCGGTTTCGACCTAAAGCCCAGCGCAGATGCTCGGGCAATATAAACAAACGTCGTTATGATATACCTACTGGCCTGCGAGATAAACCCCAAAATGAAGGCGTCGTGATGATGACCCCTTTGGTGCAAAGAAACCTGACCCCAATGCACCAAGTTAGGACCAGAGGAAGTCGCTGCGGGTGACGGTGGCGCCGATGGCGAAGGGCATGCAGGCGATGACCGGATACAGGTAGCGCATGTAGGTCGAGCCGTTGCACGGACCAATCAGGCACACGGCAAGCACGCCCAACAGCGGCACCCAGATCGCCAGCGCACGCCATGAATGACGACGCAGTAGGTAGACCACCACGGCGATCATGATCCACACATAGGTGGCCGAGCTCATGGTGAGCGAAATAAACGGGATGCGCTGCACCGCCACGCGATACAGATTAATCAGGTGGTCGCACCAGCGCACCACGTTGCTGTCAACCGGATGGAAGTCGAAGTACTTGAGGTTGTCGGGACGCGCCATGATCTCGGTACTGCGCGCCGTGCTGTAGACCCAGGCATCGCGCGCGCTCGGATAAAAATAACCATAGTAGTTATTGATAAGCGCCGAAATATAGCACTCGGGATCCTTCTTAAACATCTGGGCCCACACCTCAAAATAGGCCTTGATGTCCTCCTGTGAGGCGTACTCATTAAAGCAGTTCTTGACGGCATCGGACTTGTCGGGGTTGTAGCGGCGGCCCAGGTTCTCGTACTTGAGCACGCGATCGATCACGGCACGCTCTTCGTCGGTCACCAAGCCGTCGCAAGGAGCCTCCACGATGGTGCCGTCCTCCTTGACCGTGGGGTTGACGCCCGAGTTGAGGCCGTCGTGCTTTTGGACGAAACGAGCGGTCTGCTGAAACGGAATCGAGAGGATTTCGCGCTTAGAGCCGGGCGTAATGTCGTGCGCCGGCATAAACACCTTGGTGAAGTACATATTAGAGACAAGGCAGAGCGCGAGCACCGCGAGAACGCCAACCCAGCGGAAACGCGGGATGGCGCCCGAAGGCGCAGCACCAGCCTGCTTGGCTGCACGACGAGCCACATGCGCGTCCCATGCGCTAAACGCCGCCGCGATTACGCATGCCGCCAGGGGAAACACCAGGCCGCCGTTGCGCAGAAACGTGGAACCCATGGCGCCCAGAGCGAGCAGCAACCAGTCGTGGCGCGCAAAGAGCACGGGAGTTTTCTCGCCCGCTCGCTCGACATTGGCATCACGACGGGGCAAGCCACATGCCACGAGCTTGACGGTCTGTACCAGCAGCACCAAGAACGCGTCGGCAAAGAGCACGTCTTTGGTGAGCAACACCGCGTAGTTAGAGAACATCGGCATAAACGCAAAGAACAGCAGGATCGCACCGCGAACCGGCAGACTCACGCCCAGTTTGCGCAGCGACGAAACGGAATAGGCCATGCAGACAGCCGTGATGACGAACTGAGCACAGGTGTAGATGGCAAGACCCGCGTTGGCGCTGTTGAACAGTGAAAGCCCCAGCTGAACGCACGAGCCGATAATGGCCGTGTGCACTACAGGATGATGCCCGTTGAGCAGCACGTTGGGGTTGAGTAGGCGCAGGTAGTCGCTCGTGCCGTTGGGATAGTTGAACCACTGGCGAATCTGCGCGCCCGTATCTCCCATAAAAAGGCCAGGCAGCGAAGCGATGAGCGTGGGCGTCCAGGCGATCATAAGCACCAGGAAGGGCCCGGCAAAGGGATGGACCGAGAGCACGGCGTGAGTCACACGCCATACGCGGCCAAAGTGCGCTTCGGAAAACGGAATGCGCCGAGAGCTCAGCCAATCTAGACACTCAAAGGCAAGGTAGAAGGCAACGATCGCTAGGAGCATCCAGCCCGCGCCGCCAATCCAGGCGCAGATGATGCGGGCTTTGTCGCCAAGGACAATCTCGGCCGAGTCGGTGAGATCGTAGCTGCGGCCGAACACCATGCAGATGGCGAAGAGCAGCGACGGCAGAATGATCGATGGACGCCAGGTGTCGCCACGGCCAAAGAACACGTAGCGAAACGGCAAGGTGAGCAGGCAGGCAAGTGCAAGCAGCATGACCGCGTCGGTATGGCCGGCAAACGAGAGGAGCACCTCGTAGCACACGTACAGCATGCCCGAGGCTTTGGGGTCAATCGCCAAGACTGCGTTGCTCGACACCGGGGCAGGATCGATGGAAAACGCCGTGGTCGCCAAAAGCGCGAGCAAAAATGCGATGAGCGTCTGCTTGGCGGGGTAGCGCTTAAACCAGACGATGCGGGCAGCGTCGCGCGCAGCCGTTGTGGAGAGGTCGGAATCCTTCACAGTCCGAAAGCCTTTCTAGAAACCTGCCAAAAAGGGACAGGTTTATTTTGGCAGGTTTTATCTGGGGAAACGTTACGGTTCTGTCATCGTTGCCCAGCGAACCACCACAAAGGTGCCTGTCCCCTTTGTGGTGGTTAGGCGTCGAGGTAGATGCGCTGGGGACAGTTGCGGCGACGAGCAAAGATGATGAGCGCCAGGCCCGCAATTACGAGCGGCAGGCTCAGCAGCTGACCCATGGTGATGACGCCACCAAGCAGATAGCCCAGCTGGGCATCGGGCACGCGCACAAACTCAATGAGGAAGCGGACGATGCCGTAACCCATCACAAACACGCCCATAAACGTGCCTTGGGGCAGTAGCGGCTTTTTGCGGCTGAGCACCTGCAGAATGCAAAAGAGCACGATGCCCTCAAGAAATGCCTCGTAGAGCTGGGAGGGGTGACGCGGCATATCGCCCGCGGTGCCACCGAAGACCACGCCCCAGGGCAGATCGGTCGGCTTGCCCCACAGCTCACCGTTGACAAAGTTGGCACAACGGCCCAGGCACAAGGCCAGCGGCGCGCCTATGACGGCAAGGTCTGCCAAAGTCCAGGCATCGAGCTTATACATGCGGCACACGATGATGCCGCCGATAATGCCGCCCACCAAGCCGCCATGGAAGCTCATGCCGCCCTCGTTGGTGGCAAAGATCTCGAGCGGGTGCGCCCAGTAGTAGCCATCACCGTAAAAGACGACGTAGAACAGGCGCGCACCGATAATGAGGCCAAAGACCACGCCGACCACGACACTCGTCAGGTCGTCAATCGTGATGTTAAAGCCCCAGCGACGCTGTGTGCGGTACATGACGACCGCCGTGAGCAGAGCGCCGACCACGTAGGCCAGGCCGTACCAGTAGATAGTGATGGGGCCCGCCGAGATCGCGACAGGATCAAGCATATGGTAGAAGTCGTTGAGCATGTCGACCCTCCTACTCCCTACATACAAATGCGGCCGCGGGCCTTGCGCTCGCAGCCGCATATTTGGGCGTAACGTCTATGCGGAGTATGCCGTCCGCAGCCTTCGCATCTTAGAACGGCGCGTACTCGTCGTACAGGTCGTCGGTCTCGCCGGAGGCATTGATCTGCTCAACACGGGTAACGCCGGGCACATGCTCCTTCAGGATGCGCTCGATACCCATGGACAGGGTCAGTGCGCTCATAGGGCAGCCGGCGCAGGCGCCCTGAAGCTCAAGCTGGACGACGCCCTCGTCGTCAACGCCCACATACTCCATATCGCCGCCGTCGGCCTGCAGGTTGGGGCGAATCTCTTCAAGAACCTTCTTAAGCAGCTCTTCGTTAACAGCCACAGGGGCTCCTTTCTCACAATTACGCGGGCGCGCCCGCGGACAGGGGCTATGTTACTACAGCCATGTACCCGCTTAGGCGCCAGCCATGCGTGCGGACACGACTTTCACGAGCGGTCAATTTGGGACGGGTCTCTTTTGGCTGTTTTGCCGCCAGCTGGCGTTGCCACGAGCTACTGCTGAGCCTGCCCCTCGGTGCCGATGTGAACATCGACGATAACCTGGCGGTAGCTGATGCCACAGGAGTCGAGGATGCGGCGGCTGATACGGCCGTCATCGGTATCGGCATACTTGTTGTCCAGGTAGACAACCTCGCCTACACCTACCTGCGCCAGGATCTTGGCACAGTCGTGGCACGGGAATAGCGTGACGTAGACCGTGGAACCCTCGAGGTCCTTGAGCGAGCCACGGTAGTTGAGCACGGCGTTGGCCTCGGCATGCACCACGTAGTTGTGCTTATCCTGCAACGGGTCGTCGCTCGTGCCCCACGGGAAAAAGTCATCGTTGAGCGCCGAGGGTGTACCGTTGTAGCCCACCGAAAGGATGCGGTGGTTGGTGCTGGCGATGCACGCACCCACCTGCGTGTTGGGGTCCTTGCTGCGGCGCTGCGCGGCGATGGCCACGCTCATAAAGAACTCGTCCCAGCTAATGACGTCCAGGCGCTTGCCTGACGAAGTTTGATGAAGATCGTCCGACATGGCAGACACCTCCGTAATCGCAATAGTTTGACCCATTGTAGCAGGTGAAAGGTGGGGGCGTTTGTCCCACCGGCGCCCTCACCTTTACACGCGGCGGGGCTTTTGGTTGATGCGGTAGAGCTCGGCGAGACCCCGCAACGTCAGCGCGTCGTCGACCGTCAGACTGTGACCGACCAGCGACGCGAGTGCCTCGGCATCGTCGCCGGTGATGACAATGGGCACGCTGCCCTCCCCCGCCGCCTTGGTCGCGCGCATCTCGGCAAGCACCATGTCGAGCATGCCGTCGATGCGGGCTACCTCGCCCAGAACCACGCCCGAGCGCATGGCCTCGCGCGTGTTGCGACCGATCACATGCGTTGGCGCCGAAGGCTCGACCTGCGGCAGGCGCGCCGCAGCGGCCGAAAGCGAGCGGGCGCCAAGCGCCAGACCCGGCGCGATGACGCCGCCCACAAAGGTACCGCGCGCGTCGATGACCTCGATATTGGTCGTGGTACCCAAGTCGATCACGATGCACGGAGAGCCGTAGACGGCGCGTGCCGCCACGGCATCGGCGATGCGGTCGGGGCCGATCTCGGCCGGATCGTCGTAGTGCACGGGCATGCCGGTCTTGAGGCCCGGCCCCACGGTGAGCACGCGCCCCGTGCAAGTGCGGGAAAGCGCCGTCTTCCACGGGCGCTCGAGCGCCGGCACCACGCAACTCAGCACTGCGGCTGCGGGCACAAGCGCACCCGGCATGCCCGCATCGGCCGCCAGTGCGGCCATGACCTGCACGAGACGCATGCGCGCCTCGTCTGCTGTGATGCTCGACGGCGTGGTGATCTCGCACGTCGCAAGCGGACATTCCTGCGCCGCGGCCGAATCCTCGGCAAACAGGCCAAAGCGAATGAACGTGTTGCCCACGTCGACCGTCAATATATATGCGCACCCATTAAGCATCGTCGGCGCTCCTTTCGTCTGCCCAGCAGTATATCGCCTACCTAAACCAGTCATCCCAAAATGACTAGGTTGCGGCTATACTGATGCGCGGTCGTTTGCGAGCTCACGCGACGGCCTTTGGTAACCCGACTTCCCGCGCCGCATCCGTAGCGGCGCTCCCGGGGGAAGCGGATATACGCAAAGGAGTTTTATATGAGCAATCCCTCGAACCGCGCCTCGATGCGCGGGCAACTCACGCTGCGCGGCGTCGTCATCGGCGTCCTTGGCTGCGTGATCATCACGGCAAGCTCGGCCTACACCGCCCTCAAGATGGGCGCACTCCCCTGGCCGATCGTCTTCGCTGCCGTCATCTCGCTGTTCTTCCTTAAGCTCATGGGCAACGCCAGCCTCAACGAGGCAAACGTCACCCACACCATCATGTCCGCGGGCGCCATGGTCGCCGGCGGTCTGGCGTTTACCATCCCGGGCGCCTGGATGCTGGGCTATGCCGACCAGATTAGCTGGCTCGACATGTTTATCGTGGCACTCGCCGGCACTATCCTGGGCCTGCTGGCCACCGCACTCATCCACCGTCACTTTATCGTGGACGCCGCGCTTGAGTTCCCCACCGGCAACGCCGCAGCTCAGACCTTGCGCGCGACCGAGGCTGGCGGCAAAACCGGCAAGCAGCTCTTTGGTTCCATGGCCATCGCAGGCATTTATAGCGTGCTGCGCGACGCCCTGGGCGTGGTGCCCAGCATGCTGTGCACGCTCAATATCCCCGGCGTGACCTTTGCCATCTACAACTCGCCCATGCTGCTCTCCGTCGGCTTCCTCGTGGGCTTCGCCCCGGTCGCTTTCTGGTTTGCCGGCGCGCTGCTGGGCAACTTTGGCATCATTGTCGGCGGCACCGCTGCCGGTCTGTTTGACGTTGTGACTGCGCAGGGCATCGTCAAGTCCCTGGGCATGGGCCTCATGATGGGCTTTGGCGTCGCCGTCGTCCTCAAGGACATCCTGCCGCAGGTCGCCGGCATCGTCCGCGGTCTTGCCGCCGACAGCTCCACCGACACCGACGAGCAGTCGCTCATCTCGGGCTCCCTTAAGCTCGACGCCGGCATCATCGGCCTGGGCGCTGCCGCCATCGCCGTGATCATCGCCATCGTGCTTGACCTTGGTCCCGTTCCGGCCGTCATCGTGACGCTGTTCACCTTTGTCACCACCATCATGAGCGCACAGAGCTGCGGCCAGACGGGCATCGACCCCATGGAGATCTTTGGCCTCATCGTCATGCTCATCGTGGCTGCCTTCGCACAGATCGCTCAGGTCAAGCTGTTCTTTATCGCCGGCATCGTAGCCGTGGCGTGCGGCCTTGCGGGCGACGTCATGAACGACTTTAAGGCCGGCGCCGTGCTGGGCACCAACCCGCGCGCACAGTGGGTCGGGCAGGCCATCGGCGGCATCGTGGGTGCCCTGGTCGCTGCCGCTGTCATGGTCGCGCTCGTCACCGCCTATGGTCCGGACGCCTTCGGCCCCGACAAGAGCTTTGTGGCCGCGCAGGCAAGCGTGGTCGCCACCATGGTCTCGGGCATCCCGAGCGTGCCGTGGTTCGCAGGTGGCTTTATCGCCGGCATCGTCATGTACTGGCTCGGCATTCCGGCCATGATGATCGGCCTGGGCGTGTACCTGCCGTTCTACATGTCACTCACGGCATTCCTGGGCTCCTGCGTCAAGCTCGCCTACGACAAGTGGGCCGCTCACCGCGACGCCGAGGCCGGTCTTTCGGACGAGGAGAAGGCTGCCAAGGACGCCGCCTTCCAGGAGCAGGGCTTGGTCGTTGCCAGCGGTCTGCTGGGCGGCGAGTCCATCGTCGGCGTTATCCTGGCGTTTGTCTCCGTGGGCTTAAGCCTGCTGGGCTAAGCTGAGCAGCTGCTCGACAGCAACCATATTGCCTACGATTTGCCCGGTCGGTAGCTTTCGCGGCTACCGACCGGGCTTTTTGATATCGAAACAAAGAAAGGCCAGCGCGCTGCGTTTAACAGCGCGCCGGCCTTATCGGTTAAGCTATCGAAGCGTTCCTGCTCTGAACCGAAGTTCGTTGAGGAATCTACGCTCGAAACGCTACATCTGCTTGCGACGACGATCGCTCAGCGTCACACCAGCGGCCACGAGGGTGATACCGCCGATGACGAACACCTCGCCCGCAAGAGCGGAATTGTCGCCAGTCTGGGCGAGCGCGGCAGGCGCAGCCTGTTTCTTGGCAACGGGGGCCTTTGCAGCAGCCTGCGCAACCTGAGGCTTGGCCTGCGGCTCAGCCTTGGGATGATACTTGTCGTACTCGGCCTGTGCGGCAGCCAGGGCATCCTTGGCATCGTCAAGCTCGGCAAGCGCAGCGGCATAGACGTCGTTGGCATCGGAAAGCTTGGCATCGGCATCGCTCAGAGCAGCCTTGAGGCCAGCGGCGGCATCGACGGCGGCCTTATAGCGAGCGTAGGCAGCATTCAGCTTGACCAGCTTCTCGTTGCCCGTCGTGCCCGCGGCAAGGGATGCCTTGTGGTCGACAGCCTCAAGATCGGCCTTGAGCGCCTCGTCGTTGGCAAGCTCGGCCTTGGCCTCGACGATCTCGAAGGTCGCATCGACGACGGCTTCGTTGGCGGCCTCGAGCTGCTTCTGGGCATCGGCGACACCGGCGACGGCGGCGTCATAGGCGGCCTTGGCGTCGTCGACCGCCTTCTGGGCTCCAGCGAAGCGCTCGAAGGCCTTGTTTGCGCCGGCCAGTTCGCCCTCGGCAGCCTTGGCCTTCGCCTGTGCGTCGGACAGGGTCTGCGTCTTGGCGGCAACTGCCTGCTTGGCGCCCGAAAGAGCGGTCGCGGCGTGCACATCTGCGGCCTGAGCCTTGTCAACGCCAGCCTGGGCAGTGTCGTCGGCCTTCTTGGCATCGTTAAGCGTGCCCTGCTTGTTCGCAAGATCCGTCTTGGCGGCATCGCACTTGGCGGCAAGGTCCTTGACCGAAGCGGTAGCGTTGTCATACGCCTCGTTGGCCTGATCGGACTTTACCTTGGCGGCGTCGTAGGCGCTCTGAGCATTCAGTTTACGAGTCGACGCCTTAGAGGCGTTCGTCTGGCAATCGGCGAGCGTCGCGTTGGCCTTGTCGAGAGCAGTCTGCGCAGTGGCAGCCTCGGCCTTAGCAGTATTGAGGTTCTGCTGAAGAGCGTCAATGTCAATACCAGAAGCATCGAGCTCGCTCTTGGCAGCATCATAGGCACCCTTGGCGGTTGCAGTGGCAGCCTGAGCGCTCTCGTACTCGCCCTTGGCAGTATTCATGCTCGTGTCGGCAGCTTTAAAGGCCTCTTGAGCGTCATACTGCTTGTTGAGTGCAGCGTTATAGGCAGCGCTAGCAGTTCCAAACTTTTTCTGTGCTTCGGTAAGCTTGCTCTGAAGCTCCTTGAGCTGTTGCTTTTGCGCCTGGGTGCCGCCGGCGCTATAAGCAGAATCGATATAATTGTTCACGAGCTTCTTGAACTCGGAGACAGTGAAGTCTTTTTGGCTCGCGCTTCCGCTATAGTCGAAAATAGTTACCTCGGAATCGGTGTTCTTACCGCTACCGGTTGCGATGCCGATGGCCTCGTTACCCGCATCGATAATGTTGAGATAGTGGCCACATTTCGAATACACGTTGTTATAGTTCCAATAGATGTAGTCAGAATCGTAGCGATGGGCTGCGAGGTCGCTATTAGTAGCAGCCTCTTGGTCAAACAGCTCCTTCTCCTCCGTATAGAGACCGGTGTAGGGCCAGCCGAGTGTGTCGACAGTCTCGCCTCCCATGTAGACGCCGCCACCACCGGCGAGATTCTCACTAGAATCGAAGTACAAATTCGAGTGTCCCCAAATATTCGATGAATAGGATGCGTTGAGCGCTGCTGCAGCCGTCATACGGAGGCTAACGCTAAGCTCCGACTGACCGTTGGCCTTGCGGATGTTGTTCTGAGTATCGAGATACGTCAGCGCATTGCGCAGCTGCTCGAGAGAGAGCGGATTGGTCTCGCGAGACATATCCTGATCGACATAGCTGTCATACCAGCTAGCCTTGTCATATCGCTCGTCCTTGTTGGGCGCGCCAGTGAGCATAGACGATGCAGCGCTGGCATTGGCCTTCTGCTGGGCAGTAAAATCGCTGCTGTTGCTAATGTAGGCCATAAAACCGAGCATGCCATTATTGATGATGTCTTGATCGACAGTCATGTTGGACTTGAGCTCGGCAATCTGCTGCTCAAGCTTGTCCACCTCTGCGCTAGCGGCATCGCTGGCAGCCTCCGCAGCGTCTGCGGCATCGCATGCCGCCTTGTACTCGGCTCGTTTGTCGTCCCTATCCTTTACGGCCCGATCGTAGGCAGCCTTCTTGTCTGCCTCGGTCTGCTGGGCTTGATCGTACGCGGCCTTAGCGGTGTTGTACTTGTTCGTCAGGTCGCCGAGTTTGCCGCTGGCTTCGTCGTATGCGGTCTGCGCGGACGAAACGGCAGCGTTGGCGGCGTTGGCTTTCTCTTGCGCGGCAGTGACAGCAGCCTGGGCGGTCTGCAGATTCGCCTGTGCGGTGGCGTCGGCAGCCGTCGCGGCATTGAGCTCCGCCTGCGCGTCCTTGAACTCACCGGCAGCAACTTTCTTGGCGGCCTCGAGCGCTTTCAGGTCGACGCCCGTGCCAGAAGTAACGGCATCGAGCGCAGCCTGTGCCTGGTCCAGCTTCTTCTGGGCGTTGGCCTGTGCGGTGGTTGCGGTGGCGAGGGCAGCGGCAGTCTCCTGCTTCTTGGCCTGGGCGGACGTCAGAGCAGACTCGGCATCGCTCTTTGCCTGCTCGGCATTGGAGACAGCCGTCTTAGCGGCATCGAGCTCACCCTTGGCCGCCTTCACATCGGCATTCGCCGCATCAAGCTTTGCCTGCGCGTCCTCGACGTCCTTCTTGGCGGCCTCGTACTTGTCCATACCCATGGCATCGAGCTTAGCCTGGGCATCCTTGAGTGCCTTCTCGGCCTCGCCCTGCTTTGCCTTGGCGTCCTTGAGCGTCTGCGTCTTATCCTCGACACTCTTGTTGGCCTGTTCGAGCTGATCGTTCAGGTCGCCCAGCTTCTTCTGCTGCTGCTCGGTCTTTTCGACGGCCGCTTTAAGCTCGTCAATCTTCTCCTGAAGCGCGGCTACCTCGGCCTCGTTCTGCTCGGCGGCGTTATCGGTCACGGCCTGCGAGGCCTGATTCTTTTGCTGCTGCGCCTGCTTTTGAGACTGGCCCGCCGCGTCGGCCTTCTTCTGGGCGGCATCGTAGGCGGCCTGAGCGTCCTTGAGCTGCTTTGCCGACTCCTCGGCCAGCTGGGCAGCCGTCTTTACGACCGCTTGGTTACCGGCGGTAACGGTATTCTCTACAGAACTACCCATTACAGTCTGAAATAGGCCATCGATAAATTTCGATGGCGAGCATTCGGCGCATTGCCTACGATACGGGCAAGCCCCGAGGGGCCGCCGATCGGGCGCCTCCGGATGGCCGTCTGCCCCTGCCCCGTAGAGGGCCCG
>DBFOLV010000051.1:0-12795 GCA_048430825.1 Collinsella sp.
CGGGCCCTCTACGGGGCAGGGGCAGACGGCCATCCGGAGGCGCCCGATCGGCGGCCCCTCGGGGCTTGCCCGTATCGTAGGCAATGCGCCGAATGCTCGCCATCGAAATTTATCGATGGCCTATTTCAGACTGTAATGGGCACCCGTCGCAAACGCTCGAATGCCCCCTCTCGTAATGTCATTTGCAATCCGCTAGCACGTGACTCGGACTGCTGCTAGCGCAACCTTTACGCGGCAAGGCGCTTGAGGACGTCGATGAGCAGCTCGTAGAAGCGCTCGGCAGAAGCGAGCTCCATGCTCTCGTCCGGGGTGTGGACATCGGAGAGCGTCGGACCCACGGCGATGGCGTCCAGGCCGTGCAGGGCCTCGGCAAACAGGCCGCACTCAAGGCCGGCGTGAATGGACTCGATGCGCAGCTCGGAGCCAAAGAGCTCTCGATAGCTCTCGACAAAGACTTCGCGGACCGGCGAATGCTCGGCATAGCTCCAGCCGGGATACTCAAACTCAAACTTGGCGTCGAAGCCCAGGACATCGGCCAGCGTCTGCAGACGGTCCTTGAACTCGTTCTGCAGCGAGGTGATCGAGGAGCGCGGGGACAGCATGATCTTGACCTCGTCGTCAGAAGTGGCAACCACACCGATGTTGGAGGAAACCTCGACGGAGCCGTCGGTGGCGACGTTGCGGCGAATCACGCCGTTGGGGGCAAGACGCAGGGCGCGGATGAGGGCAAGCGCGGACTTCTGGTCCATGGCCTCGACCTCGGCGTCGTCGGCAATCTCGACGGTGCAGGTAAAGCCGGGGTCGAAGACCTCGAGCTCGGCAGTAACGTCGGCGATGATGCCCTTTGCGATCTGGGCCGCGGCCTCGGCGGCAGCGTGGTCGGCGTAGACCAGAACAGCCTTGCACTCACGGTTGATGGCGTTGTCCTTGGTGCCGCCGTTAAAGCTAACGATGGCGGGCTCGCCAGCGACCATCAGGCGGTCGATGATGCGGGCCATGATGAGGTTGCCGTTGCCGCGCTCCAGGTTGATATCGCTGCCGGAGTGGCCGCCCAGCAGGCCGGAGATGTCGAGCGTGAGGGTGCTACCGGTCTTGTGCTCGCGCGCGATCGGGCAGGTGTAGGTAACGACGACACCGCCGGCGCAGCTGACGGTAGCAACGCCCTCTTCCTCGGAGTCAAGGTTAATCATGGTGCGGGCGCTAATCTGGGACTTGTCGAGCGTCTCGGCGCCGACCAGGCCAGTCTCCTCGTCGGTGGTGAATACGCACTCGAGGGCGGGGTGAACGATCGAATCGTCATCGAGAACAGTGAGCATCAGAGCGACGGCAATACCGTTGTCGGCGCCCAGAGTGGTGCCGTTAGCGGTGAGGACGCCGTCCTTGACGACCAGGTCGATACCATCAGTCGTAAAGTCGTGCTCAACGGAGCCCAACTTGTCGCACACCATATCGATGTGGCCCTGCAGCATTACGGTCGGGGCATTCTCGGCGCCGGCAGATGCGGGCTTGCGAATGATGACGTTGTAGACCTCGTCCTGATACACATCGAGACCGCGCTCCTTGGCAAACGCGACCAGGAAATCGCTGATGCCTTTCTCGTTGCCAGACCCACGGGGGATCGCGCTGACCTCCTCAAAGAAATGGAACAGCTGGGCGGGCTCGTAGCCGGTAATCTTGTAGTCCATGGTGCCTCCTTGGCGCAACTGGTTAGACAGTAAGACGTGCGACTTGTATATTCCCAGACTTTGCGTGCATAAACCAGTCGAAAACGCCGAGCGCCCTCGCATCATCGGCTAACGGTGGACCGTATAGCGTAACGGTCACAACTTCCGCAGCTCTACAAATCGAGGCGCCCTTTCCGGAGCGCCTCGATTGCGCGTATCAAATTGTCGCCACGCCCTACAGCGCGCCGGAACCGGCTTGCATCATGCCGCCGGGGCCCGAGGTCACGCCGCCGCTCACGGGCGCGGCGTTGCCGGTGTGCGGTGCCGCCGGGGCGGTATCGCCACCGAGCGTGCCCACCGGACGCGGTGCCGGGATCTCGCCCGTGCCGTGGCTAAAGACAAACTTGCCATCGGCCACGTCGCACAGGACGGTATCGCCCTCGCCCCACTCGCCAGCCAGCAGTTCCTCGGACAGCGGATCCTCGATGAGCTTTTGGATAGCACGGCGCAGCGGACGCGCGCCGTTGGTGAGGTCGGTGCCCTCGGCCACGATCTTGTCATAGGCCGCATCGGTGAGCTTGATGTTCATGCCGTTGGCAATCAGGCGCTGACGCAGGTCGTCCACCAGCAGGCGCGCGATCTTGGTCAGGTTCTCGCCCGAGAGCTTCTGGAACACCACAATGTCGTCGATACGGTTGAGCAGCTCGGGGCGGAACAGGCGCTTGAGCTCGCCCATCGCACGGCCCTTGATCTCACTCGAGGTGAGGCCCTGCTCGCCGGTGGTGCCAAAGCCAACGCTCGCATCCTGCGCGATCTCGCGGGCGCCCACGTTGGACGTCATGATGATCACGGTATTGCGGAAGTCGACCGTCTTGCCCTGGCTATCAGTCAGGCGACCCTCCTCCAGCACCTGCAACAAAATGTTGAAGATGTCGGGGTGCGCCTTCTCGATCTCGTCGAACAGCACGACCGAGTACGGGTGACGACGAACGGCCTTGGTAAGCTGACCGCCCTCGTCGTGGCCCACGTAACCCGGAGGGCTACCGATAAGCTTGGAGACCTCGAACTCGCTGCCGAACTCCGACATGTCGAAGCTGATGAGCGCGTCCTTACTGCCAAAGAGGTACTCGGCGAGCGTCTTGGCGAGCTCGGTCTTGCCCGTGCCGGTGGGACCCAGGAAGATAAAGCTGCCGCCGGGGCGACGCGGATCCTTGAGCGGCGAGCGGCTGCGGCGCACGGCCTTGGCGACGGCCTCGACGGCCTCGTCCTGGCCGATAATGCGGGTCTTGAGCACGCTTTCGGTCTGCAGCAGGCGACGGCTCTCGCTCTCGGTGAGCGAGGAAACCGGCACGCCAGAGGTCACGGACACGATGTCGGCAATCTGACTCACGTCGATGGTGAGCGGGCTGGCGTCGAGCTCGGCGGTCCAGGCGGCCTTGGCCTCGGCGAGCTCAATCTCGGCGGCCTTCTGCTGCTCGGTGATCTCGGCGGCCTTGTTCATGTCGTCGCTCTCGGTGGCCTCCTGCGCGGCGGCCTTGAGCTCCTCTATGCGATGCTCGGCCTCGCGCACCGGCTCGGGCGCACGATTCGCGGCGATGCGAGCGCGGGCACCGGCCTCGTCGATGAGGTCGATGGCCTTATCGGGCAGGAAGCGATCCTGGATGTAGCGGTTGGAAAGGTTCGCGGCAGCCTCGATAGCGCCCTGCGTGTAGCGCACATGGTGGTGCTCCTCGTAGCGCGGCTTAAGCGCGGTCAGGATCTTGACGGTGTCCTCGACGCTCGGCTCCTCGACATCGATAGTCTGGAAGCGACGCTCGAAGGCTGGGTCTTTGGTGAGGTACTTGCGGAATTCCTCGGCCGTGGTGGCGCCAATAATCTGGAAGGCACCGCGTGCAAGCACGGGCTTGAGCATGGAGCTCGCGTCGATGGAGCCCTCGGCAGAACCGGCACCGATGATGGTGTGCATCTCGTCAATAAACAGGATGACGTCGTCAGCCTCGGTGGCCTCCTGGATCACGTTCTTGAGGCGCTCCTCAAACTCACCGCGATACTTGGCGCCCGCAACGAGGCCCGGCAGGTCGAGCGTCCAGATGTTCTGGTTCATGAGATTCTCGGGCACGTTGCCGGCAGCGATCTGCTGCGCCAGGCCCTCGACGATGGCCGTCTTGCCCACGCCGGGGTCGCCCAGGATAAGCGGGTTGTTCTTGGTGCGGCGCGAAAGGATCTCCATCATGCGCTGGACTTCCTTTTCGCGGCCAATCACGGGATCGAGCTCGCCGTCGCGCGCCTTTTGAGTGAGGTTGGTGGCGAACTGCTTGAGCGTGTCGGTGCCGCTCCCCTTTTGCTGAGAGGCATCCGAGCCGCTAAAGAACGGCAGGCCCGCACCGGGACGACCAGCACCGGCGCCGGCGAGCGGACGCTTCTTGTCCTGGTCCTTGGCGGTGAGTTTCTCGATAGCCTTTTTGATGGAGGCGGACGACACACCCAGGCGCATGAGGATGTCCATGGCCATGCCGTTGCCCTCTTCGACGATACCGATGAGCAGGTGCTCGGTCGACACGTAGGTCTGGTTGTTCTCACGCGCCACGCGGAATGAACGCTCCATCACGCTAATGACGAGCGGCGTAAAGGCGAGCTTGGCCGCCTCGGTCTCCTCACTGGGCTCGGGAACCGTGGTCTGGACCTCTTTGAGGGTGTCCATGATGTCGTCGTAGGAGATATCGAGCGAGCGCAGCGCCTCGGCGGCAATGCCCTCGTCCTCCTTGGCAAGCGCGAGCAGCAGATGCTCGGTGCCCACCTTATTTGAGTGCAGATCGAGCGCCTCCTGTTTGGCCATCGACATGACCTTGCGCGCTCGATCGGTAAATCTATCTAACATGCTCGTTTCCTTACATGAGTTCATCGAAATCAAAACGCCCGCCCGTCGGCGGCGCTTTTGTCTCTTTACCCACAGGTTGTCTATGTTAACAGCTGGAGGAATATCTATAAACCCGGCTCACATGAATGCAGGTTATGACCGCATCGCGGGACTCACCGCGCGATGCGCGACAGGCGCCCCGCAAGAGAAACCCTAGGCGTCTTTCACCACGTCGGGACTCGTCGCACGCGATGCGCGATAGGCATCGGCCTCCTTGGAGACGCGTTCGAGCAGCTCGGATGTATCGACGCCCTCGACTTGCGCGACCGTTTCCACCGTCTGCATGGCGACCGCCCTCAGGTACGCGCACGCGCTGTCCCCCGGCTGCTCGAGGTCTATCTCCTCGCCGCCCTCCCGGGCAAAGCCGACCGCCATCACAAAGCCCATGATGCCCGAGACCAGAAAGCCCACCGCAAAGCTCGAATCTGCCTTGAGCTCTTCTCCGTCGGGGTGGACGATCTCTCTCACGCGGTCGATGATGATCGTATGGATGCCCTGCACGACCTGCTCGGCGGCACCCGCCCTCATGGTGATGACGATGCGCCGCAGCAGGCAGCGGACGTCGCGCCGGTCGAACGCCGAAAGGTCGCCCTCGCTCGAAAAATGCCAGAGGGCATCGGTGATGAGCTCGTTATCCTGCAGCAGCTGGGCTATGGCGATGGCGACGAGTTCATCGAAATCGTGAAAATAGTAGTAAAACGTTCCGCGATTGCACTGGGCGGCGCGGGTCACCTCGCCAACCGACAGCTCGAAGATGCTGTTGTTCTCGATGAGCTCCCAAAACGCCTCGATGATACGGGTGCGTGCATCGGGCGCATCGGCGTCCTTACGCGGTCTCGCCATGCGCCTCACCGCACCCCTGCGCCTTGGCGTTCATGATGAGCATCTGAAGACGGTTCTCCACGTTGGCGAAGCTCACGTCGGGATCGTAGTCGAGCGGCAGGAACTGCGCCGTGGGATACTGCTCCTTGAGCGCATGGATGAGCCCGCGCCCCACGACATGGTTGGGCAGACACCCGAACGGCTGCAGGATCACGAAGTTGCGGCAGCCGCGCTTGGCGTGCTCGAGAATCTCCGCCGGAATCAGCACGCCCTCGCCCGCATCGAACGTATGGTGCAGGATCTTATCGCTCGCGCGCACGAGCTCGGGCATGCGCGTCGGCGGCTCGTAGAGCGGGCTCGCCGCGCCCAGGCGGTCGCAACGGTCGTGCGCGAGCTCGAACAGGTTGTCCGCCGTGGCGTACCAGGCCTTTTCGGGCAGCGACAGGTCGACGTGGAACTCGCGCGACTGCGCATGCTTGTAGAAATAGGTCTTGCGGATCACGTCGGTCATGCGCGCCTCGATGACCTCGAGCCCGTTGTCCTCGAGGTAGCGCTCGATCTCGTGGTTGGCGCCGAGATGGAAATTGAGCAGGTACTCGCCCACGATAAGAACGGTCGGATGCGGGTTCGAGCGGTCGTACGGAACGGCGTCCATGATCGCAAGCGCGCGTTTGAAGCCCGTCGCCTGGCCTCTCAGCCCGGAGCGCTCCATGCCCTCGATAACCTCATCGAGCGCGCGGTCGAACGCAGCGTCCGCCGCGCCCTTCTCGAGCTCGTAGGGACGGATGCGCCTAAGCATGGCCTCGAGGGCATCGATCATGGGAAGACCGTAGGCGATCTGGATGCTCGGGCCAAGGCCGAGCTTGAAGCCCGGATGCGCATTGTGGGCATCGACGTCGTCGTTGGTGAGCACCGGGACATAGTCGTATCCCGCGTCGTCGAGCGCGCGGCGCAGCAGGGGCATGTAGTGCGTCAGGCGGCAGTCGCCGATATACTTGCCAGTCACCACGGCGACGTCGTGCGGGTCGTACTTACCGCTCTCGAGTGCCGCGAGCGCCTCGCCGATCACGATTTGCGCGGGGAAGCAGATGTCGTTGTGCACATAGCGTTTGCCCAGGCGGATGGCATCCTCGCGCCCGATATCAAGGGCCTCGGCGCGCACGCCCTGATTGCGCATCGCCGCGGTCATGAGCCTGCAGAACGCATGGGAGGTGTTGGGGACCAGCGCGATCTTGTCGTGCCGGTCGCGCTTGGTGTACTTGACCTTATACGGGTCGTCGAGCGGATGGACCGCGTGCACCCGGGCGCCCTCGGCACGCTCCTCCGCGCGACGACGGTTGACCGACTCGATAAACGAACGCACGCGAATGCCCATGGGACCGGCGACGTCGCTCTCATCGAGCTTGATCATCATCGGAACCTTGGAGCCCATCTCGCCCATCATGCGCGCGATCTCGTCGGTGAGATACGCATCGTGGCCGCAGCCGAAGCTGCCCATCTGCACGAGCTCGAGCTCGGGCGTCGATGCGACGATGACCGCGCACGACAGCATGCGCGCATGGTAGTTGTTCACGATGTCGATGCGGCTGTTGGAAAGATCGACGTTGCAGACCCCCGGCACCGCATCGGGCGTCAGCACGGGGATGCCGCGCTCAGAGAAGAGCTTGGGCAGCCCGTGGTTGACCAGCGGGTCGTTGTGGTACGGGCGCGAAGCGATCACCACCGCGTAGCCGCCGTCCTCGCGCACGTTCTCGAGCACCTGCCTGCCGCGCAGCTGCAGCTGGTTCTCAAACGTCTCCTGCGCGCGGTCCGCCTGCTCGGTCGCCTTGGCAACCAGGTCGGCATCGATATCGAAGGTCTCCTTGCACCACGCCTTGAGCTGGCGGTTTCGGTCGCCCTCGTCGTACCAGTGGAACAGCGGCGTATCGAACGGAACGCCGAAACGCTCCTCCGGGTTATCGGAATTGCGCATCACGTAGGGGTATCCCTTTACGACGGCGCACATCCACTCGCTGGTAGAGGCGGTGTTTTCGGTGGGTACCGTCGTGATGATGGGCATGAAGATGCGGTCGACGCCGGCGTCGACGAGATTGCGGATGTGCCCGTGGACGAGCTTGGCCGGGAAGCACACGGTGTCGGATGTGACGTGCGCCAGACCGCGCTCGTACATCGCCTTGGTGCTGCGTCCCGAGACGCGCACCTTAAAGCCGAGCGTGCTGAAGAACGTCGACCAGAACGGCATGGTGTCCCAGAACTCGAGCACACGGGGAATGCCGATCGTGACATCGCGCCCCCCGCTGACGGGAACCGTGGGGTACGACTCGAACAGCAGCTTCTCGCGGTCGACAAAGAAATTGGGGGCAGCCGCGGTCCGGTCGCGCCCCGTGCCGGGTGCCTGTGCCTCGCAAGCACCCTGCGGACGCAGCTCCTCCGCCGCGGGAACCTCGCGCACGAGCTCATCCCATGAGATGGCGCCGCCGCGCGGGCAGCGATTGCCCGTGACGTAAAGCGAGCCGTCGCCAAATGCCACGACCGCGCGCTGGCAGCGGTTGTTGCACCGACGGCAGGTAACGCCGCCGAACTCGCGATGCTCGAAGCGCTCCACGGCATCGAGCCCGATAAACGACGTGCCGGCGTCGCCCTTGCGGCATTCCTCGCGCGCGAGCAGGGCGATACCGATAGCGCCCATCAGCCCCGGGTGGGGCGCACGCGTGACGGGTTTGCCCAGATACTGCTCGAATGCGCGCAGCACCGCGTCGTTTCGGAACGTGCCGCCCTGGACGACGACTTTGTCGCCCAGACGGTTGAGATTTGAAACGCGAATGACCTTGGTGAACACGTTCTCGATAATCGAACGGCAGAGACCGGCCATGATGTCGCCCGGACCCTTACCGCGCCGCTGCTCGGAAACGACGCTGCTGTTCATGAACACCGTGCAGCGGCTGCCGAGAACGGCGGGGGCTTTGGACGAAAATGCCTCGGTCGCGATATCCTCAACGGCTATTCCGAGGTTTTTGGCAAAACCCTCGAGGAACGAGCCGCAGCCCGCAGAGCACGCCTCGTTGACGACGATATCGGTCAGCACGCCGTGGTTGAGCCAGATGGCCTTCATATCCTGTCCGCCGATGTCGAGCACGAAGGTCGCATCGGGAACGCATGCGCACGCGGCGCGGGCGTGCGCGACCGTCTCGACCGTATGGTAGTCGGCGTGGAACGCGCGCGCGAAAAGCTCCTCGCCGTATCCCGTGGTGCCCACGGCATCGATCGCAAGCGTGACTCCCGCTGTCTCCCAGCGGTTCTTCAAGCTGACAAGACCCTGTTGGGCGACGTCGAGCGGTCTGCCGTTATTAGACGCGTAGAACGAATCGACAAGCTCACCCGCCTCATCGACCAGGGCGAACTTGGTCGTCGTGCTCCCCGAATCGATACCGAGCGCCACACGCACCGTCTCTCCGGGCGCATACGCATCCGGACCCTTTGCCGGCGTCTCTTTGCCATGGCGTGCCGTAAAATCCGCCTGCTCGGCAGGTGTGGCAAAAAAGGGCTGGGCAAGACGTCCCTCCCCGCTTGCGGGCGCGACCGTCTCGAGCTTATCCAGCCGGACAAAAGCGTCGGGAAGGTCGATCGGTTGGGACGATGCGAACATGTCGGTCAGCGACAGGGCGGCACCGCGCGCGACCATGATCTGCGGATCGCGCGGGACGATAACCTGATCGTCCGATAGATTCAGTTGCTCCCGGAACACGCGGACCAGTGTGGGGTTGTAGGCGAGCGTACCGCCCTCGAAGATTACCGGCGGCTCGATGTCGATACCCTGGGCCAGACCGCCGATCGTTTGGCGGGCGACCGCGTGAAGCGCCGAAAGCGCCAGGTCGGTGGTAGGAATGCCCTCGTTGAGCAGCGGCTGGATATCGGTCTTTGCGTACACGCCGCAGCGGCCCGAGACCTCGTGGACGGTCGTTCCCCGGCTTGCGAGCTGCTCGAACTCGCCCGATTCGGTGCCGACCCCCATGAGCTTTGCCATCTCGTCGATAAATGCACCGGTACCGCCTGCGCACGAGCCGTTCATGCGCATGTCGGCAACCTCGATGTCTCCCTTATCGTTGGTGCGGAAGAAGATCATCTTGGCGTCTTGGCCGCCCAGCTCGATGGCGCAGCGCGTCTGCGGATAGAACCTGCTGATCGCGAGCGCGTTGGCGACCACCTCCTGAACGTACGAGGCGCCCAGCGCGGTCGCGATATCGCGCGCACCCGAGCCGGTCACCGCAACGCGCAGTGACTCATGGGGAAAGCGCTCGGCGAGCTCGCCGAGCATGGCGCGCACGCTCGCTGTCTGACACGCCCCGTGGCGGCGATATCCCCACCACGCCTCGGTCATATCCTCGTGCATCGCGTAAACTTTGGTCGTCGTCGACCCTACGTCCAGTCCTACTAGCAACGCCATAATGCTCCGTCTCTCGCATTTTTCCCGCTAGAGATATACCACTCTACGTAATACAACAGACTGTTGTATTTAAACTCCGTATAAAAAGCGGCTGCCGAAACGCTTCAGCAGCCGCCGAATGCACCAACAGATTGTTCTGCGCGCTAGCACGTCGGGCAACGGAGCAGCACGGGCCCTCCGGTCATGCGCACCGCTCACGCCCGCGATGTCGCCGAGAGAGCTATCCACGCTTAGGGCTCCAACCAAGCAAGTCGCCCGCGCTCAGCAGATCCCTAAGCGAGCTACTCGCACTCAGGAGCCATAGCCTGCTCCAAGAGCTCGGCATGCTCCTCCTCGAAAACCGTCCCCACAGGGAAGGCGCGACGGAAGACGAAGTGGGAGATCGGACCGGCTACCAAAAGGTTCCACGGCAGCGCCATCACAAAATTATGCGGGATGTTGATCATCCAGATCGCGGGCACGGAATACAGGTTCGCAAGGATGCCGCCGGGCATGTGCGTCAGACCCTCGCAGGCACCGTACAGCGACATGATGATGACCATGGGAACAACCATGCAGGAGCTGACGGCGAGCGTCATGGCAAGCGGCGAGCTCTTGCCCGGCGTGACCAGGAATTTAAAGGCGAAGCCCTTAGCAAGGGGGCTGGCAACAAACCAGTCGCAGCACATGGCAAAAACGTAGGCAACGGGGAAGCCGAGCCACGCGGCGGCAACAACCTCGCCGTTGATGGCCCCATGCTGCAGGGCGACGTTGTAGATGCTCATCCAGAGCACCATGCAAAAGCACATGATAAAGGTGAACAGCAGGCTCTCTCGTTTGTTGATAGGCATAAAGGGCATGGTCCTTTCTGTGTTACGCCGCGGCACCACGCAACAAAAACGGGCGGGCGAGATGGAGCTGTTGGGACTTCATCTCGCCCGCCCGCGATACGTGCGTCTGCGACTACTTATGTGGTGGAACTACCCTAACACGAACGGCGCGCGCTTCGTAAGCGTTGAGTTTATGAAGATGCAGGGCACCAATAATCCCCCGACCCCATAAGTTGCGGTGGAATACGGACTGTTTTGACCCTTTAAGCAGCAATTCAGTCTCTATTTCACCGCAACTCATTTGGTGCAAAGTGACCTGTCCTCCTTGCACCAATTAGCTGGTGTGGCGCCAGCGAGGGTCGGTGAGTGTACGTGCCACACCCAGACCAACGGGCAAAAACGCCACGATGAGCACTGCACGCACAAACCAACCGAGCATATTGACCGTATCGAAGGTGCACATGTAGTACATCGAGCGATACAGATACAGGCCCGGCACCATAATGACAATTGATGGCACCGTGAGGGCGATACGTGGGTAGGTGAGCTTGACTTCGGCCAAGCTTGCCAGCAGCCCCGATACCAGCGCGCCGATAAACGCTGCCGCCTCGGGAGGCATTCCCGCGCTGAGGCCCAGGAAGGGAAGCATCGTCGGCGCATCGACGAGCGTAAGGCGCAAGGTATTGGACACGGCGCCGATCAGCCCAGCTGCCGCGGCCATCTTTACCGGGCTGTTGAACATCACCGAGAAGCCGAATACGCCAACGAAGCTCATCACCACGCGCAGGAGCGTAAGAGCAAGCGGCGAAAGGCCGAGCGGGGCAAAATCATCCGGTGCCAGCCCCACACATTCGGCAACCATCCAACCTACGAGGGTCGCCATCACAATAATCGACACAGCATACGAAAGACGTTCAATGCCGCTTCGCATATCGAGCTTAGCGATGTCGAGGCCTGCCGTAATGAGGGGAAAGCCGGGAATCACAAAGAGCATGGCGCCGATATAGCCTTCTTGGTGCGACATTGCCCCCGGTATGACCTGGCCAAGGCCGAGCAATGCCAGCAGATACGAAACGCAAGCGAGCGCAACACCAGTCGTCAGCGCGCTAAACTGGCCAAGACCCTGCTTGAGAATATGGGAGCGAGCAAAGTTACCGACACCAGCGCCTACGAATGCGCAGGCCATCTCGATAGGGCCGCCGCCGAGCAAGAAGACGAAGGCGCCGCAAGCACAGGCTGCCGCAAGGCCCTGTTGCCAGGAAGCGTAATCGGGCTTCGAGCTCTCAACGGTCTTGAGCATCTCGTGGTATTCGTGCACGGTAAACCGGCGCCCATACGTCTCGATTTCCTTTAAGAAGCTCTCCATCATCCAAATGCGATGGGTATTGACTCCCGTTGTGGGCAGGCTGACAACCTCGTTAAAGCAGTGGCCATCTTCGATGCAGGTGCACTCAAACGACAGAAGACTCAGGTCGACGTGAATCGTGACGCCGAGCACAGCGGCAACACGATTCATGGTATCGCGCACGCGCCAGGCACCCGTTCCGCTTGCCAGCATAAGCATGCCGGTGCGGCAGATGATGGATGACTTATCGGTGAGCGGCGCATCGACGGCAAGCTCATCGCCTGCCGTCACGATCTGGCGCCAGTCAGTTTTCATATGGAGTGCACCGGCACGAGCGCCGTGGTGCATAGGGACTCTCGAAAGCAGCGAGTCCAGGCGCGAAGACTGTGGGGGCTCCGTTGATTCGCCCTCGTCCTCGTTGGGCTCTTCATCGACCAGATCAAAGGAATCAAGCGGCGCTGGCTCGCGACGATCGATTAGCTCCTCATCCTCATCATCAAAGTAGTTGAACTGATCGAGCATGTCCTCTTCGATTGCACGCTCGCTCGCGTCGTCCATACAGGCGCTCCTTTCCTACCGACTAACCCCCATCCTAGGCAGCAACGGCTAAAGGAAACATAAAAGAGACGACTATCAAAACAAGGACTGTCCCCAACTGCCGGCAGAGACGATGTGAGCAGGACATAAAAACATTGAGAGCCCCTGCTGCATGAAAGACCGCGGATTAGGCCGACAATGGTGAGTGTCTAATCCAACCGTGGCGGCCACGCCGCATTCATGGAAGGGGCTCCCAT
>DBFOLV010000052.1:0-24756 GCA_048430825.1 Collinsella sp.
AATACACCACCCCTGCGTATCACAAGAATGATATGGGGGGGGGGCCGGGCGCGATTTTGATTTTGCGCGCCCGGCCCCGCCGCGTCTATATGTGCTCGGCTACTTGTCGGCAGCGGTCTTTTTGGTAGTCGACTTCTTGGCCGTCGTCTTTTTGGCGGTCGTCTTCTTGGCAGCAGTCTTCTTTGCCGCCGTCGTCTTCTTCGCCGTGCTCGCCTTGGTCGTGGTCTTGCGGCCGCGGGCCGGCTTTTTCTCCTTGGTCGGACAGTCCATGTTGACGCAGATACGCCACGGACCGCGCGCCGTGTTGACCACCACGATGGGGGCACCGCACTCGGGGCAGGTCTCACCCGTCGCCTCGAGCTTACCGCGCGCCGGCAGAGGATAGCTCACGCCGCAGTCATCGTAGTTGGTGCAGCGGATAAAGCGCTTGCCGCTCTTCTCGCTCTTGTGCGCGATCAGGTCGCCATGGCGTCCGGCCTCGGCGCACACCTTGCACTCGCCCACCTTAAGGTCAGGCTCGTAGTTGGTGGGGCACGTGGGGTTCACGCAAATCTCGAAGGCCTTCTGGCGGAACGGCTGGCACTTAATGCGCGGCGCGCCGCACTCGGGGCACACGGCCGCCTCGCCCTCGAGCGGGCTCACCTTGACGCCGCTCGGCACCGGATAGGTCACATCGCAGTCGGGCCAGCCCATGCAGCCAATGAAGCTGCCACGGGTCTTGGCGCTCGTCTTCATAACCAGGTCCTTGCCGCACTTGGGGCAGGCGCCCACGCGCGCATCGGCCGTGACGGCGTCGCTGATGGCGTCGCCCAGCTCCTGCGTATGCTTGAGCAGCTCGTCGAGCACGCCGGCCAGCAGCGCACGCGAGTGTGTCACGACATGCTCTTCGGTATCCTCGCCGCGCTCGACGCGGGTCATGTCGCCGTCGAGCTCGCTGGTCATATCGGGGCTCGTGATGCGCGGGGCAAACTGCGACAGCGCATCGATGATGGCGATGCCCAGCTGACTCGGCTCCACGGGATCGTTTTTGAGGTAGCGCACGGCGTACAGGCGCTCGATGATGCTCGCGCGCGTGGACTTGGTGCCCAGGCCGCGCTTTTCCATCTCCTGCACGAGCTTGCCCTGGCTGTAGCGCGCGGGCGGCTCGGTCTGCTTTGCCTCGAGCTTAATGTCGAACACGTCGACCGTATCGCCCTGCTCCAGCGGCGGCATCTGCTCATCGCGCTTAAGGCCGTACGGATAGGCCTCGCGGAAGCCAGGGGTCACGAGCACGTCACCCGAAGCCACGAACGGCTCGCCGTTCACATCAAGCTCGAGCTTGGTGTTCTCGATGGTCGCGGGCCCCATGAGCGTCGCCAGGAAGCGGCGGGCGATGAGGTCGTAGAGCTTGCGCTGACCGCCATCGAGCGTGGACGGATCGCCCTCGCCCGTGGGATAGATAGGCGGGTGGTCGGTGGTCTCGACTTTGCCGCGCGTAGGCTTCATGGGGCCGGCGAGCACCTTTTTGCATACGGGCGCCAGCGCCGGGTTGATCTTTGCCAGGTCGCTCACCACGGCGCCCAGATCGAGCGTCGCGGGATACACGGTGTTGTCGACACGCGGGTAGCTGATGAGGCCCGCCATGTAGAGGGACTCGGCAATGCGCATGGTACGCGCAGGCGAGATACCCTCGGCTGCGGCGGCAGCCTGCAGCGAGGTGGTCGCAAACGGCGTGGGCGGCTGCTGCTTGCGCGAGCGCTTGGTCACCGCGGCGACGGTTGCCGTCGTAACGCCGTCGACATGGCCGTATGCCGTCTCGGCAGCATCCTTGTCGGTAAAGCGTGCCGTCTTGTGCGCAATCTTAAAGCGGTCGTCCTCGGCAGCACCCTGCGCGGCGCCCATGCCGCGGATTTGCCAATAGTCCTCGGGCACAAACGCCATGCGCTCGCGCTCGCGCTCGACCACCAGGGCAAGCGTCGGGGTCTGCACGCGGCCGGCGGAACGCACGTTGCCAAAGCCGCCAAACTTGGCGAGCGTCAGGTAGCGCGTGAGCACCGCACCCCAAATGAGGTCGATGTGTTGGCGGCTCTCGCCGGCGTCGGCCAGATTCTGGTCGAGCGAGACGAGATTATCGAAGGCCTGCGTGATCTCGGCCTTGGTAAACGAAGAATACTGGGCGCGGGCAACCGGCAAGTCCGGCGCAACCTCGCGCACCTTGTTGAGGGCGTCCGAACCGATCAGCTCGCCCTCGCGGTCGAAGTCCGTGGCGATGATGACGCTGTCGGACTTTTTAGCGAGGTTCTTGAGCGAACGAATGAGCTCCTTCTCGGCCGGCAGCTTAATGACGGGTGCCCAGGTGAGATACGGCAGACTCTCGAGCTTCCAGCCCTTGATGGAGATACCGTCGGCAAGGAACGGCTTACGCTTGGTGTCGTAGGGCGGACGAGCCAGGCCATCGGGCATGTCGGCCGGCAGCATCTCACCGTCCTCGGTGACCGAATACCAACCCAGCTTTTTATCGAACAGCACGCTGTCGCAAAAATCGGGTGCAAGGATGTGACCGGCAAGACCGATCGTCACGCACTCCTCGCCCTTCCACTCAAAACGGTAGATGACGGTGTTGTACACCTTGTCCTTTTTGGGCTTACCCGTGGACAGCCGCTCGGCGATCTGACGCGCGGCGTCGTTTTTCTCGGCGATGATGAGCTTCAAAAGAGGCTCCTATCTCGTGTCTCTGCGGCTACGCCCGCCCGTATGGCGGCCGATTTACGCCCTTGCTTGCTCGATCTGCCCGATGAGCCAATCGCACCAGGCATCCATGCCCTCGCCCTTGCGCGCGCTCACGGCAAACCGCGGCGCCTGCGGATTGAGGTCATCGAGTGTCCTAGTATACCTATCCATGTCAAAATCGAAAGCCGGAGCCACGTCAACCTTGTTGAGCAGCTGTGCGCCGGCGTGCTGGAAGATGCCCGGGTACTTGATAGGCTTGTCGTCGCCCTCGGGCACCGAGAGAATCATGATGGACAGGTTCTCGCCCAGGTCAAAGTCGACCGGGCAGACCAGGTTGCCCACGTTTTCGATAAAGATGACGTCGATGTTTTGAAGGCCCACCGCCTGGTCGAACGCGTCAACGGCCTCCATGATCATGTTGCCCTCGAGGTGGCACAGGCCGCCCGTGTTGATCTGGATGGCGGGCATGCCGGCTTCCTTCATGGTGATGGCGTCGACATCCGAGGCAATATCGCCCTCGATGACGGCACAACGCAGGCCGGCCTTGTCGCGCAGGCGCTCGTTGGTGCCCAGGATCGTGGTGGTCTTGCCCGAACCGGGGCTCGACAGCACATTGATCACATAGGTGTTTGTCTCATTAAATCGCTGACGCAGCTGATCTGCCAGGCGCTCGTTGCGCGACAGAATCGGCGATGCGATATCAATCGTTTTCTCAGCCATACTTAGCGCTCCTTACTTTGGCCCCTTTATACCCCATCACCAGATGGCTAGCGGGCTAATCGTCGGGGGTTTCGATTTCGATACTCGCGATATCGAGCTCGCGGCCGTGCAGTAGGCGCACGTTGGCACCACCGCACTGGGAACAGCGGCAATGGAAGCGGTCGTGGTCGAAAACCTCGCCGCAGTCCAGACACTCGCTTTGTGGATGGACTTCCTCCACGGCAAGCTCGCAGTCCTGCGTGAGCGGATCCTCGTCGCGAAATGTCTCCCACGCAAAGTCGAGCGCCTCGCGCACAACTTCGGTCATATCCCCGATACGCAGCGTCACCAAAACGGCGCGCGAGGCCCCCGCCCCACGCGCCGCGCGAATCACTGTATCGAGTATGCCGTTGACAATGCCAACCTCGTGCATACCGATTTACTCCTCGTCGTCCTCATCGTCCGAGAACAGGTCCAGACGACTCACAAACAAGCCCTCCTTGCCCTCGCGCGCGGTAATGACCACGCGGGCGATGGCAAGCGAAATCTCGTAGAGCGAGAGCAGGGCGCCGTACATGAGGCCCAGCGTGACGGGCGAGCCGTCGGGCGTGATCACAGCCGAGCCCACGAGCAGGCCCACGTACACGTAGCGCCAGGCGCCGCGGAAGGCCGCGTAGGACACGATGTGGAAGACGGACAGGTAAAAGATGATGAGCGGCAGCTCAAACGCCACGCCAAAGCCGATCATAAAGAGCAGCTCCATGTTGACGTAGTTCTCCAGATCGGGCAGCGCCGTAGCGACGGCCGAGGTCTCGCCGATGAGCCACTCAAAGCCCGCAGGGATGATGATGAAGTAGCAGAAGATGGCACCCAGGAAGAACAGCACCGTCGAGGCGAGCACCGTAGGCACGACCCACTTGCGCTCGTTGGGGCGAAGCGCCGGCAGGAAAAACGCCAGAATCTGCCAGATGATCATGGGCGTGCACATGACAACGGCCATCTTAAGAGCCAGCGAGAAGCGCAGGCCAAAGCCGCCGAGCGTGGTGGTGATGTAGAACTTACCATCCGGCACAAAGGAGCGGATGGGGTCTTCCAGGATGTCGAGCACCACAGGCGTGGCGAAATACAGCACGATGGCGGCGGCAAACACCGACACGACCACGATGGTCAGGCGGCGACGGAGCTCTCCCAGGTGATCGAAGAGCGGCATACGCGCAGGTCCGATAGGCATCACTCATCGCCTCCCTTCGGGGCGTCGGCGGCAGCGGCCTCGTCCTCGGCCTCGAGCTCGCGGGCGAGCTGGTCGACGACCGCCTTGCGCTTGCGGGGACGACGGGCATAGAGGTCGGCCGTCGTAGGCTCTGCCGGCTCGGGCTCGGGCACCGGCTCTGCAGCGGAAACGGACTCGGCGGCGGTATCGGCGGACCCGGCGTCGGCGACATTGGCCTCCGTCTCCTCGGCAGCATTCTCGCCCTCGGCGGCACCCTCGCTTGCGGCCTTCTCGGCAGCAAGACGGGCGCGACGCTCGGCAAAGGTCTCCTTCTTTGCGGGCGCAGCCGTCTTGACGGCACCATCGTCCGCATCGGAATCGTCATCGACGGCAGTCTTCTTGGGCTTGACCGGGGCCGACGCGGCCTCGCTCACCGGATCGATAATCTCGGACTGAACAACGGCCGTCATCTTTTCCTGCGTCTCGCGGAACTGACGGATGGCACGGCCGATCGTGCGGCCCATCTGCGGGAGCTTATCCGGGCCAAACAGCAAAAAGCCGAAGACCACGATGATCGCGAGCTCACCCTCTCCAATACCAAACACACATACCTCCAAGGCTCGATGTGAGTCGAGCCCGCACCGCGCCATTCGGCCGGAACTCGTCTATTCATTCGGTCAAGTATAGCGCCCGGACGCCAAAACGTCCGAGCGCATCACAAACATATGCCAAACGGCACGCCCTTTTGGGGACAAAGATTATGCAGCGGTGATCGAAATCTCCTGGTCGACACCCAACAGCTGAACCACGCGCATCACCGGGGGCTGCACATTGGTGCAGCTAAAGCGCTTGCCGTGGTCGACCGCGTGGTGTGCGGCGCCCACGAGCACGCCAATGCCCGTCGAATCGATGTAGCTCACCTGGGCAAAATCGAGCTCAACGGCCTCAGTGGGCTGCTCGAGCGCCAGGTCGATGGCATTGCGCAAGCTATCGGCGTTAGAGATATCGATCTCGCCGGCCACCTTAATGGTGTAGAGCTCTGGCGTGGGGTTGGTGGAAATACCCAAATCCATGTATACGCTCCTTTACGTATCGAAAGTGCGGATAGTACGGGAAGCCGCGCGTTAGGCGCGCTCGGCACGCGCAAGCTCGGCAGCGACGAGCTTAACAGCCAGCACCAGCACATCGAGCGCGGCCTCCAGGTCCTCGACCGTGGGATAGCTCGGCGCGATGCGGATGTTGGTGTCGCGCGGATCCTTGCCATAAGGCCAGGTGGCACCAGCCGGCGTGAGCTTGACGCCCAGGTCGGCACAAAGCGCGGCGACCTTCTGGGCCGAGCCCTCGGGACCATCGAAGCTTACAAAGTAGCCGCCGCGGGGATGCGTCCAGGTGGCGCAACCCGTATCGCCCAGGCCCTCGGTGAGCTTGCGCTCAACGGCCTCAAAGCGCGGGCGCAAAAACTCGGCATGCTTTTTCATGTGCTCCTTGACCGCCTCGATGGTGGGAAGGAAGCGCACGTGGCGCAGTTGGTTGAGCTTATCGGCGCTGATGAGGCCGGCCTTCAGGCGCCTGGAGAACTCCGCGATAACCGCGGGGCTCGCACCGATAAAGCCGATACCGGCACCCGGGAAGGTGATCTTGGACGTCGAGGCGAATGCCACCACGCGGTCCTCGGTGCCCGCCGCGCGGGCAAGATCGAAGATGTTGGCGAGCTCGTCGGTCTCGTCGTACAGGTCGTGCACGCAGTAGGCGTTATCCCAGAAGATGCGGAAATCGGGCGCGGCCGTGGGCATCTCGACCAGGCGGCGCACAGTGTCCTCGCTAAAGGTGATGCCCGTGGGGTTGGAATACTTGGGCACGCACCAGATACCCTTGATGGAATCGTCGGCGGCAACCAGGCGCTCGATCTCGTCCATGTCGGGGCCGTTGTCGGTCATCGCGACGGGGACGTTCTCGATACCCAGGTCGGCGGTGATGCCAAAGTGGCGGTCGTAGCCGGGAACAGGGCACAGGAACTTGACCTTCTTGCCGTCATGCGCGGCCTCGTAAGCCTCCCAAGGCTCGCTGCCGCACGAGCCGCAGCGCCAGAACATACCGGCGATGTCGTGCTCGATCAGCAGGCTCGATGAACCCAGCACGAGCGTCTGCTCGGCGGGGCAACCCAGGAACTCCCCCGCTAGCTTGCGTGCCGAGGGAATGCCCTCAAAGCAGCCGTAGTTGGAACAGTCGACGTTGCCGTCGTGCAGATCGGCATCGGCATCGAGGATATCGAGCATGGGTCGAGAGATGTCCACCTGGGAGGGCGACGGCTTGCCGCGGGCCATGTCGAGCGCCAGGCCCTTGGCCTTGACCTCGGCGACCTCGGCTTTGAGCGCCTCGATGGCGGCATCGAGTTCGGTGGTTTCCATCTTCTGGTAGATCGTCTGCATGGGTGCGACCTTTCACGAAGCGGTACGTTGCAATTCTTCTAAGTATAGACCGCCACCGTCACAACGTTATGAAGCCGTGATAGATTAAGTCCATCGCAATAAATTACGAATCGCCGCGCATGCCGGCATGAAGCGCCCAAGGAGGCACTATGGAGTACGGATCGTTCCAGGCCGAGGAATTCGGCGACCTTCAGCGCCTGGTCGACGGACTGTTTTACGACCGCCACGCCATCGACCGCCTGGATCTGATCGTACAGGCCGAAATCTTGGACCTGGCGCCCGATCTCATGGAGATCGTCAACCTGCTGCCGCCCGGCTATTACGATCGTCAGTCCCTTTGTGACCAGCTCAACTCGGCCCTAGCCGCCCACGGCTGGGGCGCCGTCTACGGAACGGTGGAATAAACCTAGTCATTGGGGCCTGTGGTCAAAAAATAGCAAATATGAGTACTGTTACTTTTTTAGTAACAGCGATTTTGAATTAAAAAGGCCAGTCTTGGCCTTTTGTGTCCGGTTTTGGAAGGATGCATCAGCATTTTTCGTCCAGCCACGCAATCGTTAATACACAGACAGAATAGATTTGTACATTATTTTCCACACCTAAAATGAAACGCCGTTTGTGACAGTACTCACAAACGGCGTTTTTTGACCACGGGGGCGTCTGGCAGAGGGCCAGTAGCACCCGGATCCGAGTTTCGAACGCATCCAAACCGGTTCTGGTGTCTGTTTTCGAACTTTTACTCGTCCTTGGGCGCGGGGTGCTTGCAGACCACACTCATGTAGATCATGCCAAGTACGGCCGCGGTGACAGAACCGGCAAGAATGGCGGCCTTGGCAGCCAGAACCTCAAACTGGGCCGTCGGGAAGGCAAGGCCGCTGATGAGAATCGACATGGTAAAGCCGATGCCGCCCAGAATACCCACGCCCGCAATCATGTGCCAGTTGACGTTGCGCGGCAGCTCGCAGGCCCTAAGCTTAACCAGGGCAAACGTCATGCCAAAGATGCCGATCGGCTTGCCCAGCAGCATGCCAAAGTACACACCGAGCGTCACCGGGTCGGTGAGCAACGTGCTCATATCCACGCCCACCAGGCGAACCTGTGCGTTCACGAACGCAAAGATCGGCAGGATCACAAAGTTGACCGGCGTGGAGATCAGACGCTCCATGCGGATGAGCGGCGGGGTGACGCGGTGCATGACGCGCTCGACCTTGGTGGTCGAGACGGTAAAGTCATGCTGGCCCAGGATGTGTGCCTCGTCGTCGTAACGGTCGTCGAGCAGCGGCAGGCACTCGCCCAACCAATCGGTAAGGCTATCGAGCTTGACGCCGCACTTGGCCGGAATGGTGAAGGCCAGGATGACGCCGGCCAGCGTAGCGTGCACGCCGCTCTTGAACATGCAGAACCACAACAGCAGACCCAGTACCGAATACGGGGCAAGGCGGTAATGCTGCGTCTTGTTGAGCCACACGAGCGCGCAGGTCACAAGCGCGGCGGCGCCCAACCAAAACGGATTGGGGCTCTGACCGTAGAAGATGGCGATGGCGGCGATGGAAATGAGGTCGTCGGCGATGGCGAGCGTCGAGAAGAACACGCGCACGCCGTTGGGCACGCGATTGCCCAAAAGCGACAGCACGCCCAGCGCAAAGGCAATATCGGTTGCCATGGGAATGGCCCAGCCGTTGTGCGCGCCGGCATGGTTAAAGATCAGATAGATGCAGGCGGGAACGACGACGCCGCCCACGGCCGCCAGCATGGGAAGCATAGCCTGGCGCGGGTTCTTGAGCTCGCCGACCGTCATCTCGTACTTAAGCTCAATGCCCACCAACAAAAAGAAGATCGCCATGAGGAAGTCGTTGACGAAAAGCTCAACGGTGAGACCGGCCGTAAGGTTGCCCAGACCCACATACAGCGGGGTCTCCAAAAAGTGATGGATGGCCTCGTAGGCATCGGTATTGGCGCAAATGACGGCGGCGATGGCAGCGATCACCATGACGGCGGCGGAAATCGTGCCGTTCTCGGTAATGCGCTCCCAAATGTCGTGACGTTCAAAGCGTTTGCGCTCACGGACGTTGAACAGCTGCTCGGGTGCTGCCATGGGCGGCTCCTTTCACGGGAAAGCTCCCGTCTTAAAAAAGCACGGCCCGCCCAAGTGGCGGCGCCGCGCTCTAACGTATTACGCTTGCATCTAGCCTACCCTGCACGACAAGCGCGCAGGCGTGGCCGAAAAGCGGAACCACAGGTTGAACATTATTTGCTCAACGACACGGGCACGCCTGTCCAAGAGACGACGCGGCGACGTGCACAAAAAACGACCGGAGCGCGGGGCGTCCGCGATCCGGTCGTGGCGTTTGGTCAACTAAACCTAGCAGGCGGCCATGATGGGGGCAGCAACCTGCTTCTTACGGGAGAGGACGCCCGGCATCCAGACGCCGTCGTGCTCGTCGGCAATGCCCAGGCCCTTCTGAGCAGCCTCGGTCTCACCCTCGAGCAGGACCTGCGAGCCCTCCTCCATGATGTCGGTGATGCACAGGACGATGCCGTCGGCACCCTTCTCGGCGGCGTAGGCGCGCATGGCCTCGCGGATCTCGTCGATCATGCCGAGTGCACGGCTCTTGTCGACGGTCTCGTACTGGCCAATGAGCAGCTTCTTGCCGGCGGGCTCGAACATCTTGATGTCGTTGCCGACCATCTCGGCTGCGGTGAAGGAGCCAGACGGACGGGTGAGGAAGACCTCCATGCCAAACTTGACCGGGTCGACGCCCACCTGCTCGCCGAGCTTGGCGGCGACGGCGCGGTCGACATCGGTGGTGGTGGGGCTCTTGAGCATGAGCGTGTCGGTCATCATGGCCGAGAGCAGCAGCTTGGCCTGGACGTCGGAAAGCTCAACGCCGAGCACGCCGGCGAGCTTGGTGACGATGGTGCAGCTGGAGCCCCAGGGCAGGCAGATGTAGTGCAGCGGGCCGGCGGTCTCGAAGTCGCCGATGCGGTGATGATCGACAACGCCAAAGACCGTGGCGTCCTTAAGGCCGGCGACGGACTGGGCAGACTCGTTGTGGTCGGTGAGGACGACGAGCTGACCAGCCTCGACGGACTCGATCACGCGGGGCTCGGCGATGCCGGCGTCGGCGAGCAGCTTGGCGGACTCGGCCGGAAGCTGACCAAGGGCGCAGGCCTCGTAGGTGTTGCCGGCATACTCAACCTGGTTGAGCAGCTGGGACAGGACGACGGCGCTCATGATGGCGTCGTTATCGGGGTTCTGGTGACCAAAGACAAGAACGTTTGCCATGGATATCCTCCACTTGATATGTGTACTTGGACGTAGCTATGGTAGCACGCCGATGCCGAGCCTTCGCAGACGGAAGGGCCACGGCATATTTTGGGGCGCAGGCACGGGGGCCAAGGCTGTCCCTTTTGCACCATGTTGGTGCAATGTAACCTGTCCCCCTTGCACCAGCTATTTACCGGCGGCGCGCAGGGCTACGTAGGCGGCACCGATGATGCCGGCGTCGTTTCCGAGCGAAGCGACCTTAATGGGCGTCTCGCGCGAGGCAGAAAGCGCGTAGCGCTGGAAATGCTCACGAACTGCGTCGAGGTAGACATCGGCCGAGGCGGAGGCGCCGCCGCCGATGAGGAACATCTCGGGATCAACCACGTTGGCAATAAGCGCCAGTGCGCGGCCGAGATAGTCAGCCATGGTATCGGCCGCGGCCAGCGCGAGCTTGTCGCCCTCACGGCAGGCCTGGAACACGTCCTTGGAATCGGAGGGGCCGGTCAGCTCGATGGGCTCGACGCCCGCTTTCTTGCACTCGGCAAGGTAGTTGCTCACCACGCCGGTGGCGCTGGAATACTGCTCCAGGTGGCCATGGCCGCCGCAGCCGCAGGTGCGCTCCTCGGCCGGGTTCAGGCACATGTGGCCAATCTCGCCGCCAGCACCCACAACGCCCGATACCACGTCGCCGTTAACGATAACGCCGCCGCCCACGCCGGTACCAATGGTGACCATCACCACGTTCTGTACGCCCTTGGCAGAGCCGAGCCAGGCCTCGCCCATAGCAGCAGCGTTGGCGTCGTTCTCGTACTTAACGACCGCGTCGGGGCAGTGCTCCTGGATGGCGATCTTGAGCTCGGGCAGGTTGATGGCGATGTTCGCCTTGACCTTGGCATCGCCCGATGCCGGGATGGGGCACGGAACGGCCAGGCCAATGCCCGACACAAAGGCACGCGGAATCTGGGCCTTGGCGACCACCTGGTCGATAGCCTCGGTCACCGCGGCAAAGCCCGCAGCGTCAACGATGGGAGGCGTGGGCACGCTGGCCTTGGCAAGCAGGTTTCCGTCCTCATCGAACAGACCCTCCTTGACCGAGGTGCCGCCGACGTCGATGCCGATGTAATACTGCTTAGGTTCCATGGGAGCCCGCCTTTCTCGTTTAAACATTGCCTGTATGGTACCGCTCCCAAGGCAAAAACCTACCAAAAAGGGACAGGTTTGTTTTTGCAGGTTTTATCTGGGAAAACGCGAATGACCGCTTAACGCGACATTACTCAGATGTTTATCTAATTAGAGCGCTCTAATTTATATGCAAGGCGACTTTTAATTATATCTTTCTCGAACTTTTTCAATATATAATAGGGATGCTTAGGTGTTAACTATACTTTCTTTTATACTCAATCAAGTTGGAAAGGAGGTTCCATGATTCCCAAATACGAGGCGATAGCTGCGGATATTCGTCGCACTATCGAGGATGGCGCTCTTAAACCGGGCGACAAGCTTCCTACCGTCGTTGAGTTCTGCGAGCTCTATAGCGTTTCCAAAATCACCGTCAAACGAGCTATTGAACAAATCACCGAGGAAGGTCTTATTACCAGCCGGCGTGGATCGGGTACCTACGTTAAGGACACGGCGGGGCTTCCCGGCCAGGCGTTTTTCCAGGGCAAAAACGACCGTACCCAGGGTTTTTCGTATGAGCATCGCGGGGAGAAGGTGACCTCGGTGGTCTACGATTTCTCGATTGTTAATCCACCAGCGGACATCGCAGCCCAGCTGGGAATTGCCGAGGATGACTTTGCCTATCACATCGTGCGCGTGCGTCAGGCCGACGAGAAGCCCATCGTTATCGAGTACACCTACCTGCCCCTCGAGCTGATTCCAGGCCTTAAAAAGAAGGACCTGTACGGATCGCTCTACCGCTTCATCCGCGAGCAATGTGGCCTGAAGATTTCGAGCTTCCACCGTACCATTCGCGCCGTCGCGGCAACCGAGGAAGAAGCCGAGCGTCTGGACACCAAACTTGGCTCTCCCCTGCTCGAGCTCACCCAGATTGGCTTTTTGGACAGCGGCGCCGCCTTTGAGTATTCGATCTCGCGCAACGTTGGCGATCGCTTTGAGTTGCACAACGTAACGTTGGCATAGGTTTTTGTAGTCACGCGGGCGCTCGTTTTGAGCCGTCTTACGCGGCACCCGCACAACCTTATGGGAGTATGCACATGTCCGATTTGATTAAACTCACGCCGATCTTCCACGAGAAGATCTGGGGCGGCCGCCAGTTGGAGACCGTGTTTGGCTACGACATTCCCGAGGGTCCCATCGGTGAGTGCTGGGCCATCTCGGCCCATCCCAACGGCGACTGCCAGATTGCGGAGGGCCCGTACGCCGGTCACACGCTGTCATGGCTGTGGACCGAGCACCGCGAGCTCTTTGGCAATTGCGAGGGCAAGGAGTTCCCGCTGCTCATCAAGATTCTGGATGCCAAGGACGACCTTTCGATCCAGATTCATCCCAACGACGAGTACGCCGCCGAGCACGAGAACGGCAGCCTGGGCAAAACCGAGTGCTGGTATGTACTGGACTGCGAGCCCGGTGCCACGATCATCGTCGGCCAGCGCGCCAAGGACCGCGTCGAGGCCGCACAGATGATCGAAGACGGCCACTGGGACGACATGCTCAACGTGCTGCCGATTCACAAGGGTGACTTTTTCCAGATTGATTCCGGTACCGTGCACGCCATCAAGACCGGCACGCTCATTTTAGAGACGCAGCAATCGAGCGACGTGACGTATCGCCTGTACGACTACGACCGCCCCGGCACCGACGGCAAGCTGCGCCCGCTGCACATTGAGCAGAGCCTCGACTGCATCGACTTTGATGCTCAGGCTCCGACCGACGGCACGGTGACCGCGCCCGAGGTCGACGGCGTGACCGAGCTCGAGTCCAACCCCTGCTACACCGTCGATCGCGTGCGCGTCAACGGCAGCAAGACCTTGGAGCAGCGCTGGCCCTTCATGTGCTTGTCAGTCATCGACGGCGAAGGCACCGTCTGCGGCGACCCCGTCCACAAGGGCAGTCACCTGCTGGCACCCAGTACCGTCAGCTCCATTGACCTCAAAGGCAAGATGGAACTGATCATCAGCCACCTCTAGGTCGCAACAACAACCAAAACGAAACAAGGGGCTCCCCCGTTCATCAACGGAGGAGCCCCTACTCGTATCTATATATCAGCCCACCCGGCTCTCCAGACCAAAAAGCGAACGAGCAGAGCGACGTTCGCAAGCAGCGTTATCTAAGGACCTGGGCGGGCGTATAGGGCAACATCGATCGCGAGTTCCGCACGCAAAGGAGAGCACTTAATGTGCTCTCCGTCTTGCGCAGGACTGTCCGAGCAGGCGATGTTGCCCTATACGCCCGCCCAGGTCCGCTGGGATTACGACAGCTTGACGATAGGTGCGAAGCCCTTCATGAGCTTTTTGGTCTGGCCGGTTTTTTCGAACTGCACCTCGATCATGTCTCCGGCGACCGAGATCACGGTACCGGTGCCAAAGGTCTTGTGGCTCACGGTATCGCCCGCGGCAAAGTCCTGCGATGCGCTGGCGCGATCGACCTTGCGCTCCACCGTCGGCGACACCTTGGACGACGACTTTTTAGCTCGCGGCGCGCCCGAACCAAAGGTCGAGGCAACACGGCCGGCGTCGGGCGAAACCCCGCGATGGCGCTCGGTGCCATAGGTGCTGCCACCAAAGAAATCGTCGAAGCTCGATCCGCTGCGCGAACCGGAACCGCCGGTCGAGCGCGTATGCGAACCGAACACCTTGCCGCCATACATATCCGAGCCCATGCCCGAGCCAAAGGTGCCGTGACGGTCGCCGCGCTTCTCCCATCCCGTGCCCTCAAAACCAGCAGAACCGATACCGCTAAACTCGATATCCTCAAACGGAATCTCGTTGAGGAAGCGCGAGCGCGGGTTGGCAGAAGTCGAGCCGTAAGTACGACGCGTGGCCGCATAGGTCAGGAACAGGCGCTTACGGGCGCGCGTGATGGCAACGTAGGCCAGGCGACGCTCCTCCTCGAGCTTGCCCGGGTCATCGCTGCCGCCAAAGTCGTGCACGTGCGGGAAGATACCCTCCTCCATGCCGGCCACGAACACCGCCGGGAACTCCAGGCCCTTGGCGGAGTGGATGGTCATCATGGTGATGGCATGCGTCTCGCCGGCCAGGGAATCCAAGTCGGAGCGCAGGGCCAGCCACTCCATGAGCGCCGGCAACGCCTTGCAAGTGAGCGGGCCATAGGTGCGCTCGATCTCGTCGGCATGTACAGCACCCGCCGGCAGCTCCGTCGGTGCGGCATAGGCGTTGCCTGCGATGGCGGCAGCCAGGGCATCCTGCGGCGAGAGCGCCGGAGCGGCCAGACTATCGAGCGGATTGGAGCCCGCGGCGTCACGAGCGCCGACAAGTGCCTCAAACGAGGATGCCGGAGCGGACGGCCCCGGCTCGGGCGCGGGCGCACTCACCACGACGGGCTCGGACTCGACGCCGGCCGGCACATCGGCAACACCGGCTGCACGCAGCTCTTCCAAGCTCTCGAGCGTGCCCTCGATATCCTCGTGTGTCTCCTCAAATTCGGCGGCGACGCCCAGGAATTCCTGGATGTTCTCGGCGCGGCTCTCGGACTCCATGGTGCCCTCGGCGCGGAACGCCTGCAGCAGGCCCGTCTTATCGACAATCATCTCGACGACGTCCTTGAGCTCGCCGTCCATGCGGCGGCCCTCGCGCACCAGCGCCACAAAACTCGACAGGCCGTTGCGCACCTTGGCGCTAAACATGCCCGTCTCGGCTGTTGCGATCTCGCAGGCCTGGAAGAACGAGCAGCGGTTGTCGCGCGCCAGCTGCTCGATCTTTTGGATCGAGGTGGAGCCGATGCCGCGGCGCGGCGTGTTGATGACGCGCTTGACGCTCATCTCGTCGGCCGGGTTCACGATCATCTTGAGGTAGGCCATGACGTCGCGAATCTCGGCGCGGTCGAAGAATCGCGTGCCGCCGACGATCTTGTAGGGCACGCCCGCGCGCAGGAACATATCTTCGAGGATACGCGACTGGGCGTTGGTGCGGTAGAACACGGCGATATCGTCGTAGCTCGTACCCTTGGCATGCAGCTTTTCGATCTCGCCGGCAATCCAGCGACCTTCGTCGCGCTCGTCGCTTGCCTGGAAAGCCTGAATCTTCTCGCCATCGCCCTCTGCCGTAAACAGGCGCTTGTCCTTGCGCTGCGAGTTGTGACGCACCACGGCGTTGGCGGCGCTCAGGATATGACCCGTAGAGCGATAGTTCTGCTCCAGCTTGACGGTCTTGCAGTTTTTAAAGTCCTGCTCAAAGTCCAGGATGTTGGTGATGTCGGCGCCACGCCAGCTGTAAATGGACTGGTCATCGTCGCCCACGACCATAAGGTTTTGGTACTTGGCGGCCAGCAGGTTGGCGATCTCGTACTGGACGTGGTTGGTGTCCTGATACTCGTCGACGCTAATGTAGCGGAAGCGCTCCTGGTACTTGTCGAGCACCTCGGGGCGGGTGCGCAGCAGCTCGAGCGTGCGTACGAGCAGGTCGTCGAAGTCCATCGCGTTGGCGGCGCGCAGGCGGCGCTCCAGCTCCAGGTAGACCTGCGCGGCCTTTTTGTCATTGGGGCTATCGGCGCTCTTGAGCATGTCCTCGGGGCCGATCATGGCGTTTTTAGCAGAGCTGATCTTGCTGCGGATCATGTTGATGGGGAACTGCTTTTGCTCGATGCCGAGCGCCTGCATAATGTCGCGCACCATGCGCTTTGAGTCGTCGTCATCGTAGATGGTGAACTGGCCGGTGTAGCCCAGCAGGTCGGCGTCCTCGCGCAGCATGCGCACGCACATGGCATGGAAGGTGCACACCCACATGCCACGGGTGCCGCTGGGAATGAGTGCCGCCAGACGCTCGCGCATCTCGGCCGCAGCCTTGTTGGTAAACGTAATGGCAAGAACCTGCCAAGGCTTAACACCCAGGTCGCCGAGCATATGTGCGATGCGGAAGGTCAGGACGCGGGTCTTGCCCGAGCCGGCGCCGGCGAGCACCAGCAACGGGCCCTCGGTGGTCAGGACCGCCTCGCGCTGGGCGGGATTAAGGCTGTCGATGTCGACGAGCGGCTTGGCGGGCTTGGGTGCCGGCGCGGGAGCGTCGTAGATGTCGAGCGGAACGAGCTCGGGCTCCGGCGCAGCGGGGGCGGTGTATGCATCGAGTGGCACGGGTTCCGGCGCGGGCGGCACGGGCACCGCGGCGTTCTTTTCCCAGGGCAGGGGCTGGGTCATGGGCGACTCCTCATCTGACGGACGGCGCGCCTGCGGGCAGCGCCATAGTTTGAGCCGTACCAGTATACCGAGCCGCGCGGACACCGACGCAAATCACACCACGACTCCGTGCGCCACCGTCAAGCCCGCCTCATCGCCCAAAAAAGAGGACGGCATAGACCTTTTGGTCATGCCGCCCTCTTTGAATGACAAGTTGTCGCTCTGGCCGCCGCGCAGCGTCAACCAAGTTACAGGCCGAGCATAGGCTCCAGAACGAAGAAGTACGCGAGCACTACGATGCCCAGGATGATGCGGTAGACGCCGAAGCACTTGAAGTCGTGACGGCGAACGAAGCCCATAAGCCACTTGATGGCAATGAGCGACACCACAAAGGCGACGACGCAGCCCACGCCCAAGATAGCGATCTCGTTGGTGCCGAACGTGCCGCCCTTGATGAAGTACTTGACCAGCTTGAGCGCACTCGCGCCAAACATGACAGGGATGGCCAGGAAGAACGTGAACTTGGACGCCACCGAACGCGTGCAGCCCAAAAGCAGGCCGCCGATGATGGTAGAACCGGAGCGAGACGTACCAGGCACCAGCGAAAGCACCTGGAAGCAGCCGATACCCAGCGCAGTCTTCCAGCTTAGATCCTCGAGCGTGGCGATGGAACCAAAGTCCAGACTCTCGTCATCGTCCTCATCCTCAGCGGTAGCCGCGGCGGGCGCCGCAAAGTGCGCACCGGCAGGACGTCCACCCGACACCACAGCACGCGAACCAAACGAACCGGCAACGGTCATTTCCTCGCGCTTGCTCGCACGCCAGTTCTCGATCACGATAAACAGCACGCCGTACACAATGAGCGCCAGCGCCACGACGGGAGCATTGTAGAAATGCTCCTCCATCCAGTCGTTGAGCGGCAGGCCGATCGCCGCCGCAGGAATGCAACCGAGCACAATCTTGCCCCACAGCACCCAGGTGTCGCGACGGCCCTCCTTGCCCTTGCTGGGCGAGAACGGATTGAGTTCATGGAAGAACAGCACGCAGACGGCCAGAATGGCGCCGAGCTGAATCACGACCAGGAACATATTCCAGAACGTCTCGCTCACGTTCATCTTGACGAACTCGTCCACCAAGATCATGTGACCCGTCGACGAAACGGGCAGCCATTCGGTGATGCCCTCGACCAGGCCCATGAAGGCAGATTTTAGAAGCTCGATAATATCCAAAGGGACCCCCTCGTTAGACACCCGCCGGTAGATGTTCTGCGGACGATGCGGGCGATGTCCCATTATCAACCGTTGGCGGTGCGACCGCGCCTACCCTTACCAAAAAACTCGCCCGTTCACAGAATTGCGAGCAGTTAAACCGAAATCCTTGGGTATAACTGCAACAAGATAAAGTGTCCGGCGGTCAACGCACCCGCGCCCGCCCGACGCACGAGCCCCGCGCCCGTGCGATAGACCAAGGAGGAAACCATGAACGAGGGCTACACCAAGGTATTTGTTTCACTCGACGGTACTGAGCAGCAGGATTTTGTGCTCGCACGCGCCATCAAGGTCGCCGCGAACAACGGCGCCAAGCTGATTATCGGCCACGTTATCGATTCTACGGCACTCGAGAGCGCCGGCTCCTATCCGGTCGACCTGGTCAACGGCCTAGAGGAGGCATTTAAGAACTCCATCGCCAAGCAGCTCGAAGAGGCCAAGGCCAATCCCGACATTCCCGAGGTCGAGGTCATGATTCGCGCCGGCCGCATTCGCGAGACGCTCAAGGACGAGATGCTCGACGTGGTCAAGCCCGACCTGGTGCTCTGCGGCGCCCGCGGCCTGTCCTCGATCAAGTATGCGCTCCTGGGTTCGATTTCGACGTTCCTGTTGCGCAACACCGACTGCGACATTTTGGTCGTGAAGTAGCGTTGCTCCCACCGGCCGCGGGGCCTGCGTGGTTTCCACGGGCACGTCCTCGCCGCGTTGCGGCTGCGGGATGTGCCCTTAGGAAACCCCTCCCGGCCTCGCGGCCTTCGCAGCCTTACTTCAACGAGTTGGCTGATAGAAAAATAGCGTGCCGCCCCGGTTGGGGCGGCACGTTTTTGTTTGGGCGGACGTCTGCCGCGTGCGTTACTCGAAATATTGGAACTTGTTCGTTGAGAAGGCAAACGTTACGACAAAGCCTTCGCCGGGATCGGATGCTGCGGTGACGTCGATGCCCATCTTGGAGCACAGACGCGCCACCAGGTAGAGGCCGATGCCCGTTGCGCGCTTGGTGGTGCGGCCGTTGTCGCCGGTAAAGCCCTTCTCGAACACGCGCGGCAGGTCGGCCGCGCTCACGCCACAGCCGTTGTCGGCAACGGTGAGCTCGATGCGTTCGCTCGCCAGGCCCTCGTCCAACAACGCGCCCGAAAACACGATCTTCGCGCCGTCCTCGCGCGCATATTTAATGCTGTTCTGAATGAGCTGGCCCAGGATAAATTCGAGCCATTTTTCGTCGGTAAAGACCTCGAAGTCAAGGTTCTCGCACACCGGAGCCACGTGCGCTGCAATGAGTTCGCGCGCATTGGCCTTAATCGCGCCCGTCACCAAGGTCTTGAGATCCCAGCGGCGAATCAGGTAATCGCGCTCCACGACTTCCGAGCGCGCATAGTACAGTGCCTGGTCGATATAGCGCTCAACGCGAGCCAGCTCGCGACCCAGGTCATCCACACGCGACAGGTCGTCTTCGCTGCCGTCTAGGTTTTCAAGAATCAGATGGGCCGCCGCCAGGGGCAACTTGGCCTCGTGGACCCAGCTTTCGATATAGTCGCGATAGTCGTCGGTTTGACGTCGCCCTTCCGCTACCTCATCGCAAGCCGCCTTGCCCACGCGGCGCAGGACTTCGTATTCGAGCTCGCCCTCGGCATAGGTCGGACACTGCACCATCTCCTGCACCCACGCAGGGCTTTCCAGCTCCTCGGCCGCGCGCTCCAGCTGGTGCAAAAATCGACGACGGCGCGCGTACTCGATCACGATGCCGAGCATGCCAAAGATAAAGGACACACCGACCGCCACGACCACGATAGATGCCGGGGCCCCGGCAACCGTCAGCACAAAGCAGCTCAGCAGCACGCCGCACGTCCACACGGCGACGGGCAACAGCGCATCTTTAAAGAACTTGCCAAACGACATAGCTGGCACCTAGACCGAATAACCCTGGCCGCGATGCGTGGTCAGATACCCCTTGACGCCGATCTTGTCGAGCGTGGTGCGCAGGCGGTTGATGTTGACGGTGAGCGTGTTGTCGTCCACGAAGGCATCGGAGTCCCACAGGTCCTGCATGATGGCCGAGCGCGAGACAATCTTGCCCGCGCGGCTCAGGAGCAGAGAGAGGATGCGCAGCTCGTTTTTGGTGAGCTCGGTGCTGTCGCCGGTTGCCGTGTTGGTGACCGCGGAGCGGGCGAGGTCGAGTTCCAGCCCCTTGTGGACCATGGTGCTACGCTCGCCTGCCGCCGTGGTGCGGCGCATCAGCACGTTGATGCGCGCCACGAGGACGCGGGCGCTATAGGGCTTGGAAATAAAATCGTCCGCGCCGAGCGTCATGGCCATGACCTCGTCGATCTCGGTCGTGCGCGAAGTGAGGACGATGATGGGGACCTCGGATTCGCGACGGACTTCGTGGCAGATGTGTTGGCCGTCTTTGACAGGAAGCGTGAGGTCGAGCAGTACCAGATCGGGCGCGGCAGCGAGAATATCGCGCGAGACGTGCTCGAACGATTCGCAGGCCTCGACCTCAAAACCGGCACGGGCAAGGATATCGGCAAGCTCGCGACGAATGGGCTCGTCGTCCTCAACGATATAGATCAGCGCCATGGATTCCGTTCCCCCCTCTTGGTTGTCTTACTGCCATTATTGCCGCGAAGTCGCCGGTGCGCGCCTCGCGCGGCATTAAGGTGACAGAACTGTTCGCGAACGAAAGCGTTCGAATCGCCCCTCGCTCGCAGCGGGCGCGGGGATCAAATGATTAAATAATCCCCGTCCCAGAAAAATCATTTAGCGGCGGGCGCGAAGCTTTTCGTAGCCGTCGGCAAAGAAGGCGACCGTCGCGGCATCAGACTCGGCGGCGTCGGCGTCGGCGGCAGGCACCACGCCGTGCTCGTCGCTTACCAGGAACAAGGCGCCCTTGAGCTGTGCGGGAATGTCTACGCGCGTGACTGGGATGTCCTTGGTCTGGGCCAGCTGTTCGATGAGCGTCGCCGTGCCGCACAGGCGCTCGTCCGCCGGCGCCACAAAGGCCAGCTCGCCGTCGTTGACGGCAGCAAGCAGCTCGGGCGCCACGCCGGTTTCGTCGGCCTCGGAACGGGCCTCGGCAGAGCGGGCACGCAGCGCCTTGGCTGACGTATCGGCGAGCGGCTCGTACTCCCCCACTGTCATGGCGGCGTTGCCGTTGATGTCGATCACCAGCATGAGTACGCCGTCGTGCGCGGTATAGTCGCCCTCGGCTAGCGACCACTCAACGTGCTGCTTGGCCCAGCTGAGCATGTTATGGGTAAGTGGCTCGCCCTGCACCAGGCGCTCGGACAGCGCGCGGATGTGGCGGTTGAGCATGGGCACCTTTTTGTTGGACATGCGCCAACGGCAGACAAGCGCGGGCTTGTCGAGCGTGAACTTCTCGACCGCCTCCTGATTGGCGCAAAAGTCCTCGTACGCACGCTGATCCTCGGCATTGCCAAACAGCTCGGCATCATCAATCTGGGACATGGTTGTACCTTTCGTGTTAGTCATTCCGTCCTCTTATACCAAAAAGACGGCCCTCCAAACGGAGCAGCCGTCTTTTGCAGAGATTATTTTGACGATATGGTCAGGCGACCGATCAACTTAATGGGATAGAACAACATCCCATTAAGGGTTTTCCAAGTGCCCGAGATTGCCCCGAAAGAGGAGCGCCGCGTACTAAATGTACGCAAGCGACGGTTTGAGGGGCAAGGTCGGGTGCTTGGGAAAGCCCTAGTGCCTAAAATGCCTGGCACCCGTGAAGACCATCGCAATACCATGCTCGTTGCAGGCCTGGATGCTCTCGTCGTCGCGCTTGGAGCCACCGGGCTGGATGATGCAGGTCACGCCGTGTGCGGCAAGCACGTCGACGTTGTCGCGGAACGGGAAGAACGCGTCGCTTGCGCAGGCAAAGCCGCCCTTCTCCACGCCTTCGCGCTCGCAGAAGTCCTCGGCACGCTCGCAGGCCAGCAACGCGGAATCCACGCGGTTGGGCTGACCGGGGCCCATACCAATGCCGGCCTTGCCCTTGGAGACCAGGATGGCGTTGGACTTAACGCCCTTGCAAACCTTCCAGGCAAACTCAAGCTCGGCCATCTCGGCGTCGGTGGGCTTGCGGTCGGTGGGGAACGTAAAGGTCGCGGGATCCTCGGTCACGTGGTCAACTTCCTGCACCAGCATGCCGCCGTCGATGGAGCGCAGCTCCACCTGGGCGCCGTGGTCCACGCCGCTGGTAGCCAGCACGCGCAGGTTGGGACGCTTAGCCATGCGTTCGAGTGCCTCATCGGTGTAGCTCGGGGCGATGATGACCTCGACGAACTGCTTGTTCTGATCGGCAAAGTGCTCAACCAGCTCAAAGGGAACCTCACGGTTGCAGGCGATGATGCCGCCGAAGGCGCTCTTGGGATCGCAGGCAAAAGCGCGGTCGTAGGCGGCCGTGATGTCCTCGGCAACGGCGGAACCGCAGGGGTTCTGATGCTTGAGGATCACGCAGGCCGGCTCGTCGAACTCGCGGACCAGGTTCCAAGCGGCATCGGCGTCCAGATAGTTGTTGTAGCTGAGCGGCTTGCCCTGGATCTGCTCGGAGCCCACGAGCGGGAACTGAGAGCTCGCGGTGTTCTCGCAGCCCTCGGCAAAGCGATAGACCGTGGCCTTCTGCTGCGGGTTCTCGCCATAGCGCAGGTCGTCGACCTTTTCCAGCGAGATCTCGAGCTTGGCAGAGGTGTCCGCCACGTCGCTTGCCTGGGCGGCAAGCCAACGGGAGATAGCCGTGTCGTAGGCGGCGGTAGTCTGGTAGACCTTCACCTGCAGACGGCGACGGGTGGAAAGCGTGGTGCAACCGCCGGTCTCGCGCATCTCGGCCAGGACGGCATCGTAGTCGGCCGGGTCGGAGATGACGGTAACGCTCGCGGCGTTCTTAGCAGCGGAGCGCAGCATGGAGGGACCACCGATGTCGATGTGCTCGATGGCATCCGCAAAGGTGACCTCGGGGTTGGCGACGGTCTTCTCGAACTCGTACAGGTTGACGACGACCAGGTCAATCAGCTTAATGCCGTGCTGAGCGGCCTCCTGCATGTGCTGCTCGGAATCGCGGCGGGCCAGCAGCGCGCCGTGGACCTTGGGGTGCAGCGTCTTGACGCGGCCGTCCATCATCTCGGGATAGCCCGTGAACTCCTCGATGGGGGTTACGGGAACGCCCGCGTCCTCGATGGCACGAGCCGTGCCGCCCGTAGAGATGATCTCGACGCCAAAGTCGTCAACCAGCGTCCGTGCGAAATCGACGACGCCCGTCTTATCGGTAACCGAGATCAACGCGCGTGCGATCTTCACATCAGATCCCATGCAGTCCTCCTGTCTGGTACGCCGCCGTGCTCTGTGAGTCGGTGATACGTCGATCTGCAGCGCTCGCGCAGCGGCATTGAAAATACTGATTCAATGTAGCGCATCGAGCGCATCGATGCACCCCGCAACGAGCGCATGTGCAGAAAAAGTTTGCGAGCGGAGGGGATGGGCACGGCACCGGGCACGGTGAGTTCATGGAACACAGGGGCACCATAATTAGATGCCAATAGCGTGGTAGAACTGTGCTCGATATGCATCCGCAAAAGAAAGAGGCACCATGGTCTCGCGGGTTCTCTACCGACCGTTTGATACCGAAGACTTCGACGCCATCGCGCTGATTCTGCAGCAGCTTTGGCATAACAATTCGGATAACGATAAGTACAACCGCCTTGAGGCCGCGTGCGACCTCGCCTATTGCCTTTCGTCATCGACGTTTTCGCAGGTTGCCGTAATCGACGGTCAGGCGCGTGGCATTTCGCTCGCGCGTGTGGGACAGAGCTCCGGCGCCACCGTTAAGGAACATTGGATGGATACCGAACGCGCGCTGCTATCGCAGATGCGTGAGCTAGAACCCGAGTCGTGCGCCGAGTATCTCTCGTTTGTGCGCGCCACCATTCGAACCAACAACCGCCTGCTCGAGAAAAGCCCACTGCCGCATGACAACGAGGTCACGCTGCTCGCCGTCGATCCCGATGTCCATGGCCTGGGCGTTGGCTCGGTTTTGCTCGATGCCGCGGTCTCGTACCTGTCCTCGCGCGGGGCGACAAGGGCGCACTTGTACACCGACTCTAACTGCTCGTGGAAGTTCTACGAGCTGCACGGCTTTAAGCGCACGGCCACGCACCGCGCCAACCGCGAAGAGCGTCGTCACGACATGCCGCGCGAAAGCTTTCTCTACGAACTCGACCTAACAGCCTAGCCCAAGCAGCCACACCTGGTCATTTAAGAACGTCCCCAATGACTGATCCCCAACAACTAGTCATTTAAGTCTGTCCCCAATGAGTGGCCTAGGGGGTTTGTAGATAGCCGTGGTCAAAAAAAATCAAATATGAGTACTGCTACCTTTTTAGTAGCAGCAACTTGGGGCATTTTTGATGCTTGTAGGCATGACGACCAGCTGCACGAGCTGACGTAGCTCCTCAAATGTTCAATAAAATGGGCTCCTAACGAGAAGTACTCTCATTAGGAGCCCATTATTATGTGCAAACATATGTGACCAACGCAGCAACAGTACTCATATTTGGCATTTTTTGTCCACTGCCCCTTGCGCGAAGATCCGCAGCGGAAAGTTTGACCCGTTTCGATGCACAAAAATGGGATGAATCTTCCCTGGCAACCGCCCAGAAAGATCCACCCCAAAGCAAGCGCTCGCTAGAACGTTCCGCCGCCGCCTCCGCCGACGCCGCCAACGTCGGCGCCGCTATGATCTCGATTCCCGTCACGATCGTGGGCTTTGTCCTGAGCTGCACCTTCCGCCGTTACACGCCGGAGGGCGCCGAGGTGGCGGCTCGCTGCAAGGCGCTCAAGCATTGGCTCGAGGACTT
>DBFOLV010000053.1:0-68635 GCA_048430825.1 Collinsella sp.
GTGAGATTTCCTGCTCTACAGTCCTGCTCGCACGAAGAGCACATTAAGTGCTCTTCGGCTCGTGCGGAACTCGCGATAAATCTCACTGGCCGCGCCCGGCCCCCTGTGGGCGAGCAAGCTGCAGAAACTCGGTCGGTCCAGAGTAATGTCGGCTGAAAGGAATTCTGGCTGATGGGATCAACCGGTGCGTTCTCTGTTTTCGAAAAAGGCGGAGGCCCTGGTGAGGGTCTCCGCCTTTGTAACAGGGGACGATATTATTCGCTAACTGCTGGATTAGACCAGGCGTGCGTTGATCGTCTTGGCGATCTTGGCGGCGTCGGTGGAACCCTTGACGGTGGCACGGAAGTCCTCGTCCATAAGCGCCTCGGCGACCTTGGACAGGATCTTGAGGTGCGTGGTTCCAGCCTGAGCGCCCGGGATGAGCAGGGCGATGGCAACGTTGACGGGAGCGCCGTCCATGGTGTCCCAACCGGTCACGCCAGAGTCGTCCTTGACGACGATGACAGCGGCCTCGGTGATGGCGTCGGACTTGGCATGCGGAATGGCGAAGCCCTCCATCATGCCCGTGGTGCCCTCGGCCTCGCGGGCCAGGAAGGCGTTCATCACGGCGTCGGCATCGCCGGCGATACCGGCCTTAACGGCCTGGTTGGAGACAAAGCTCAGAGCCTCGTCACGAGAAGCGAAGTCCTCGGCGACAAAGACGTTCTCGACCTTCACGAAGTCAGCAGCCTCGGCCTTGGGGGCCTCGACGGCAGCGGCCTTGGGGGCCTCAACCGGCTTGGTTGCAGGAGCGGCCTTCTGGTTCTTCTCAAAGTCGTACTTCTTAAAGGCCACGAACAGGATGCCACCGACCACAGCGCCGATGAGGATCGCGAGGACCCACTGCGGGCCGTTCTCGACAACGGGCAGGACCAGGAAGCCGCCGTGAGGCGCCGGATCGTGAACGTTGAAGAAGATGGTCAAGATGGAAGCGATGGAAGAACCGAGCATCATGATGGGCATGACGGGCCAGATGTTCTTGGTCATGAACGGAATGGCGCCCTCGGTGATGTGGGTGCAACCAAGGATGAGGTTGACGATACCGGCGTCATGATCCTCCTGGCTGAAGTACTTCTTGCCGACAACGACGGCGAAGGTGGTGATCAGCGGCGGAACGATGCAAGCGGCGGAGACGGCAGCCATGAAGTTGGTGCCGAAGTTGTAGGTCTCGGTGCCGACGCCAGCTTCGAGAGCGGTACCGAGCAGGAAGGTGCCAGTAGCGTAAGCAGCCTTATTGACCGGGCCGCCCATATCAAAGGCGCACATGCAGCCGATGGCCAGGCCAAGGATCACCGGACCGGAGTTACCGAGGCTCTGCAGGAAATCCATCATACCCTGGTTAATGGCAGCCATGGGGCCGGAAATACCGAGCATGACCAGGCCGACGATGGCGGTAGAGCACAGCGGATACAGAAAGATTGCCTTCAGGCCATTAAGGCTCGCGGGAATTTTAGAGAAAACCTTCTCGAGCAGCAGGATGACATAGCCGGCGAGGAAGCCGCCGACGATGCCGCCCAGGAAGCCGAAGCCCACGCCGGCGCCACCGGCGTCGATCATGCCGGTCTCGGCGTTAACAGGCAGGCCCTGGATGGCAATCATACCGGCAACGAAACCGGGGACGAGCGCCGGGCGCTTGCCGATGGATTCGGCGATGTAGGCGGAAAGCACCGGAACCATAAGGTTCATGGCGATGCCGCCGATGATCTTGAGCATCGCAGCAAAGCTGTTGTAGTCGGCAGCCGTCGAATCAAAGGACGTGATGCCCCACAGGAACGAAATGGCGGTCAGAACACCACCGGCAACGACGAAGACCAGCATGTGGCTGACGCCGTTCATGAGGTGCTTGTAGATGACGTGGCCGATGGACTCCTTCTCCTCGACCTCGTCCTCGACATCGGCGGCGGCGGCAACCGTGTCGTCGCCCTTGGCGGCGAGCGCGCGGTCGATCAGCTTACCAGCAGCCTCGACAGACAGGGCCTTGGAAACACCAACGGAAACCATGGGCTTACCGGCGAAACGCTCAGCCTGGACATCCTTATCGGCTGCGACGACGACGGCCTTGGCACCGGCGATCTCGCTCTTGGTGAGCTCGTTCTCGACACCGACCTGGCCATGAGTCTCGACCTTAATGGTCAGACCGCGCTCGGCAGCTGCCTTCTCCAGCGCCTCCTTCGCCATGAAGGTGTGCGCAATGCCGGTCGGGCAACCGGTCGCGGCGATGATGTCAAACTTAGCCATGTGTCCCTCCTTCTTGAGTACAGCGCCCGCGGGCGCTCCCCTACACGCGCTTCGATGCGCGTTTTTCCACAACTGAAAGATACCAACCTACCGTCCGCGTGAGAAGAGACAAGGCGCAATTCTCCGGTGAAAGGTTCTTTCATAACCGTAAACGGCAAGTGAAAGTTTACCATCAACACTTGAAACGGCAAGGTGTATCTTGTAATTGAAAATGCCCGTATACTATGGCATTGCAAATCAAGTTAGATTTTCATGCCAACCAGGAGCCATCCATGACCGATAGTAGCAAAAGCGCACTTTCCCTCATTAGTACCCACCAGGGATACAGCGAGTCCGAGCAGCGCATTGTCGACTATATATTGGAGCACCAGTCCGAGGCGCCACGCCTCACGGCGGCTCAGCTCTCGCGCGCTGCCGCCACGTCCGAGGCGACCGTTTCGCGTTTCTGCCGCAAGCTGGGCTTTGGCAGCTTCCGCAGCTTTCAGTTTTCGTTGGCGCGCGACTTAGAGAGTCAGCGCAACGAGGGCCTGACCGACGAGGTCTCGCTCGACAACATGGAGCAGAGCCTTAAAAATATCCTCGCCGCCAAGGTGAGTGAGCTTAATGCGACCATCGACGGCATTGATCACGACACGTTGGCCGCAGTTGTACACGCGCTTAAGAATGCCGGCGTTATTGAGTTTGCGGCCGTAGGCAACACCAACGCCGTCGCGCTCGACGCGACGTTCAAGTTCTCGCAGCTGGGCCTTCGTTGCATGGCAAGCACCATCAGCGAGACCTCGATTGGTTTTGCGCTCACGCTGCGCCCCGGTGACGTTATCGTGCTGATCTCAAACTCCGGCAAGTCGCGCCGTCTGAATCGCATGGCAAAAGCGGCTCGCGACTGCGGCGCAACCGTAGTCGTCATCAGCAGCGACAGCAAATCCCCGCTCGCGCGCCTGGCAGACTACACCTTTAATACCGTCAACCACGAAGCACTACTGACAACGGGCGACTTCGCGTTCTCCAAGATGAGCGCCACGATGATCATCGAAGTCATCTACAACTTCCTGCTGCCCGAGATTGAAGACGCTCGCGAGCATATCAGCTACTACGAGGAGCTCATCCAGCCGGACAAGGTCGTTGAGTAAAACGCGTAGTGGGACAAAAATTTCAGTCTATTTTGTCCCACCAACACCGCTATTACGACCTAACCTCGAGCTTCTTCGAGCATCTGCTTTGCGTGGGCCAAGCTTGCCTCGGACTGATCGCCGCTCAACATTCGGGCGATCTCGGCGGTACGCGCTTCGCCGATTACCTCGTCCAAATGCGTCTGGGGAACATCGCCCGGTTCCTTGCTGACGACATAATGCTTGTCAGCCATGACGGCGACCTGCGCCAAGTGGGTTACGACAATCACCTGATGCGTAGCGGCGAGATCTGCCAGCACGCCCGCGAGCGCACGCGCCGTGGAGCCACCGACACCAGCATCGACCTCGTCAAACACCAGCGTATCAACACCGTCCGCGTTACCGAGGACGACCTTGCTTGCCAGCATGACGCGGCTGAGCTCGCCGCCCGACGCAATGCGGCGCAGGGGGCGCGGCGTCAAACCGGCACCGCTGCGGTATAGCAGCTCGTAGCTCGAAGGACCAGCGGGCGTCCACTCAGCACGGGGAAGATCGCGCGACTCCCAGACGAGCTCGGCGCCACCCATCTCCAAGCGAGCCATCTGGCGGCCGACCTCGTGACAGAAGCGCGGGGCCGCCGTATTGCGAGCGCGCTTAAGCGCCTTGGCGGCAGCAAACAGTTCGCGCTCCGCCGCGCCAAGCGCTTCACGCGCCTTTTTGATCTGTTCATCGCCATCATCGACCAGGGACAGCAGCTCTTGCGAGCGATCGCGCATGGCAAAGACATCGTCCATGGTGGGACCCCACTGACGCAACAGGCCCTTGAGGTCGGAATACCGCTCACGCATGCGTGCGAGCTCGCGCGGGTCGAAGGCGACGCCATCGCGATAGGAACGAAGCTCGTTCGCGCAATCCTCAAGGGAGATACAGGCATCCGAAAGTGCATCGGCAATGTCACCCAGTTTGCGATCGACGGTAGCCATACGGGAAAGTTCTGCCACGGCGCTGTTCACGGCATCGAGCGCTCCCCCTTCGGCGGCAAGCGATGCATGGGCATCGTTAGCCGTGGCAACCAGTACCTCGGCATGTTCGGAGCGCGGCAGCAGTTCCTCGAGTTCCTCATACTCGCCCGGCTTGGGGTCGACCTCGCCGATGCGCTCGAGGGCAAAGCGCGCCTCCTCGACGCGGCTCCCCTGCGCACGCGAGGCCTCTTCGACACGTCGAACCTCCTTGGCGGCAGCGCGCGATGCCTTAAAGCAGGCGCGGTACGCATCCAGCGCCTCGAGCGCAGAGCGTCCCGCCCACGCATCGACCATCGCAACGTGATGCACCGGATCGAGTAAGCGCTGGTGCTCGTGCTGGCCGCACAGATCCATCATCACACCGACGCGCTCCGAAAGCTCGCGCACACTGGCGATGCGGCCGTCAATCTTCACGCGGCTGCGGCCCTCGGCAGAAAGGCTGCGCTGGACCGTGAAGCCCTCCGTGTCGTGCGGCCCGTCAAAGAGTCGCGCCTCGACGCTCGCCAGCGCCTCACCCTCGCGCACCGTCGAGGAATCCGCGCGCTCGCCCAAAATAAGTTTGAGGGCCGAGAGCAGCGCGGTCTTGCCGGCACCGGTCTCGCCGGTCAGGACAGTCAGGCCGGCACTCGGCACCAACGTCGCCTCGCGAATGAGTGCAATGTTAGAAACCTGCAGCTCATCGATCATGACGCACTCCGTAGAACACACGGCTCACCGAGTTATAGAAGCTCTCGGGGCCGTAATCCAGCAGCAGCACATCACCGGGACCGCGACGCACAGCCACGCTCTCGACCGTGCCATCGCAGGTAATAAACTGTCCATCGATGGCGATCGCCGGCACGCTCGGGCGATCATCGGACATAAAGATTTCGACGACATCACTCGGCGAAGTCAAGAAGGCACGGGCCTGAATGGTGTGCGGCGCAATGGGTACGCAGACCATGCCCGTATAGTCGGGGCTCACGATGGGGCCACCGGCACTGAGCGCGTAACCCGTAGAACCAGTCGCCGTGGACACGACCACGCCGTCACCACGCAGTCGATCGATATGATGGCCCGACACCGTGATGTCAAACTCGACCATATCGGACAGGGGGCCGCGCGTAAGCGCCATGTCGTTGAGGGCGAAGGTGCGCACGACATCCTTCGTACCGTCTTCGCGCACGGACACGATATCCGCGGCGATGGTAGCGCGACGGCTCACATGCAGCTCGCCGGACAGGGCGTCGCTCACGACCTGCAGAATGTCGCGCTCCTCGGGACTCGCAGCCGTCAAAAAGCCCAGGTGACCATAGGAAAGACCGAGGATAGGAATCTCGCGATGGTTGAGGATGCGGGCAGCGCGCAGCAACGTACCGTCCCCGCCGAGCGTAATGACCAGATCGGAGTCATCAATATCAGGCGTGCTTTGAATCTTCGATCGCTGGTCGGCAGCCCATGCGACTTCATAGCCCTGGCGCGTCAGCCAAAGCTCGAGCATCAGGCCGCTCTCGACCGCCTCTTGCTTGTAGTAATTGGGAACCAGAAAGACCTTCATAGCGTTGCAGCTTTCTCGCTCAAAACCGATACCTGGGATTGCAGCTCGTCTTGCGAGCGGTCGCCGGGTTCAAATCTCGTGCCGTACACGAAAAACTCAACGTTGCCCTTGGCACCATGAATGGGTGACACGCACACATCGACCGGGAACAGGCCCTTGGCAGCAAAGAGTTCAACCGCCGCCACGAGTGTATCGCGGCGCACGGCGGGCTCGGTCACAATGCCGCCCTCGCCCACCAGCGCCGCCGGAGCCTCAAACTGCGGCTTTACGAGCGTGCAGAATGCACCCGTAGGAGCCAGGCACGCCAGTACCGCATCGATAATGTTCGCGATGCTGGTAAACGAGACATCACACACAGCCAGGTCGATGGCGCCGGCATAGCCAAGCTCAGGCAGCTGCGTCACGTTTGTGCGCTCATGCAGCGTCACGCGATCGTCCTGACGCAACGACCAATCGAACTGGGCGCGACCCACGTCCACCGAGACAACGGTCGCAGCTCCGCGCTTGAGCAGGCAATCGGTAAAGCCGCCGGTAGAGCAGCCCACATCCAGACAGGCAAGGCCCGTCGGATTGATACCAAACGCATCAAGCGCGCCTTCGAGCTTAAGACCGCCGCGGCCAACATATGGAATGCGCCCCTTCATGTGCAACGGCAGACCCGGGGTCACCTTAAGGCCCGGCGAAGTCAAGCGCTCGCCGCCACTCGAGACCAAGCCGGCCATAAGAGTGCGAAGGGCATCCGCGCGATCGGCGCAGATGCCCTGTGAAATCAGTTCGTCATCAAGACGCACGCGTTTCATGAATGCCATCAACCATTCGTATCCGGAGATGCGGCCTAGCTATCCTGGGATTCGTTTGCTGCATCCTCATCATATTCCTGCTCGAGCTTGTCGGCTTCTCGTGGCGTCAGCTCAAACTTGTCGACCATATCGACCGCACGGGAGCCCAGCTCAATCGCTTCGTCAAACAGATCGAGTGAACGCTCCAAGGACGTATCCTTGGAGCGAACGGTAGCGATTATCTGGTCCAGACGGTCCGAGATCTCGTCGAAGTTGCGGACGGAACCCTCTGGCATGGCTACTCCTCGACGGAGTCGACAACAGCCTCGGCGGCGTCCGCATCCTCGGCCAGCACGCCAGCCTCAGCCTGGGCAACCGCAACCTTGGCGGCAGCCTCGGCAGCCTGTGCCTCCTCACGAGCGCGATCTTCGGCCAGCAGCTCTTGATACAGGTCCTCGCCCGGCAGCTCCTCGCTGCGAGCGATCTTGCCCAGCACACCGTTGACGAACGACGCGGACTGGTCGGTGCCATAGGCCTTGGCAAGCTCGACGGCCTCGTTGATTACGATGGCGTCCGAGACCTCCTCGTCGGTGAGGAAACGCATCTCGTAAACGGCGATACGCAGCAGATTGCGGTCGGCGCCGGGCATGCGCATAAGATCCCAGTTCTTGGCAACGGAGCGCAGAGCGCAGTCGATGCGATCGATATGCTCATAGGCACCGCGGCACAGCTCCAGCGCATAGGGATCGAGGGGACCCTTCGAGATCAGGAAATCACCCTCGAGGACGCGCTCGAGCGGGCTGTCCGTGGCCTCGGCCTGGAACAGCAGCTGCAGCGCCTGACTGCGGGCAAGCGTACGCCCGCGATAAACCTTAAGGCTCAAAGGTTACTCCTTGGGGAAAACGAGACCGTCGATGCAAACGTCAACGCGCTCGACCTCGACGCCCACCTGAGCATCGATGGCGGCGACCACGGCGGCGCGAACGGCCTCGGCGAGTTTCTTGAACGGATAGCCAAAGAACACCACGACACGCACGGTGAGTGCGAGCTTGTCGCCAACGACCTCGGCCTCGACCGCCGGCTCGGAAGCCGGGGCCTTGGACGAAAGCATCATGGAGACAAGGTTGGTGGCAAGGTCCTTGACGCCAACGGAGGCGATGCCCTCGACATCCGACACGGCGCGCGAGACGATGGCGGTCAGAACATCGGGCGAAATGCCGATGCCGTCAATCTTGATTTCCTGGGGCATGAGTCCTCCTAGAAGAGTTGGTTGCTAGACGCGGGAGACGAACTTGCCGTCGCGGGTGTCAACCTTGATGACCTCACCCTCGTTGAGGTACATGGGGACCTGGATGACAGCGCCGGTGTCGATCGTGGCCGGCTTGGTGGAACCCTGGACGGTGTCGCCCTTAAAGCCCGGGTCGGTCTGGACGATGGTGGTCTCGATGAACATCGGCGGGGTCACGCCCATAAGCTCATCGTCGGCGAAGAGCAGCTGGCAGATGTCGTTCTCGCGCAGCCACTTGGAGTTCTCGCCCACCATGTCCTCGGGAACGGGAACCTGCTCATAGGACTCGTTGTCCATGAAGATGTAGTCGGTGCCATCGTTGTAGAGGTACTGGAACTCACGGGTGGTGAGCATGACGCTCTCGAACTTGGTGCCGGCGTTGCAGGTGTTCTCGACGACGCGGCCGCTCTTGATGTCGCGGGTCTTGTAGCGCACAAACGCGCCGCCCTTGCCCGGCTTGACATGCTGGAACTCGACGATGGTGTAGACCTTGTCCTTGATGCGGAGACCGAGGCCGTTCTTGAAGTCGGCGGTAGAAATGGTAGGCATAGCGACCTTTCTTGTTATGGGCAGAACGCACAAGCGTCCAAATTACATACGACCGAAATTATACACTTGCAGACGGCGCCTGCAGCGAGCGCATAAAAAGAGAACGCGGGGCGTCCGAATTGCTCCGGACGCCCCGCCCCAAAAATCTATCGAAATGGTCTAGCAATCGATGACGTACAGGTCGTGCGGGGTCTTGGTGAAGGGCTCATATCCGTTCTCGGTGACGACGCCGTAGTCCTCCAGGCGCACGCCGCCCACACCGGGCAGGTAGACGCCGGGCTCCATGGTAATAACCGAGCCGACCTCAATGATGTTCTTGCTACGGTTGAAGTTGGGCAGCTCGTGAATGTCGATGCCCACGCCGTGGCCCAAACCATGGTTGTAGTAATCGCCATAGCCGGCATCGCCGATGATCTTCTTGGAGAGCTTGAAGATGTCGTTGCCCTCGACGCCCGGATGAATGGCGGCGACGCACTCCTCGTGCGTACGGCGCACGAGCGCGTACAGGTCAAGCTGCTCCTGCGTGGGCTCGCCCATCACAACAGTGCGTGTCATGTCGGAGCGGTAATCACAGTAGCCCGCGCCGTAGTCCATCAGGACGAAGTCGCCCTTCTCGATCACGCGATCGCTCGGCACGGCATGCGGGTTGGCGGTGTTGGGACCGCTCGCCACGATGGAGCCAAAAGCCAAGCTGTCGGCGCCGTTGGCGAACATAAAGTTCTCGAGCTCGTTGCGAACCTGCTTCTCGGTCATGCCGGGCTTAATAAAGACGAGCATGTGCTGGAAGGCGGCGTCGGTGATCGACTGCGCATGGCGCATGAGCTCAATCTCCTCGGCGTCCTTGATGGCGCGCATCTTACGGATGTCGTCATGCATCAGCGGCAGCATGCAGGCGACGGAACGATCCTCCAGGCCACGTTGGATGCCCTGGTAGAAGTTAATCTGCATGTCATCCTCGACAGCGCAGACGCGGCACCTATTGGCCGCGATCTTGCCGGCGACCCAGCCGGGAATGGTGCCCTCGTCCATGTCGTAGACCCAGGGGCTGCCGGCGGGCGTGTTCTCCTCAAAGCTGTTGAGGTAGCGCGAGTCGGTGTGGAACAGGCACTGGTCAGCCGTAATAAACGCAGCGTGCGGGAACTCGAAGGTGTAGTCGAAGACGCCCTTCACGCCCGTAAGCCAACGAAGGTTGGCCTCGTCGCGCACCACGATGGCGTCGTAGCCACGCTCGGCCATCAGGGCACGGACACGCTCGATACGACCGGCAGGACCGGCAGCAAACTCAGACATGCAGATTCCTTTCTTGTTGTCTCTATATAGACGGAACGGGTCTCAACCGAACGACGGAATCGCATGCGATCCGCAACCGATTGAAAACCCGCCCCTCAACATGATACGAAAGACGATGGAAGTCAATAAATCTTAGAGAAGTTCTTTGCGAGAAGCCAAGTAGGCATGAGCATGGCGCTCAAGAACCTCGTCCTCGACGCTCGTTAGACGAATGGCGCCGAGTGCCGCGGGCAGCGGCAACATACTGCGGTTCGAGCGGGCGAACTGCTGTCTGCGGAACTCCTCGATAAACGCGGTGGGCTCCAGGTCGAAGGCAAGTTCCTCGATGCCAAAGTCCTCCAGGCAGTCATCGACCTCAAAGACGTAATCGATATCAAAGTCGCAGGCATCATGTGCTAGGCGCGCCTCAAAGCGCATGCCCTCGGATAACAGCTGATAGGCAGGGACCTGCGAAGCGGCATCGCCTAAGCAGGCGCGCAGGGTACGCTCCCCCGTCTTGCCAAAATCGAGCGCATGGCGAGCGCTCGGGTTCGTGGCCATCAGTACGTCCTTACGGGCAGTCTGAGACCATTGAACGGCATTGACGAGCGCGACCTCCTCGCCCGCGAGAATCTCGGGGACGGTCTCAGTAAACTGATTCCAGCGGGACTTACTGCTCGAAAGCATGGTGCCAACAAGCACCACAAAGCCGAGCTTGAGGTCCTCGGGGTCCTCCTCGCGAACAAGGTCGAGGTCACACACGACCAAGCCCGGTTCGGGACGGAACGCGATAGCGGGAAGCGCATTGGCAGACGAGGCGACGAGCGGTTTCATGGTCGTCGCGACCGTAAGCATGGCGTCGAAGGTCGTCGGCAACAGCGCGCACTCGGTTCGGCCGCACCACTGGTTGGCGCACCAGCTAACAACCGAGCAGGTTGCGGCATCGCCAACGGCGACAACCAGATCGTCGCAGGTAACGGCGTTGGCAGACAGGGCGCCAAAGATAGCATCAGCATCGGCCAGCGTGGCACCAGCAGGCGAAACCTCGAGGACTAGCGGCGACACGGCAAAACCGGCGTCGACCAGCGCATGCTCGACGACCTCACCAAAACGCTCTGACGTGGCGGTGTTCCAAACGACCATCGCGCGCTTAGGCTTGCCCACGGCCGAGGCAAACATGCGCGACAGTTCATCGAACGCACCCAATCCGACACGGACATCGACGCTGCGGTTTTGGAAATTGATCAGTTGACGGCGAATCATAGCAGCCCACGCTCCAAAAGCATCTCGGCACAAAGGTAGGAAACGTCCTCGAAGGACTTGTTGCGAATATCAAGGGTAAGGTCGGCGGCCTGGCGATACAGCGGACGGCGATGCTCAAACAGGCGCGCAGCATGCTCGGGCGAACGGAAATCGGGGCGCGTGTCGGACCGACGAATCTGTCGAATCGAATCCTCGAAGTCGCCCTCGAGGTACACGCACGTACCCATTTCGTGCATCAGTTCAATATTCACCGGCGTTTCGACGATACCGCCCCCGCACGAAACCAACAGGCTGCGCTCGCTTTGGAGCGAACGGAGCGCCGAGGTCTCGAGCTCGCGAAAACGATCCTCGCCCTCGGTCTCAAAAATCTCGGTTACCGACTTGCCGCAACGGCGCACGACCAGACGGTCGGTATCGATAAAACGCCGCTTGAACATGGTGCCCACGTTGCGCGCAAGCGTCGACTTGCCCGCGCCCAAAAAGCCGATAAAGAAGATATGGTCGCAGCCGTGTTTGATGTGCTGGGACATGACGAGACCTATTCCTCGCAAGGAAGGTCGCGCAGGGCCCGGCGCTCAAAGATACGGAAGATCTGCGTATACCACAGGTCCTGCGTCGCCTGCGGCTTTACCAGGATGGTATCGACGCCGGCGAAGTTGCCGCTCCACACGTCCGTGTAGAGCTGATCACCGATCAGCACCGCCTCGTCAGCCGTGGCGCCGAGGCGCTTAAGACCCGCCTTGAGGGCAAACGGCGCCGGCTTCATGGCATGGCTGATGGCCTCGAGTCCCAGCTCGCGTGCTGATGCCATGACCTGGTCGCGATGCCAGTTGTTGGACACCATGCACAGCTTAAAGCCTTTGGCGCGGGCGGTATCGAGCCAAGCGGAAACCGCGGCGGGAACCTGCTCGGTGTCGCGCGGCACCAGGGTGTTATCGCGATCGAGCAGAATGGCGCGTTTGCCGTCGGCCCAAAGGGTATCAAGGTCGATGCGATCGACCGAGGCAACGTAACGTTTGGGGCTAAAAATCCTCATGCTAATTCCAAGACTGTTGATGCTCTTCGTAGGTTTGCGAGAAGTACTCCTCGTCCTGCGTAATGTAGAAATACAGGTCATCGGAGTCGGTCGGCTCAAGCGTGGCCTTGAGTGCCTCGAGCGACGGAGAGCAGATGGGCGTGGGCGGCAGGCCCTCGTGCTTATAGGTGTTATACGGACTATCGCTCTGCAGGTCGTCGGCGGTAACCTCGCCACCGGTGACATACATCATGGTCGCATCGCTGTTGAGATAGCGCAGACCATCGAGCTTGCCGGCAAGACGGTTGTAGAAGACCGAGGCCACGTGCGCGCGCTGGTCGGCGTTGAGGCCCTCGCGCTCAACGATAGAGGCCAAGTTGACGATGTCGTAGTCGGACATCTCCACACCGTAGCGTTCCTTGATCTTGGCTTCGCAGCTCGCAAAGTCAAGCGACTTGTACTCGGTCTTAAACTGATCGAGCATAGCGCGAATCACGCCATCGGCCGTCGGCAAATCACCCAACGAATAGGTCTTGGGGAACAAGAAACCCTCGAGCGAATCGTTGGCGGCGCCCTTAAGGAAGCTATAGTCGTCCACGTAGTTGGAGGCCTTGGCCTGGTTGAGGAAGTCTTCCTTAGAGATGCTGTCGTAGGCCTGGGCCACACGGTCGGCGACTTGATCGACCGTCAGGCCCTCAGGGATAGTCAGCGCACTGGAGCCCGCGTTGGGGCCTTCCATGAGCTGCTGAACAACCTTGGTCGCATCCATGAGTGTGGTGAACGAATAATCACCGGGCCTGAGCGACATATCGGCGTTGAGCTTTTTCACCGCCGCATAGTAATCCTTGGGATTTTCTACGATATGGTTCTCGGAGAGAATCGAGGCGATCGTATCGCCTGAAGCACCATCGGGAATGGTCACCGTAACCTGCTGACCAGCCGTGACCTTCGTATCCTCACCGGCAAAGAAGCCCTTGACGGCCGGCACGACAAAGAAAGCGATCGCAGCAAGCGCGAGCACCGCCACCACAACGCCGATAATCATAGGCACCGGGGAGCTTTTCTTTTGAGCACCGCGACGAGCATGCGTGTTGTAGCTCGAGCGGGTCGCCGGAGCAACGCCATGCGAACCGCGAGCGTGATGCGAATGCGATTGAGGGACCTGAGTTCGCTGGGTAGGTGCCTGCTGCTTAAAGCGGGTACCGCCTGCAGGCTGGGCCGTACGAGCAGTGGGCTGTTGAGCCGCGTGAGAAGCCGAATGCTGAACCGAACGAGCAGAAGGCTGCTGACCCGTCCGTTGAACAGGTTGGGCCGAATGAGAGAAGGACTGCACCGAGCGCGCGGCAGACTGAGCTGCGCGCTGCGTCGGCTGTGCCAGACGCTGGCCAGGCTGGGCAGGGCGCGACGCCGGCTGCCGTGTACGATTCTGCTGGCGCGGATCGGAAGCGCTAGACATGCGAAACCTCCTCGTTTTTACGATCGAGCCACGTCTGCAAAAACAGGCTGGCGGCAATCATGTCGATCTTGCCCCTCATCTGCTTTTCGTTGAGGCCCTGCTCGCGCAGGATACGCTTGGCCTCTTGCGAAGACAGACGTTCGTCCTCAAACTCCAGCGGAAGATCGAGCTCGTCGGCAATCTTTTGCGCCACGGCGGCAACGCGCTCGGCCTGGGGGCCGGGCTCACCGGCCATGGTCAGGGGGCGTCCGCTTACCAGGATGTCGGGCTCATAGTCCTCAACCAGGTAGCGGAACGTCTTGGCCATACCGGTGACCTCGGCAGCCGGAAGCACCTTGACAGGCATCGCCATCTTGCCATCACGGCTCGAGACGGCGATGCCAATCCTGGTCTCCCCTATGTCCAGCGCGAGCGCAACCACAGCGACTTCTTAGATTCTTAGGCGCCGAGCGCGGTCTTAGCGGCCGCGAGGGCATCGGCGATGCCGGCAGCATTCTTGCCACCGGCCTGGGCCATGTTGGGACGACCGCCACCGCGACCGTCGACCAGACCCGCGATCTGCTTGATCACGTTACCGGCGTGGAAACCGGCCTTGACGGCGTCATCGGAGCCGGCAGCGAGCAGGGCCGGAGTGCCCTTCTCAGTCACGCTGGCGACGACACAAGCGACGGGGCCGGCGACCTTCTGATGCACGGTATCCCATACGTTGCGCAGGTCGGCAGCCTCAAGGCCCTGGAGCTCAGCGACAACGAGCTTATAGCCGTCGAGCTCGACGGCGCCCTCGATGGCGCTGGAGATGGCGTCGGAGGAGCCACCGGTCAGAGCCTTTTTGAGCTTGTTGGACGTCTCGCGCAGCTCAGCCTGCAGGTTCTCCACGCGGGCGGGAACCTCGTCGACGCGGCACTTGAGCGCAGCGGCGGCGGCGTCAACGAGCGCCAGGCGGTCGGCCATGTAGTCGAGGGCACCCTTAGAGGTCACGGCCTCGATACGGCGGACATTGGAGCCCGTGGAGGACTCGGAAATGATCTTGAACAGACCAATCTCTGCGGTATTGGCGGCATGGGTGCCACCACAGAGCTCGCGGGAGAACGGCTGGTCCTCAGCGCCCACGGAGACGACGCGGACGACATCGCCGTACTTCTCTCCAAACAGAGCGACAGCGCCGGCAGCCTTAGCCTCGTCGATGCCCATGACACGGGTCACGACCGGCTTGGAAGCGAAGATCTGCTGGTTGACCAGGTCCTCGACAGCCTTGAGCTGCTCGGAGGACAGGGCCTCGAAGTGCGTGAAGTCAAAGCGTAGGTGCTCGGGCGTCACCAGCGAGCCGGCCTGGGAGACGTGCTCGCCCAGGACCTGCTTAAGGGCAGCGTCGAGCAGGTGCGTGGCGGTGTGGTTGCGGCGCAGGAAGCCACGGCGCTCGGCGTCGAGCGCGGCGGTAACAGCGGCACCGACAGCCAGCGTGCCCTCGGCAACGTGCGCGACGTGGGCATACAGGCCGTTGTGGTTCTTGGTGTCGGCAACGGTCAGAACAACGCCCTCGGCGGAAAGCTTGCCGGCATCGCCCTGCTGGCCACCCATCTCGGCATAGAACGGGGTGCGGTCGAGCACAACCTCGACATCCTCGCCGGCGGCAGCGGACTCGACGGACTCGCCGTTGCGCACGATGGCGACAACCTTGGCGCCCTCGATCACATCGTTGTCATAGCCGTCGAACTCGGTCGCTGCGACCTTGTCCGAAAGCTCGACCCACACGTCGTTGAAGCTGCCCCAGGCGTCGCCCTTGGCATTGGCGCGGGCGCGGGCCTTCTGGTCCTCCATGCAGGCAGTGAAGCCGTCCATATCGACGTCGTGGCCAGCGGTGCCGGCGATCTCGACGGTCAGATCGATGGGGAAACCAAAGGTGTCGTGCAGTTTAAAGGCGACATCGCCCGAAAGCACGGCGCCCTCGGCAAGCGCTGCCAGGGCCTCGTCCAGATAGACGCGGCCGTTGTCGAGCGTCGTGGAGAAGCGCTCCTCCTCGGAGGCGACGATACCCTTGACGAGCGCGACATTCTTGAGCAGCTCGGGATAAGCCTCACCCATCTGAGCGTTAACCTCGTCGATGAACTTGGTCAGGAAGGCGCCCTCGATGCCCAGCAGGCGACCGTGGAACACGGCACGACGGAGCAGGCGGCGAAGGACGTACTCGCGACCCTCGTTACCGGGAAGGATGCCGTCCGAGATCATAAAGTCGACGGCACGGGAGTGGTCGGCGATGATACGCAGGGAGCGGCTGGCGCCAGAGTAATCGTCGGCGTCATAGGTCTTGCCGCTAATCTTCTCGCCCAGCTTGATGAGGTGCTGCATCAGATCGCCGTCGTAGTTGGCGGTCTTGTGCTGCATGATGGCGGCCATGCGCTCCAGGCCCATGCCCGTATCGAGGTTGCGGTGCGGCAGCTCCGGCATGGAGCCGTCCTCCTGGCGGTCGTACTGGGTAAAGACGAGGTTCCAGAACTCCAGGAAGCGGTCGCAGTCGCAGCCAGGCTTGCAGTCGGGGCTGCCGCAGCCGACCTCCTCGCCCATGTCAAAGTAGATCTCGGAGCACGGACCGCAGGGACCGGTGGGGCCAGCGGCCCAGAAGTTATCGTCCTCGCCCAGGCGGGAGATGTGGTCCTCAGCAACGCCCAGAGAACGCCACACGTCGTGGGTCTCGTCGTCCTCGGTAAAGACGGTGAAGTACAGGCGGTCGAGCGGCAGCTTGAACTCCTTGGTGATGAGCTCAAAGGCCCAGGCGCAAGCCTGCTGCTTGGAGACGCCGCCAAAGGAGAAGTCGCCGAGCATCTCAAAGAAGGACAGGTGACGGCCGTCCTCGCCGATGCAATCGATATCGTTGGTGCGGACGCACTTCTGGCAGGAGATAGCGCCGATCTCCTTCATGGTCTTCTTGCCCTGGTAGTACTCCTTAAACTGGTTCATGCCGGCGTTGGCAAGCAGCAGCGAGGGATCATCGGGGACGAGGGACGAAGAAGGATAGAGCTTAAGACCGCGCTCCTCAAAGAAGTTGAGGAACTTGGAGCGAATCTCGGCCGTAGTCATTGACGGGTAGTCAGCACTCATAGAGGGAATCTCCTCGGTTTCACATCGAAACAGTTCAAACGTAACGATATTACCATCCCACCGCGCCTGTGCAAAAAAGAGGGCCGGCACAATGCCGGCCCTTCAGCGAAATTGCATGTTAGCGCGTATGAATATTAATCCGAATTACCCCGCTAGTTGTCATCATCGTCCATGGAGCCGTCGATGCCGGTTTTGGTGTCGTCCGTGTTGGAATCGTCATCCTTGGCAAAGGGGTTCTTGAAGAAGCCCGTGGAATCGGGTTGCAAACCCGAGAGCTTGATCCAGGGATTATCGAGCTCGGGCTTGGGCATGGCCTTGGCCTCGGGCGCAGTCTCGTTGCCGATGAGCTCGGACTCGTAGATGAAGGTGTCGTCGCCGAGCGCGTCGTAGGCGGCGACCGGGTTGCCATCGGCATCGCGGTACGGCGTGCCCTTAAACACGGCGCCGTCATAGGCCACAAGCTGTCGGCCGGTCTCATTCTCGAAGTAGTACACGAAGATACCCTTGAGGGCCGCACAAAGCGGGATGGCAATAATCATGCCGATGGGGCCCATGAGTGCCGAGCCAATAACGAGCGCCGTGAGGCTCATGATGGGATGCACCTGCACCGAGCTCTGCATGACCTTGGGCGAAATGACGTTATCGGTGACGTTTTGCGCGACCATCGTCACGATGAGCGTCCATAACGCCAACATGGGGCTGAACATGAAACCGAGCACCGTGGCGATTGCTGCGCTCACCCAGGGACCGACGACCGGAACCAAATGCATGATGCCGGTAAAGATAGCCATGAGCGCCGCATACGGATGGCCGATGATCATAAAACCGATAAAGGCGAGGAAACCACCGCAGATGGACGTCACGACCATACCGCGCATGTAGCCGCCGACAGAGCGAGAAAGGATGGCGACCATAAAGCGGTACGAGGTCTCCTTCTCCTGACCGATGATGGTGCAAATCTCGTGGTGCATGCGAGGGTAGTCGCAGGCCATCCAGTAGGCAAGCACCAAGCCAAGGAAGATAACGAACAGCTGCGAGGCCGTATTGGTGATGAGTGGGAACACACCACGACCAAGCTCGGCGGCAATCTGAGACACATACCTCGATGCCACGGCAACCAGCGACGAAAGATTATCGTCCAAATACTCCTTGAGCGGCGTGTTGTTGAGCGTCTTTGCATGCGAGATCATCTCGTTGAGATCGCCACCTGCAACACGAAGCTGCTCGGGCAGGCGGCTCAGGACTTCCATGATCTGACCAAAGAGAATCGGCGACAAGATACAAACGACACCGACGAGCACGGCAACAACAACAATAAGCGCGATAAGCGAACCGATGCCGCGATTCACGCCATGGTGCTCGAGCCAGTTGGTGATCGGGGACATCACAAAAGCAATGATGGAGCCGACGGCAAGAAACTCAATAACCGGCGCCAGGATGCCCATAAGGTTAAAGATGACAGCAGCAATAACAATGCAGCCGACAACAGCCCAAATGCGCAGCGTCAGAATGCGGGTGTCGCGCAGCACGCGATCGGTTTGTTGGGGGTGCTCACTCATGAACGAATCATCACTCCGTCGGGGTCGATCTTGTCCTGAATCTTCTTAAGCGTGCGGCGCAGCAGACGCGAAACCTGCACCTGAGAAATACCCAGCTTCTTGGCGATCTCGATCTGGGTCATGCCCTTCACAAAGCGCAGCTCGATCACCTCGCGCTCGCGCGGCGAGAAATCACGTATGGCTTCCTCGATCACTAGGCGGTCATCGGTAAAGTCGAGCTCGTTGTCGTCGTCGGCGTAACGGTCGAGAATCGAAGGGGCATCGTCGGAATCGGACGCACCAGGAGCCTCGATGGGCACCGAGGTATAGGCCGAAGACGATTCCATAGCCTCGAGGACCTCATCGACAGTCACATCTAGATACTCAGCGATCTCCTCAACCTTGGGCGAACGCTGCAGCTCGTTGGTAAGTTTGTCAGTAGCCTGGTTGACCTTGGCCGAGAGCTCCTGCAGACGACGCGGTACGCGCACGCTCCAGCCCTTGTCGCGGAAATGGCGCTTGATCTCGCCCAGGATAGTGGGTGTCGCAAACGTCGTGAACTCAAGACCGCGCTCGGGATCAAAACGGTCAATAGCCTTGAGCAAACCCAGATAGCCGACCTGCATGAGGTCGTCGAGCGGCTCGCCGCGATTCTTAAATTTGTTGGCAAGAAACCTTACCAGGTTCATATGGGACATGACGAGCTGTTCGCGGGCGTCCGGATCACCGGTCTCCTTGTAGCGACGAAACAGCTCGCGGGTTTTCTCCTTGTCCCAAGCGGTCTTGCCGCTCCGGGAACGTTCGGTCATATTAAATATCCGCCTTGAGGTCGAGGGAAAGCGTCAGGGGCGCCGCAGTCTTTTCGTAGGAGTCGCACACGCTCGCCAAAATAAGCTCGGCATAAACAGCAGCCTGGTCATCCTCGTCGACGGTGGCCTGATCGCCAAAGGTAAAGGTCATGCCAACGTGAGATTCATCGACATCGAATTTGATTGAGATGTCGTCGGAATCAACAGCCGTGCAGCCAAAGATAAAGGCTTCCTCGGCAGCCATGCGGATGTCCTCGATGCGATCGACAGACATAGAGCACAGGGCACCAACGTTGGCTGCCGTCATGCGCACAAGGCGAGCGAGACGCGGGTCACCGGCAACGGTCAGCGTGATAGGGCAGGTTGCTTCGCTACTCATCGCAGGACTCCTCAGAGGTCTCGGCGGGCGTATAGGTGTAATACTGAGCCGGCTTGGATACAGACTTCTGACCATCATCGTCGCCCGCGGCAGCCTCGTCCTCGCCAATTAGGACGCGCTCGGTAGGCAGCTCGGCCTCCGCAGCGGCAGCGGCGAGCTTGCGATCGGCGTCGGCTGCAGGAGCCTTCACCTTATTGAAGAGCTTCTGCACAGCACCGGCGGCAGAGTCGGTCACGCTAGACACAGCATTGCTGGCCTCGGCCATGCTGCCCGTAACCTCAGAAATGTCGCGAACCACGGCTTCGACCTCTACGAGATTGGAGGTAAGGGCATCAACTGCCGTCTTGCTCGACTTAAGCAGCGGCTCCATCTGGGCAAGCGCCGGCGTAAGCTCATCGACAGCGCCATCGAGCTTTGCCACCACAGGCTGAGCCTCGGCGATGGTGTTGTTGAGGTCGTTCACGGTCTTATCGAGCGAGTCGACAACATTGCGGGTCTTGCGCAGGGTAAGCGCGAGCTCAGCGATGGCCCACACGCCGGCAACGGCGAGCAGCAGCAGGGCGATTTGAATGGGACTCATACAAGCCTCCCGGAAAAATCGAAATACAGACGCTTTTCATGGTACCCCAAAGGGGACCGAACATGCCAAGAGTAGCAACGTGGGACAAAATTATCAGCAGCTACTTCGGTGCATTCCCGCTGCGGTCGCGCTCGCTTTGCTCTACGCGCCACTCTTCCCAGCCGCGCCCGGCAGGCTGCCAGAACGCACCGCGCTCCAGCCCCTCGGGCAAATAGCGCTGATCGACCCAGCCTTCGGGATAATCGTGCGGGTATTTATACACACCGTAGTCGTCGCTGCCTGGGCGATGGCGATCGCGCAGATAACTCGGCACCTCGCGAAGCCCACTAGAATGGATATCGGCCAGCGCCGCATCAATCGAAGCCTCACACGCGTTGGATTTAGGGGCCAAACACACATAGAGTGCAGCCTGAGCCAGGTTAATGCGGCACTCGGGATAGCCAATGACCTCGGCAGACTTAAACGCGGCATGCGCCACCAAAAGCGCCTGCGGGTCGGCGTTGCCAACATCCTCAGAAGCCTGAATCATAATACGGCGAGCGATAAACTTGGGATCCTCCCCCGCATCAATCATGCGCGCGAGCCAATAGATTGTGGCATCGGGGTCGCTACCGCGCATGGACTTAATAAACGCACTGATGATGTCGTAGTGCATGTCGCCGTTTTTGTCATACGAAAATCCACGACGCGGGTTGGCGATCTTCACGTCATCCACGGTGATGGGATAGCACTCCCCCGCCACGGGCGCTGGCGTTCCCTCGGTATCGGGACGCGTGACGGCAATCTCGCTCGCAAGTTCGAGCGTCGTGAGCGCCGAGCGAGCGTCACCCGCTGCCAGCGTGCAGATGGTCTTAACCGTATCCTCATCGGCCGAGAACTTGCCGTTCAAACCCTGCGGCGCCTCGAGCGCACGCTCGATAAGCGTGGCGATATCCTCGTCTTTAAGATGCTCAAGCTCCACCACGCGACCGCGCGAGAGCAATGCCGAGTTGACCTCGAAGTACGGATTCTCCGTCGTGGCGCCAATCATAATGACGGTACGGTTCTCAACCGCATGCAGCAAGGCATCCTGCTGAGACTTGGAGAAGCGGTGAATCTCGTCGATAAACAGGATGGTGCGGCGGTCGTAGGTATTCAGGCGCGTCTTGGCCTCGTCAATCACGCGGCGAAGATCCTTCACGGTACCCGTCACGGCGCTGACCTCGACAAACTCGCTCTTGGTATGGTTGGCGATAATGTGGGCCAGCGTCGTCTTACCCGTACCGGCCGGCCCGTACAGAATCACGCTCGAAAGCACGTCGTGCTCGATCGCGGCACGCAACCATGAGCCCTTACCGACGGCCTTTTGCTGGCCCACGTACTCGTCGAGCGAATTGGGTCGCATGCGCACCGCGAGCGGCGCATTTTTAAAGGAACGCTCGCGCGTCGAGGCAGAAAAAAGGTCGTCCATAGCCATCCCGTGCATCAATCAAAAACGTTTTCAACTAACCAGTATACCGAAAGGATACGAACTACCGTTCGTTAATATAGGTACGATGCGGAAACTTTAGACCCGGGAACAGCTTGCTCGTCAGTTCGCAGAAATAACCGTCCGTCATGCTCGCGATATAATCCACCACGGCTTGATCCTTGTCGTCCTGCCAGGCATAGGTGCGATCGTAGTAGGAAAGTTGCTGCTCAATGCGCGAAATATGGTGCTTAAAGATGTAAGAGGACTCGTCACCACTATTTAGATCCCGCAGGCAACGGTCGTAGAGCTTTTCGAAGGCCTCGCGCAGCTCCACCTCGGAATCGCCTTCGATACCGCCCTTGCTATAGATCTTCTCGTAGTTCTCGCGCTTGGCTCGGCGGATTTCCCCAAACAGGTCCTCGCTCATCTCGATGCGCGGCTTACCATAGCTGTGCTCAACGATATCGATGGAAGCGTGCGTAAGGATCCAACTGTTGTAGGCACCGCCCCGGCCATCATCAAAAACGTCGGGCGAAAGCAGGCCCGCCGCGATCGCATCCTGACGGTCACGACCGACGTAGGCAAGAATATCCGAGATGCGAACGACGCAGCCCTCGAGCGTCATGGGACGCAGATGCCCAATTGCGCTATAGCCCGTGGCAATGCAATCCTCAACCGTCTGGTCAAACTGGTCAAAGGAGCTCATGTCCGAGAGCTCAAACACACGCTGCTCGTACTCGCCGTTATGGCATAGCACGCCGTCGAGCGTCTGGAGCGACACGTTGCGGCCGTACAGTGTGTCGAGCACGCGGACCGACTGCACGTTATGGAAAAAATAACGCCCCGTACGCTCATGATAGATATCGTTGAGGAAACGCTCGCCGGCATGGCCGAAAGGCGTGTGTCCCAAGTCGTGACCCAGGCCAATCGCCTCGATCAGATCGCAATTGAGCCCCAGGGCGCGACCGATATCGCGCGCAATGCGGGAGACGAACTGCACGTGCAAACCGCGGCGTGACAGATCGTCATTGCTACGGAAGCTAAAGACCTGCGTTTTGCCTGCATAACGGGTGTACGCCGGAAGATGAAGTATCTTTTCGGTATCGCGCATAAACGCCGGACGCATAAGCGTGCCTTTGTCGGCGGCGCGATCAATACGACGAATGACCTGATCGTCGTTGCAACGATACGGGTTGACATAGCCCGAAGCACGATCGGCGGCAATGCGCTCGACAAGTTCGGGCGACAACGCCGAGGGAATACGGTCCATGCGCGCCTTAATGACGGCCGTTTCTTGATTAGTTGCCATGGCATGCTCCTTAAGAAGGATGCGCAATCGGTTACAAAGTGCAGCCCACGACCTCGATTATGGCAAAAATCGGCACCAAAAACGGGAGCAATGGCAGGGAGCGTGGTTTTGTGAAGAGGCAGGATAGGGCCAGGGCCAGGAGTGCGACGGCAAATGCCACGATGCCACCCATAGGGTCGAGCGTGCAAAGCGCGAAGAGCGCCTTGGCATCCCCCATGCCGATGCCCGGGGCGTGGCGAAGGCGCCGCCAGAGCGACTCAGTGAGCACAAGGGCAAGGTAGACGATGACCGCAAGACCGGCGTGGTCAAGCGCTGTGTTCAAACCGAGGTCGAGCCAAACGCCCGCCAACGCCGCCACGGCACATGCGCCGGCAAGCCCATTGGGAAACCGTCGCTCTCGGGCATCACTTGCCACGCCGGCAAAGATGCAAATCCAAAACGGGATATAGGCCATCGGACTCCTCCTCGAGCTGCATCGCAAAAGCAAAAACCACCACAAAGGTGCCTGTCCCCTTTGCGGTGGTTTTGGTGGTGGTTATTTGGCGCCTTGCATGACCTCGTCAAGGGTAACGTTGACGGCGTGCTGCGTCGGCACCCAGTCGACCTTCAGGAACAGCGCGGCCACCGTGATGGGGATATAGCTGAACATAAAGATCGGGAAGGTAAACAGGTTAGTCACCAGGCGCCACTTTTGCGCGCAGTGAATATGCTTGTACTCAAAGATAGTCGTGAGCAGCGCCAGGATAAAGAACGTCTGATACATCATGGCGAAGGTCATAATGAGCGAAGCGGCGCACGCCTGCATCTCGACTTCGGTTGCCAAGAAACCATGCGAAAGGCCACCCACAATCAAGAACGTCGCATTAGCGAGCATCGAGATCAGCGATAGCAGCATACCCGGGGCGATCGTCATGAACATGTCGTAGGCGGCAAAGCGATGATAGCGGAACATCGACTTGACCAGATGCTTACCGTAGGTAAAGAACACCTGGTAAAAGCCCTTGGTCCAGCGCATACGCTGCTTCCAGGATGCCTTGAACGTCACGGGTTGCTCGTCAAAGAACTCCGCCGGCGCATAGCCAATGCGAATACCGTGAATAGCGCAGAACGTAGTGAACTGAATGTCCTCGGTCAGCGTGTGGAACTGCCAACCGTGCATGCCCTCGATAACGCTTGACGAGATAAGGTAACCCGAACCCGAAACAGCGCAGGACGTCTTACAGATATTGCGCGCGTTGTTGAGGAAGCGCGCCTCGCGTAGATACCACGTGGCATTAGCAGCCGAGATCCACGAGCTGCCGAAGTTCTTGGAATTGCGATAGCTCGTGACCACATGGAAGCCCTGGTCAAAGGCATCGTTCATCTTGGACACGTAATCGCGGGAGATAACGTTGTCGGCATCGAAGATAAAGTAGCCCTCAAACGTGTCGGGATACTCGTTGAGAATGCGATCGAAACCAAAGTCCATGACCCAGCTCTTGCCCTTTCGGGCCAGGTCATTGCGCTCGTAAACAATGGCACCGGCCTCGCGTGCGAGCTGCGCGGTGTTATCGGTGCAGGCGTCGGCAACGACAAAGACCTCGATAAGCTCGGACGGATAGTCCTGGTCCTTGATGGAGCGTACGAGATTGGCAATTACGGCTTCCTCGTTATGCGCCGCGATAAAAAAGGCATAGCGATGGAGTTTTTTGGCCTTGGGAGGCGCGACCTCGCCACGAAGAGCGCCAATGACAAAGAAGACCACCTGGTACAGAAAGCAGACCGTGAGCAGCGTGACGACAATCTGGTTGAAGATCACGATGGGTGTGTTGGTTTGTAAAAAGGCGAGCATGCAGGCTCCCAGCAACGTGTAACGTAAACAATCGTATATCTTACCGCAGGCTTACCGAGTTCAAGAAACCACCTAATACTGGCTAGGCTTCGAGAAGACCGAGCTGCGGAACGATTTCATCTCCAACGGCCGTGCGACCGAGCGAGCGCGGAGCCAGATCGTCGAGAACCGCAGCGAGATCCCACGGCAACTCGTCACGGCACTCAATGCGCTTCCCCGTTACGGGATGATCGAACGCAATGCGCCAAGAATGCAGGAACTGCCTGGTCAGGCCCTGATCGGCACGCGCATCGCACTTGCCGTAGAGCGGATCGCCCACGCAGGCGTGGTTGATATGGCGCATATGCACGCGAATCTGATGTGTGCGGCCCGTAAACAGGTGGCACTCAACGAGCGTATAGCCGTCGTCAAAACGCGTGGAATCAAAGCGCTCGAGGACCTTAAAGGTCGTAATGGCCTGACGGGCAAAGGGGTCATCCGAAACCGCCATCTTCACGCGGTCGCGCGTGGAACGGGCAATACCGGTGTTGATAGTGCCCTCGTCCATGGCGATGTGACCGTGAACGAGCGTGATATAGCGACGGTCGAGCGTGCGCGTGCGGATGAGATTCTGAAGCGCGCGCTGGGTGTCGTCGTCTTTTGCCGCGAGCATAAGGCCCGAGGTATCGCGATCCAGGCGATGCACGATGCCGGGGCGGTCCTCACCCTGCACAGTACCAAGATGATCGATGCCGCAGTGGTAGACCAGAGCGTTCGCAAGGGTGCCGCTCTCGTGGCCATGGGCGGGATGGCACACCAGGCCCCGCTGCTTGGAGAGCACGATAAGGTAGTCGTCCTCGTAGCGGATATCGAGGGGAATGGCCTCGGGAATCACGTCGGTCGGGTCGTGCGGCTCGGGCAAGTCGACCGAGATGCGATCGCCGGCGCGTACGGCGTACTTTTTAGAGAGACAAGTCTCACCGTTGACGGCAACGGCGCCTCCCTCGATCAGATGCGCGCAGGCAGAGCGCGTGGGACAGCCATCGTTGGCGCCCAAATAGGCGTCAAGACGCTGACCAGCGGAATCGTCGGCAACAAGAATATGGATGTCAGCCATTAACGCTCATTCCTTTCGCGAATCTTGCGGGCACGCTCCCCACGCTGCTTGGCTTTGCGCTTAGCGCGGGCCTCATCACGGGCATTGAGCTCGGCAGTCGCATCAACCTCGCGGGCCGCGGGACTCAAGAACATGTAGCCGAAGAGGGCGAGCACAACGCCCACGGTAATGCCGATATCGGCCACATTGAAGACGGGAAAGTCGATGAAGGTGGTGGCAATAAAATCGGTCACGAAGCCAAAGGTCAGACGGTCGATCGCGTTGCCAATGGCGCCGCCCGCGACCATAGCCATGCCCACAACCTCCAAGCGAGCAAGCTGGGGCGCGCGAAGCAAGTACACGGCAATGGCGACAATGACCGCAAGCGCCAGCAAAGCAAACGCAACGCCATGCCCCTCGCCCATGCTAAAGGCAGCACCGATATTGCGGACAAACAGGAAGTCGATCACACCGGGGATAACAGTCACATGCAAAGCGTCGCCCACGGCACGAACCGCAAGCTTGGTCAGCTGATCAAAAAGCAGCACAACCAGCACCACCCCACCAGCAACACCTAACCGCCAGCGCAAAGGCGGCGTCATATCCCCAGCACGACCCAAAGAAATCCCCTACCCTCAAGATCATCGAATTACGTTTAATACAAAGAACTATCTTATATTGCCATACGCAGAACGCACGACATATCCACCAACGCAAGCGAAATAACCAGCTAAAAACGAAAGCGACATTCCGAATAACGGAATGTCGCTTAATAGCTTTCGACTAAAAACGCAAGTCGAAAGAAAGCCTCTAGCTCCAGCAATGGAAACGCCGCGTTATCGTCACCAACAGCGAAAACGTCCCTAAGCGAGCAAGGTGACGTGAAAGAGGAGGGAAGCGTACTTTGGTACGCGACCGACGATTGAACGTCAGATTGCCGCTTAGGGGCGTTTGCAGCGTCGGTAGGTTACGGCGTTCTACGAACGCCGTAACCTACAAAGCATCGGCGCAGCGCTTGCAAATATGAGCGTGGCCGTTGTACTCGCCGACGGTGGTGCGGTAGTTCCAGCAACGGTCGCAGCACTCGCCCTCGGCAGCATCAATGCAGACGGAAAGCTCTTCGCCCTGGGTCAGCTCAACATCGGAGACGATGTAGAACTCGGCCAGGTCGACCGCTTTGTCACCAGTCAGCAGCGCGTACATCTCGGCGGGAACGACCGCCTTGACGCGAACCTGCTGGCTCTTGGTGAAGGTGCCGGCAGAACGGGCATCCTCAAGGGCCTTGGTCACGGCGCTACGGAGCTCAAGAGAAGCCTCGAGCACGCCCTCGAACTCATTGGCCTCGTCGACCGTGATGGGCGACTTGTACCAATCGAGCAGCGCGGCGTACTTCTGGTGATCGACGCAGCCAGCGGGCGCATATGCCATGGCCTCGTCAACCGTGTAGGACAGGATCGGCTGCAGGTCGCGCATGAGCATCGAGAAGAGCTCGGCCAGCACGGTCTGGGCGCTGCGACGCTCGAGCGAGCCGGGCTTGTCGCAGTACAGACGGTCCTTCAGGGCGTCGAGGTACACGTTGGAGAGCTCGGTAACCACGAAGTCATAAAGCGCACGGTAGGCGCGCGGGAACTCGTAGCTGGCGTAGGCGTCGTCGACCTCGGCCTGAACCTGAGTCAGGCGGGCAACCATGAGCTTGTCGAGCGGCAGCAGGTCGGCAAAGGCGACGCCGTCGGTCTCGGGCTCAAACTGACCCTCGAGCTCGGAGAGCAGGAAGCGCAGCGTGTTGCGGAAACGACGGTAGGCATCGGACGTACGAGCAAGGATCTCGTGGTCGATGGAGACGTCAGAGCTGGTGTCGACGGAGGCAACCCACAGACGGATGATATCAGCGCCCATCTCGTCGCAGACCTTATTGGGGTCGATAACATTGCCGAGCGACTTGGACATCTTGCGGCCCTGACCATCGAGTGTGAAGCCCTGCGAGACGACCGCCTTGTACGGAGCATGGCCGTTGGCACCCACCGAGGTGAGCAGCGAGCTCTGGAACCAACCGCGGTGCTGGTCGGAGCCCTCAAGATACACGTCCGCCGGGTACTCAAGCTCAGGGCGATACTCGCAGACGGCCTTCCAAGACACGCCGGAATCCCACCACACGTCGAGGATGTCCTTATCGGCCTTGAGGTGATGACCGCCGCACTTGGGGCAGACGCAGGCCTCGCCCAGGTAGCTCTCGGGAGCGTCGGTGAACCAGGCGTCAGAGCCCTTCTCGTGGAAGAGCTTGATGACGGCGTCGAGCGTAGCGTCGTTCATGACCTTCTCGCCGCAGTCGGCGCAGGTGTAGCTGGGGATAGGCACGCCCCAGTTGCGCTGACGGCTAATGCACCAGTCGGGACGCTGCTCGACCATGGCGCCGATGCGGTTGGCGGCGTGAGCCGGATACCACTTGACGTTCTCGCGAACCTCCTTGCCAGCCTGCTCACGCAAGCCGGTCTTGTCCATCGAGACAAACCACTGGTCAGTAGCACGGAAGAGCACCGGGTGTTTGCAGCGCCAGCAGTGCGGATAGCTGTGCGTGATCTTCTTCTCGAGGACCAGGGTGCCGCGCTCGCGCAGGAACTCGATGATGTGCGGGTTGGCCTCATCGGTATCCATGCCGCTGAAGGGACCACCGGTGCCAAACTCCTCGCCGGTGTAGAACTTGCCGTCATCATCGACCGGCATGCAGATGTCGGTAATGCCCTCCTTGAGGCAGGCAAAGTAGTCGTCGACGCCGTGGCCGGGCGAGTTGTGGACGATACCGGTACCGTCATCGACACCGACGTAATCGGCCAGCAGCGCCACGCCCTCAACACCGTCAAAGATCGGCTGCTTGTAGTGGATGTGGTGGAAGGTCTCGGCGGGAACCACATAGGGCTTACCGTCGACCATAACCGGGGTGTACTCCCAACCAAACTCCTCGCAGCACTTGGGAGCCAGGTCCTCGAGCATGACCTCGGCACGACCCTCGTGCTCAACGGCGACATAGGCGGCGCCGGGCTTGAGGGAAACTGCCTGGTCGGAGGGAATGGTCCACGGCGTGGTCGTCCAGATGATGAAGTCAACCGGGCCGTCGAAATTCTCGAGACCGGCGGGCTTGGAGGTCATCTCGAAGCGCACGAAGATGGACGGGCTCGTCTCATCGGAGTACTCGATCTCAGCCTCGGCCAGCGCGGTGTGGCAGTGCTTGCACCAGTGAACCGGCTTGTGGCCGCGATAAATCATGCCCTTATCGAACATGGCCTTGAAGACCTCGATATCGGCGGCGTCATGCTGGTGATAGAGCGTCAGATAGGGGTTGTCCCAGTCGCCGAGCACGCCCAGACGGCGGAAGCCAGCCTTCTGAAGCTCGATGTTCTCGACAGCGAACTCGTTGCAGAGCTCACGGATCTTGGCCGTGGGGGTCTGGTTGAACTTCTCGGTGCCGAGCTTCTCCTCGACCTTATGCTCGATCGGCTGACCGTGACAGTCCCAACCGGGGACATAGGGAACCTCATAGCCCTGCATCATCCAGTAACGGTTGATCATGTCCTTGGAGATCTTGTTCATGGCATGGCCGATGTGGATCGGACCGTTGGCGTACGGAGGACCGTCGTGCAGCACGAACTTCTTGTGACCCTCGTTCTTCTTCAGAACCTGCTCGTAGACCTTGTTGTCCTGCCAGTCCTTGAGTCGCTTGGGCTCGGACTTGGAAAGACCGGCACGCATGGGAAAACCGGTCTTGGGCAGATTCATCGTCTGCTTGTACTCGTTTGCCACGGTACCCCTTTCATGTCGTGGGCGCGCACGCCCGATGGGCACCAAAAAAGCGCCCGTCCCTGCAAGCTGGGACGAAGCGCCACAAAACGGGCTGCACGCCCGCAAAAGCTCTTCGCTTAACCACCCAGCTTAGATGCCCTCGCCCGCGTATTCGCGCGCTCGCATCCGTTACTCGGCTGGCCTGTATCGACGACCATCTCGGCGATGTCTACTAAGACGAGCCTGCGCGGCACGTCCGTTGGGACCGCAGCTCCGGGGTGATTTTCATCGGTCGCATGCACGGGTTCTCAGCGCTCCCCGCTCTCTGTAGCATGCGGACGGCCGACTACTCGTCCCCATCAACGCTTATGCGGAGTATGCTAGCACGTTCCGCGCCGGCGAAAAACCCTCAACACTGGTTTTATACGTTCGAAATTTCTCGCTAATACAGCCCTTCTCTAGGAGCAAAATACCTGAAAGCACTCTATCGAACGAAAGAAGGTTGCTATGCGCACGATTGGAATGAGCGACTACACCGTTGGCGAGGATTGCTTTACCGAGCTACCCGCCGCACTGGCGGAGTACGGTGCGAAGAAGGTCGCCATCATTGGCGGCAAGCGAGCCCTGGCTGCAGCGCTACCGGGCATCGAGGCGGCACTTGAAGGTACCGATGTCGAGATTCTAGAGACGCGCGTCTATGGCACCAACAGTACGCGTGCCAATATCGCCAAGGTCGTGAACTCCCCTGCCTGCCAGGAAGCTGACGTGCTCATCGCATGCGGCGGCGGCAAAGCGCTCGACACCGTGAAGACCGCAGCCATCGAGCTCAAGAAGATCGTCTTCACCGTCCCGACGATTTGCTCTAACTGTTCCGCCGCGACCGCCATTGCCGTTGTCTACAACGACGATGGATCACTCGAGGGCTATTCATACCCCAACCGACCGGCGCACATCTTCATCAATCCCAAGATCATCGCCGAGGCTCCGGCGGAGTACTTCTGGGCCGGCGTGGGCGATGCCCTGTCCAAGCAGCCCGAAGTCGAGTACGCCACGAGTGCCGGCAACCTGGAGCACACCGCCGGTCTTGGCCTGGCACTCGCCCACACCTGCTCCGAGCCGCTGTTTACCTACGGCGTCCAAGGTCTTGAGGACGTACGCAAGAACCTGTCGAGCGAAGCCGTCAAGCAGATCGCGCTCGACATCGTGGTCAACACGGGCTATGTCTCGAACCTGACCAACCAAAACGATTACTACTACAACTCGAGCGTGGCGCACGCGTTCTACAATGCGACGTGCAGCATTCCGCGCGAGGGAACCTATCTGCACGGCGAGGTCGTAAGCCTGGGCGTGCTCGTGCTGTTTGCCTATACGAGCGATACCGAGAACCTTGAGCGCTACGCCGCCTTTAACAAGCAGATGGGCCTGCCCGTGACGCTTGAACAGGTCGGGCTTTCCGAGGCCGATATCCCTGCCCTGTGCGAATACGCGCACGCCACCAACGAGTGGAAGCAGGGCAACCCTGAGCCCTTCACCGACGAAAAGTTCGCCGCCGCCATCAAGGCCGCCGACGCCTACGGCCACACGCTCTAGGCCTAGCCCAAAACCACCACAAGGGAGCAGTGCCCTTGTGGTGGTTTTTTATTGCTCCAGCATGCTGGGGTCGAACTCGCTAACCGGGATCACGCGATAACCGTGGCGGAGCAGTAAATCAACGAAGACGCCGTTGCCCGCCGTGAGGGTGCCACTGAATGTTCCGTCGTAGATGAGGCTCGCGCCGCACGAGGGACTACGGTCCTGCAGGATGCACGCGGCGATCTCTTCCGGCCCACCCGCCTGCTCGCACATGTCGAGCGCACGTTGGGCGCCTAGGCGAAATTCCAGGTCAACGGACACGCCCTCGCAGGTACAGACCTCGCCGTTCACAATCTCGGACGGCTTGCGCGGCGTGGGCAGGCCCCCAAAGACCTCAGGGCACACCAAGAGGACCTCGGTCCCTGTACGCTCGCAGGCCTCGACCAACTCGCGATGATAGTTGTCGAGCCCATTATACTTGCAGCTCTCGCCCATCAAACAGGCACTCACCACGATCTTCATTTCCATCCCTCTCAAGCAAAACGCCCCATTTGAGTAAGCTGCTCAAATGGGGCGTCGGCGTTTACCGGCTCGGCCGCGGCTTTACTGCTGCTTGGGCATCAGCGGATTCTCGCGCGTGAGGAGGTTCATGAACTCCTCACCCGTAATGGTCTCCTTCTTGTACAGATAACGAGCCAGCTCATGGAGCTTAAACTTGTTCTCCTTGAGGATCTGCAGGGCGCGATCGTGCGCGTCCTCGATCAGCTTAGCGACAATCGCGTCCACGCGCTCGGCCGTACCGGGAGCGCAGGTAAGCGACGTGTCCTGGTTGAGGTACGCATTCTGCACGGTACCAAGCGCCATCATGCCAAACTCGTCGGACATACCAAAGCGCGTCACCATGTTGCGGGCGAGCTTGGTGGCCTGTTCGATATCGTTGGCGGCACCGGTCGTCATCTCGCCAAAGATGAGTTCCTCGGCCGCACGGCCGCCGCAGTAGACGGCAAGCTTGTCCAAGACCTCCTGGCGTGTCGTCAGGAAGCGCTCGTCCTCCTCGACCTGCATGGTATAGCCAAGAGCACCGCTCGTGCGCGGCACGATGGTGATCTTGGTAACCGGCGCAGAGCCCTTCTGGCGAGCGGCAACGATGGCATGACCGATCTCGTGATAAGAAACGACCTGCTTCTCGTGGTCGGACAGCACCGTGGACTTGCGCTGCTGACCGGCGATGACGACCTCCACCGACTCCTCAAAATCGTCCTGCGTGGCGCGCTTGCGACCCTCGCGGACGGCACGCAGCGCGCCCTCGTTGATGATGTTGGCCAGGTCGGCGCCCGAGGCGCCGGGCGTGGCACGGGCAATCGCGGTCAGGTCGATCGGCGGCTGCGTCTTCACGCTCTTGGCATGCAGCTCGAGGATGCTCTTGCGGCCGGTCAGGTCGGGCAGCTCAACGGGGATGCGACGGTCAAAACGACCGGGGCGCAGCAGGGCCGGGTCAAGGCTGTCGGGACGGTTAGTGGCAGCGAGGACGACGATACCCTTGTGGTTATCGAAGCCGTCCATCTCGGTCAACAGCTGGTTGAGCGTCTGCTCGCGCTCGTCGTTGCCGCTAAAGCCGCCGCCGTCACGCTTTTTGCCGATCGTATCGATCTCGTCGATAAAGACGATGCACGGGGCCTTTTCCTTGGCCTGCTTAAACAGGTCGCGCACCTTGGCGGCGCCACGGCCGACGAACATCTCGACGAACTCAGAACCCGAAATGCTAAAGAACGGAACACCAGCCTCGCCGGCAACAGCCTTGGCTAGCAGGGTCTTACCGGTACCCGGAGGGCCAACAAGGAGAGCACCGCGCGGCAGCTTGGCGCCAATCTCCTCGTAGCGCTGGGGCTTCTCCAGAAAGTCGACGACCTCCTTGAGGGACTCCTTAGCCTCTTCCTGGCCGGCAACATCCTTAAAGGTCACGCCCACGTCCTTGGAGGCGATCACGCGCGCGCCGGACTTGCCCAGTCCACCGCCGCCAAAACCGCCGCCACCAAAGTTCATCGAAGGACCGTCATCGCCCATGGCCTTCTTCATACGGCGGTTGAGCCACCAACCGATGAGGAAGAAAATCGCCATGGGAAGGATGAGCGTAAGCAGGTAATAGGTCATCAGACCCGAGTTCTTATCGGGAACGACCGACTCAAGCGAGGCACCAGATTCAAGCACGCGATCGGTAAAGCCAGCGTCATTCGGCACACCGGTCGTCTTGTAGGCGATGTTCTCGTCCTCGCCCTTCTTGGTGTAATAAATCGTGTAATCGTCCGTGTTGTACTCGACCTTGTCGACACTCTTCTTATCGAGCGCTTTGACAAACGTCGAGTAATCGGTCTTCGTAATCTGCTGCGTGTGACCGATGTTGGGGAACAGAACGGTCGAGAGCACGAGGTAGACGACGAAGGCGATGAGCACGTAGAGGATCATATTCCGTCTACGTTTGTTGTCATCCATCTCCATCTGCTTGAACTCCATCTACTGGGGTTGATAATGTTTTCTAGAATACCCAACCCGGACGGCGATAAACCGACGCCGGGCACGAAAGGACAGAGATGGCATCACTGTAAGTCGGCAAGGTTCAAATCTATACAGGCGACGGCAAGGGCAAGACGACAGCTGCTTTGGGGCGCGAGAGGATGTCGAGGAACTGATTGCGATAAAGCCCGCCACCACGGAACTCGTGCTCACCGGCCGCTGCTTGCTACCCCTCGCCGACCTTGCCGACCTAGTAACCGAAATGCGCCCCGTCAAACACTACTTCGACGAAGGCCTCCTAGCCCGCCAAGGCATCGAATACTAGCCATTGCGGACGTCCCCAATAGCTAGGCAGTGGCGCGGCCGAGCCAGTTGCCGCTGTGATGGTAGACGGTGAACATCATGGCGGTGATTACCCAGGTTACGGGGTAGACCAGCAGCAGGTGCTCAAGCGACGGATCGAACGGCATAATCGCAAACACCCAGATCACCCTGAGCACGACGGTGCCAAAAATCGTGAGCAGCATGGGCTGCAAGCTCACGCCGGCGCCGCGGATGGAACCCGACGCGTTCTCGATAATCGAGAAAATCGCGTAGAACGGCGCGATAAAATGAAGAATCGTCGTGGTGTACGCCGAAATCGAAGCATCGTCGACAAACAGACGAGACAGCGGACCCGAGAATACCAGCAGCACGGCAGACAGGCCACCAATGAGCATAAACGACAGCACGAGCGACGTATGGTAGCCCTTGCGCATGCGCTCGTAGTTGCGCGCGCCAAAGTTCTGTGCCGAGAACGTGGTGATCGACACGCCAAGCGCCTCGGTAACCATCCAGACAATGCCATCCAGGCGGCCCGAAAGACCCCAAGCCGTGGTGACATCGGCACCAAACGAGTTGACCGACACCTGAATCAAAACGTTGGAAATCGAATACGCAGCAGACTGAAAGCCAAGCGGCAGACCACACGAGATCATGCTCTTACAAATGCCAGGATCAATGCCGAGTTTGGACAGTGAAAGCCGCCACGCACCCGGTGCGTGCATCATACGAATCACGATCATCGTGGCGTTGGAGCAAATGGTCAGCGCCACCGCGATGCCACAGCCCAGAGCCTCCATATGAAGCACGGCAACGAAGATGATATCCAAAACCGCATTAACAAGGCAGCCGGAAGCGATGATCACAGCAGGCCCGCGCGTGTCGCCCACGGCGCGCAGCAATGCCGTTCCCATATTGAGCAGCAGTGCCGCAACCATCGCGGCAAAATAACAGCGAGCATAGGCCACGCCCTCGGCCAATAGTTCATGCGGCGTGTTCATAAGCACCAGCATGGGCTCAACGAACACTATGCCGAGAATGGAGAAGACGATACCGCCCACCAGCGCGAGCGTCATGGCCGTGTGAACCGAACGATTCAGTCGTTCATCATCGTGCTGGCCAAAATACTGACCGGTAATGACCGCGCAGCCGGCGCCGACGCCAACGCAAAAGCCAATGCAGAGCTCGGTGAGCACCATCGTGGCTTGAATGCCACCCAGCGCGAGCTTGCCGCCAAACTGGCCGACGATATACGTACCGATAAGCGTGTAGGCCTGCTGAAAAAACGAACTAAAAAAGATGGGAACGCACAGCGACAGCAATTGCTGCCAAATGACACCTTGCGTTACATCGATCGCCGTAGATTTCTTAGCCACACGCCCTCCCCACACGCATACGTCAAACAGCAAAACGGCAATTTAAGACCAAAGCCAATACCAGCTTAGCACCGACCAGCGTCGGCCGAAACGCCCCGAACCAGAGCCCGGAGCGAAATATCTGTCTAGTGATACAAACCCGGCTGGTAGTGATACTCATTGCTCACGTGCGGGCACAGCTGCCAAAAGGCGACGGCGCTCGCCGCGGCCACGTTGAGCGAATCGACCCCGTGCGCCATCGGAATGCGCACGGCTCGGTCGCAGCCCTCAATAGTCTTGGCTCCCAGGCCGGCACCCTCGGTACCCATAAAGATCGCCAGGCGATCAATCTCCTGCAGCACGGGATCGTCCAACGACACCGAATCATCCGTCAACGCCATGGCGGCACACGAAAAGCCGGCATCGTGCAGCGCCGCCAGCCCATCATGCGGCCATACGCGCGCCTCACTCCCAATACGCGTCCAGGGCACCTGGAAAACCGTGCCCATGCTCACGCGGGCCGAGCGACGATACAGCGGGTCACAGCAAGTAGGGCTCACCAAAATGCCATCGACGTTCAGCGCAGCCGCCGAGCGGAAAATCGCGCCGACGTTGGTGTGGTCGACAATGCCCTCGAGGACGCATACGCGCACCGGGCGCTCCCCCGCCGCCTCGACGACACCGCCCAAGAACTCATCAACTGGAATCTGACGTGAACGACGGAATGCCGCGAGCGCACCGCGCGTCACGTTAAAGCCCGTCAGCTGCTCCATGAGCTCCATGGAGGCAACGAACACAGGAACCGGACCCGCGCCCTCGCGCACAACCAGGCGCTCGAACAACGGCATCATCTGGTCGAGCCAGCGTTCACCCAAAAGAAAGCTCACCGGCTGATATCCGGCACGCACGGCACGCTCGATGACCTTGGCGCTCTCCGCAATAAAGATGCCCTTTTGCGGCTCCAGCACGCAGCGCAGCTCGCGCTCGGTCAGTCGCACGTAGGCATCGAGCCGCTCGTCCTCGAGCGAATCAATTCGCAGAACCTCAACGGCATCAGTCATAGCAGCCAGCCCGCACCTTTCTTTGCAGCACATCTATACCAAACGAGGCGACGCTAAGCGCCGCCCCATGCAATCAAATAACCCGATGATACCGTTCACGCCAGACGATTTACGCCTCAACGCGACGATACGTCACGAACTCATAATCGAGACCTTCGTCACCCTCGCCCGCGGCAATCGTGGCAACACCGCAACGCCGCGCAATCTCCCACGCGGGATCGGCATCCAAATCGGGAAAGTACGTATCCACGTCATGGATGCAATGGTTGTGCGTGACCTCGGCCTCGGTGCAATACGGCAAAAATTGCCGATACACCTCGCCGCCGCCAATCACCCACGCAACGGGCTCATCGGCCACGGCGGCCAAGGCCTCGTCAACGCTATACACCACGTCGACGCCCTCGGCAGCAAAGCTCTCGTCGCGGGTTAGTACGATATTGCGACGGTTCTTAAGCGGACGCCCGCCGGGGAAACTCAGCAGCGTCTTGCGTCCCAGAATGACCGGACAGCCTTTGGTGCACGCCACAAAATGGCGCATGTCGGCACGGTTGGACACGACCATATCGCCCTCGCAGCCAATGCCCCAGTCTTCACACACGGCAACGATGGCAGAAAGCTTACACGTCATGCCTGCCACCTACACCGCGATGGGAATGTTCTTGACCTGCGGACCGTGCTCATAGCCCTCGACGATGAGGTCGTCGGTCGTAAACGCATAGAAGTCATGCACGTCGGGATTCAGCGTTACCTTAGGCGCCGCAAACTGCGGACGTTCAATAAGCTCGCGGACGATATCGACGTGACGGTCGTAAATGTGAGCATCGGCGATCACGTGCAGCAGCTCGCCGGGAATCATATCGACCGACTGCGCAACCATCATGAGCAGAATGGCGTACTGGCACACATTCCAGTTGTTCGCGGCCAAAATGTCCTGGCTGCGCTGATTGAGAATCATGTTGAGCGTCGGCTTGTCATCCTGTGGGCGCTGCGTGACGTTATAGGTCACGCTGTAGGCGCACGGATACAGGTGCATCTCGGACAAGTCGCTGAACACATAGGTGTTCGTCATAATGCGACGGCTATACGGCGTGTTCTTGAGGTCGTACAGCACGCGGTCCATCTGGTCAAAGTCGCCCTCGGCATAATGGCTCTTCTGGCCAATTTGGTACCCGTAGGCCTTGCCGATGGAGCCGGTCTCGTCGGCCCACTCGTCCCAAATATGGCTGTTGAGGTCATGGACGTTATTAGACTTCTTTTGATAGATCCACAGGATCTCGTCCATGGCGGACTTGAGCGCCGTACGACGCAGCGTAAGCGCGGGGAACTCCTCGCGCAGATCGTAGCGCGCCGTGACGCCAAAGTTTTTAATGGTATAGGCAGGGGTGCCGTCCTCCCACACCGGACGGACCTTTTGGCCCTCGGTGGTGGTGCCATGGTCCAAGATATCGCGGCACATGGTTACAAACTGTTGATCAGCTTTGCTCATTGACCCTCCTGTCAGTCGCCTACAAGCGAGATTCATTGTAGCCCAGGCGCACGCGGCCCCACAGCCCAAACATAAGCCCTCATTTTCTGACATATGCCAGAAATTCCTTTCACAAATCCGCAGGTTCGCTATTCTATTGTTGACATATGTCAGATAAGGAGTGCGCATGGCAGGAAGACGCGAAAAATTGCGCCGCGTCGGGATCATCCCAGAATATCGCGGTTTTACCCCCGATGGCCTGGCGAGCGGCGACGCCATCGACATGACGGTCGACGAGCTCGAGGTCCTACGCCTATGTGACCTGGAAGGACTCAATCAGGAGGAAGTCGCCCAGTGCATGGGTATTGCCCGGGCCACGGTGGCGGCAATCTGCAGCCGCTCGCATCGCAAGGTGGCAAACGCGCTGGTCAATGGACGGGCGATCGTCATCGAAGGCGGCAACATCGCGTACTCCCCCATCACCACGACAACGGCCGCATGGCCAGCAAAGGAGGTCGGCACCATGAGGGTGGCAACGACGTACGACAACGGCAACATCTTTATGCACTTTGGCCGCAGCGAACAGTTCAAGATCTACGACATCCAGGACGACAAGGTCCTCAACGAGCAGGTCGTGGGCACCGGCGGCACTGGTCACGGTGCATTGGCGGGTCTGCTTGCCAACGGTGGCGTTGACACGCTCATCTGCGGCGGTATCGGCGGCGGCGCCATCAACGCGCTTACCCAGGCCGGCATCACGGTCTATGCAGGCGCCCAGGGCAGCTGCGACGCCTGCGTCGAGGCACTCATTGCCGGCACGCTCGCACAGACCGGCGAGGCCACCTGTGGCTGCCACGGCCACGACCACGACCACGAGCACATCCAAGAGCACGGCGGATCCTGCGGTTGCCACGGCCATCAAGAGAACGAGGGCCACGAGGGCTGTGGCTGCCACTAGCGGCAAATGCTCTGGCGTCAAGACGTGCCATTCGCGCAACAAGCCACACAACGACGAAGGCCGCTTGGAATACCATCCAGGCGGCCTTCGCCATACACGACTCTACCAGTCGCTACTTTTTATTACGCATCTGCGCTTCCATCTGGCGCAGCAGGTCCATATCGGACTTGGGGCCGCCCGTTCCCAGGCCGCCCATGCCGCCCAGGCCCATGGCATCCAGACCGGGAATATTGGGCATGCGCATCTTTTTGCCCTTCTTACCCTTCTTGCCCTTCTTGCCGCCGGCCTGTGCCTGATTGGCCATCGTGCGCATGCGGCCCATCATCTTATTCATCTCGCCCCACTGCTTCATAAGGCTATTGACCTCGGTGGGGGTCACGCCGGCGCCCTTGGCAATGCGGGCACGGCGCTGGCCATTGATGATGGAGGGACGCAGGCGCTCCTCCTTGGTCATCGACATGATAATGGCCTCATTCTTATCGAAGATGCCCTCGTCCAGGTTGCCACCCATCTGGTTGAGCGCACGCTGGCCACCGGGGAGCATGCCCAGGATGCCCTTCATGCCACCCATCTTCTTGACGGCCTTCATCTGGTCGAGCATGTCGTTCATGGTGAAGCCCTCGCGCAGCATGCGCTCGGCAGCCTCGAGCTGCTCGGCGTCGGCCGCCTCCTGGGCCTTCTCAATAATGCCGACAACGTCGCCCATGCCCAGAATGCGCTTGGCCATACGATCGGGATAGAACGGCTCCAGCGAATCGGGTTTCTCGCCCATGCTCACGAACTTGATGGGCTTACCGGTCACCTGGCGCACGGAAAGTGCGCCGCCGCCACGGGCGTCGCCGTCGAGCTTGGAGATGATCACGCCGTCAAAGTCGGTGCTCTCGGCGAAGGTCGAGACGACGTTGACGATATCCTGGCCGGTCATGGCATCGACGACCATCAGCACCTGATCGGGCTTGACGGCCTTCTTGATGTCCACGGCCTCCTGCATCATCTGCTCGTCGATCTGCAAACGACCGGCGGTATCGACGATGACCACGTCACGCAGGCGGTCGACGGCTTCCTGGATGGCGCCCTTGGCGATATCGACCGGGTGCGCGCCGTCACCGCGGAAAACCGGCACGCCGATCTCGCCACCAAGCGTGGCCAGCTGGTCGGCAGCGGCGGGACGGTAGACGTCGCACGCAGCGAGCAACGGCGAGCGGCCCTGCTTCTTGAGCAGGTAAGCCAGCTTTACGGCAGCCGTGGTTTTACCGGAGCCCTGCAGACCCACAAGCATGATGACATTGGGAATACGGTTGCTAAAGACGAGCTTGCTCTCGGTTGAGCCAAGCATCTCGGTGAGCTCGTCGAGCACGATCTTGACGACGTTTTGCGCCGGCGACAGCGACTCCATGACCTCGGCGGTCATGCAGCGCTCCTTGGTCTTGGCGACGAACTCCTTGACGACCTTGAAGTTGACGTCGGCCTCGAGCAGCGCCATGCGAATATCGCGCATGGCCGAAGTAATATCGGCCTCGGTCAGCTTGCCCTTGCCGCGCAGGCGGTCAAATGTGTCGTTGAGGCGATCGCTCAGGGAATCAAACACTAGTCACTCCTTAATTGGACTCGCCCACCAGGGCGCGGCAGAAATCTTTGGCATTGAACTCCTGCAGGTCATCGACCTGCTCGCCCACGCCCACGCGCAGGATCGGGAGCTTGAGTTTCTCGGCCACGGCCATGGCGATACCGCCCTTAGCCGTGCCGTCGAGCTTAGTCATGATAATACCGTCCAGGCCCAGCGCCTCGTTAAACTCGAGCGCCTGGTTCAGACCGTTTTGGCCCGTCGCGGCGTCGATCACAAGCACGACCGAAACCGGCATGGGACCGGCGGCCATATTGGCGGCGCGCTTACGGGTCACATTGACCACCTTGGCAAGCTCGCGCATGAGCTCAGGGCTCGTGTGCAGACGGCCGGCGGTATCGATAAGCACCAGGTCGCTGCCGCGCTTGTCAGCCTCGTCGAGCACGTCGTAGCAAACACTTGCCGGGTCGGAGCCGCGGTCGCGCTTGATGACGGGGACGCCAGCGCGCTGGCCCCACACATCGAGCTGTTCGATGGCGGCGGCGCGGAACGTATCGGCAGAGCCGATCACGACGTTCTTGTCGCGGGCGGCCATGGCGCTCGCGATCTTACCGACTGTCGTGGTCTTGCCGGCGCCGTTGATGCCCACAAACAGCACGCAGCTCGGCGTATCGGAAAACGGATCGCGCTCGATGGGCACAAAGTGCTGTTCGAGCTGCTCGGCTAGGGCACGACGGAGCTGCGGGGCGGTCTTGAGGTTCTTCTTGGCCGCGGCATCGCGCAGGTCATCGGACACCTTGATCGCGACCTCGGCACCCATGTCACCCATAACGAGGGTGTCCTCTAGGTCCTCCCAAAAATCTTCGTCGACCTCGCCGCCAAAGTAAAAGACCTCGTTGAGGGCCTCGCGGCTGCGCTCAAGTCCGCGCGAGAGAGCATCGAAGAATCCCATTATGCATTCACGACCTTTCCGGTTTCGCGATCGAGTTTTTGCGAGACGACGCGACTGACGCCGTCGGCTTGCATCGAGACGCCGTAGAGGACGTCAGCATCCTCCATAGTACGGCGCTGATGCGAGATAACCAAGAGCTGCGTATCGGAACGCAACACATCGAGCGCGCCGATGAGCTTGGACAGGTTGGCGTCGTCGAGCGCCGCCTCGACCTCGTCCAGTACATAGAACGGCACCGTGCGCGTGCGATACACGGCAAAGAGCAGGGCGAGCGCCGTCAGGCTCTTCTCGCCGCCCGACATGAGCATCATCTTGGTGATGCGCTTGCCGCGCGGCTGCGCCACGACCTCGATACCCGTCTCGGCAGGATGCTCGGGATCGGTCATCTCCAGATGAGCCTGGCCGCCCGGGAAGAGCATAGCGAAGATCTCGCGGAAGTTCGCGTCGACCTTCTCAAACGTCACCAGGAACGCCTTGCGCATCTTACGGTCGATAGCCACGGTGATCTTGGTGAGCGCCTTGCGCGCGCTCTCCAGATCGGCCAGCTGCTCCTCGATGTAGTCGGCGCGGCGCTTGAGCTGCTCGTACTCCTCCATGGCAACTTGGTTAACGGGACCAAGGTTGTTGATCTGGCGCACAAGCTGGTTGAGTTCACGCTCGGCGGCATCGCGGTCCGTGGGCGCCGGAAGCATGAGTGCTTCCTCGAGTACCGTGGTGCCATCGGCGGTAATGGCCTTAATGGCGGCTTCTACCTGCACCTCGAGCTTACCACGCGCGACCTTGAACTCGTTTTGCGTGGCGGAAGCGGTATCGACTCGCTCCTTAGCGCGGGCAACCTCTGCCTTGGCATCCTCGATGGTCTTCTTGAGCGAAGCGGAGTCCGCCTCCTCGAGCGAAGCCTGGTCACGCAGACGCGCAGCCCAATCCGAGGCACGCTCCAGCAAGGCCGAATAGCGCTCGTGCATGGGGTCGACGCGCAGGCGCAGCAGCTCGAGCGAGCGCGAGGCCTGGCGTGTTCCGCGTATACGACGGTCGATGCCCTCAAGACGATGCTCCAGGTCGGGCACGCGGCCCTTCAGCGAACGCAGGCGTTCGCTCGTCTGGGCTAGGCGAACCTTGGCGTCGGCGAGCTTGCCGGCAGCCTCGGAATCGTCACGGCGAACGCGGTCGAGTTCGTCGTTGGCCTCGGCAATCTGCAAGCCCAGATCGCTTGCCTGCGCGCGAGCCTCGTCACGCGAACGGGTGAGCTCGTCCACGCGCGGGCGCGAAGCGCGAACGGCCTCGGAGGCCTGCTCGCGGCGCTTGGAGATGCGCACGCGCTCGACCTCGGCATTGTTGGCGCTTTGCTCCAAGCGGCCGATCTCGGAGAGCAGCGAGCGGCGCTCGCCCTCAAGACGGGCAATCTCACCGGCGGCATCGCCCTCAGCGGCACGCGCTTCCTCAACGGCCGCATTGGCCTCAACGACCTGGCCTGACACATGTTCAAACACAGCGGCCAAATCGGGCTCCAAGCCCTCCAGCTCGCGAATGCGACGCTTGCGCTCCAGAGCACCCGACGCCTCGCCGGCATCGAGGCCCACGCGCACAAGGCCGCCGCAGCTTACGCGAGCGCCATCGGGAGTCACGTAGGTCACACCGTCAACGACAGGCGCGGCCAGCGCGGCAACCAAGTCATCGACCACGTAATAGCCGCCGAGCAGCGCCTCGACAATCGGGCCATAACCGGCACGCACGGAAAGGCGATCGACCAGACGCGAACCGGCAGCGCCCTCGGCGGCAGCAGAGCCGCTCACGCCGCGTGCCATCAGCAGCGCCTCACCCGAGGCCTTCTTCTGGTCCAGAGCGGCACGACCGGCACGCTCAAGCGCAGACGTATCGTCGAACAGCAGTGCATCGATATCGCCGGCGAGCAATTGCTCAACCAGGCCCTCAAGCTCGCGCGGGGCCTCGAGCACGTCGCCCAGACGACCCGTTACGTCATCGCCCAGCGCACCCACCAGACGGCTCACGAGCGGCGAGCTGTCGGCCATGCGGGCATCGAGTTTCTTTTGGCTGGCAAGCTCCGAGCGCACCTCGGATAACTTGTTGCGCGCCTCGCTCTCGCGGGCACGCAGGTCCTTCAGGGCCGCGCGTGCCGCCTCGGTGGCCTCACGCGCATCGGCCTGGGCCTGGCGCGCTTCCTCAAGAGCACCCTCAAGCTCCTCTGCGCGGTTGCGACGGCTCTCGAGCGAGGCCGTGACCTCCTCGAGCTGCTCGTCAATCTGCTCCAGGCGCGAGGCATACATGTTGTCCTCGACCTCGGCATTGCTCAGCGAGTCCTTCACCTTGGCGAGCTCGAGCGCGGCGTTGTCGGCTACGCGCTGCACATCGCGTTGTTCACGCGTGAGCTTCGAAATCTGATTGTCGAGCGCCACGCGCCGCTCGTGGAGCTCTGCGGCGGCAGGACCAGCGGCGTCAACGTCCTCCTGGGCCTGCATGTGCGCGCCGGTCACTTCCTCAAGCTGCGCACGCGCGTCCTCGAGCTCCTCGACCACGCGACGACGCTGATGCTCGGAGCTCGAAATCTGCCCGCGCATGTCAGACAGGCGCGACACCATGTTGTGGCCCTTTTCCTCGAGCAGGCGCATGTCGGAGTTAATGCGGCCGACCACATCTTGCATATGGCGGCGCTGCTCGCCCAGATCGCCCACAAACAGGCCCTTTTCCTCGAGCATGACCTGGAGCTTCTCGAGCTCGCGCTCCTTTTCGCCCATGCGGTACTGCGCAAGCTCCAGCTCGGCGGCACCTTCCTTGGAGCGGCTCTCCAGGTCGTTCCACTGCGACTGCAGCGAACGCAGCTCGTCGACAGCCAGCATCTGCGTAAGCTCGTTCGCGCGCGAGGACAACTCTTTGTACTTGCGCGCACGATCGACCTGACGCTCCAGCGGTCGCAGCTGACGGGCGATTTCCTTATTGATGTCGCGGGCACGCGTCAGGTGCTCGTCCATCGACTTAATCTTTTTGAGCGCACGCTCCTTGCGGCGCTTGTGCTTGGAGATGCCGGCGGCCTCCTCGATGAGGGCGCGGCGCTCCTCGGGGCGGCTCTGCAAAATGGCGTCGAGCTTGCCCTGGCTGATGATGGAATGCGTATCCTTGCCCAGGCCCGAATCGTGCAAGATGTCCTGAATGTCCATCAGGCGGCACGGGCTCGAGTTGATGAGGTACTCGCTTTCGCCCGAGCGATACATACGACGGGTGATGGCGACCTCGTCAAAATCGACGGGCAGCATATGGTCCGAGTTATCGAGCACAAGCGTGACCTCGGCGACACCCACCGGCTTGCGCGCTGACGAGCCCGAGAAGATGACATCCTCCATGGCCTGGCCGCGCAACTGCTTGGCGCTCTGCTCGCCCAGGACCCACAGGATGGAGTCGGAGATGTTCGATTTTCCCGAGCCGTTGGGACCGACGATGACGGTCAGGCCCGGCTCAAACGTCATATGGGCGCGGTCGGCAAACGACTTGAACCCTTTGAGCGTGAGGGACTTGAGATACACGGTTCCTCGCTTACACGTGCTTCTTATTGAGAATCACGCCGTTGGTGGTGTAACCCATACGGTCGAGCGCCTCAAGCGCGGCGGCTCCCTCGGCTTCCTTCTTAGAGGAACCGGAGCCGCGACCCTGGCGAATACCATCGATCAAAACCACAGCGGTAAAGGTGGGCGCATGCGCCGGGCCCTCGGAGCCAACGAGCTTGTACGCCGGAGGTTCGTGACCGTCGGCTTGCACACACTCCTGCAAAAACGACTTGGGGTTCGCGGGGTGCTCGGCACGCTCGGTGGCCAGGTGCGGCTTAAGCGTACGGTGAATGAACTCCGCCGCCGTATCCCAGCCGGCATCCAGGTACAGCGCGCCCACGAGCGACTCATAGACGTTCTCGAGGGCCGAATGCAGGCCGCGCGCACCGGTACCGGTCTCGGAGGCACCAAAGATGATGATGTCGTCAATGCCCAGCTCGTGAGAAACCTCGGACAGCGTAGCGCCCGAGACAAGCGACACCTTCAGGCGCGTGAGCTTGCCCTCGTCAAACTCCGGATAGGACTCAAACAGGGAGCGTGCGACCACAGCGCCCAAAATGGAATCGCCCAAGAACTCAAGGCGCTCATAGCTGGCAGAAACCGGCTGGCCCTCGACTGCCGAGGGATGCGTAAGCGCCGCGCGCAGCAGCACCTTATTGTTGAACTCGTGGCCCAGAATCTCCTGGGCGCGCGTAAGTCGTTCGGATAAAGCCAAGACTTAGGCCTCCTTGGCAGCTTCGATAGCGTCGACGGCGTCGGCGACAGAGTTGAGCGAGAGCAGGGTCTCGTCATCGATCTCGAGGTTGAACTCGTCCTCGATAGCCGTAACCAGCTGCAGGCGCTCGAGCGAGTTGGCATCGAGGTCGTCAAAGGTGGTCTCATCGCTAATTTCGGCAACATCGACGCCCAGAACGTCAGCAGCGACCTCGGCGATCTTGTCGAAGATTTCGGAGCGGTCCATAGCGCTTCCTCTCATAGTGCATGAATACCAAAAGAATGGTACCGCCCGGGCGGTACCAAGACACGGTTCTGATTCTACCCCACGACGCACGCCCCGAGGCGCATAACGCCGCTGTTATAAAACGATACCGTCCATAGAGTTGGCGACATTCTCGACCAGCCCCGCGCGCACGGCTTCGGCCGCCGCGAGCGTACCGTTTTTGACAGCCTCGACCGAGGTGGCGCCATGGCCGATCAGGACCACGTCACGCAGGCCCAAAAGAATCGCGCCGCCCTTGGCGTCGCCCGAAAGCTTGGCCTTAATCTCGCGCATCTGCTTTTTGATGAGCAGCGCGGCAATCTTGGTGCCGAGCGAAGACATAAAGGCGCCCTTGAGCTCCTGCAGTAAAAACTTGGCAGCGCCCTCGGTGGCCTTGAGCGCAATATTGCCCGACATGCCATCGGCAACGACGACATCGAAGTTACCTGAGGTGATGTCCGTTCCCTCGCAGTTACCAACAAAGCCGGGAACGGCGGCTTTCATGGCCGGGAAGCAGGCCTTGGTAAAGTTGGAGCCCTTCTCGTCCTCGGTGCCGTTGGCAAGCAGGCCCACGCGGGGATGCTCGATGCCCAGGACGACGCGGGCATAGGCGCTACCCATCTGGGCAAAACGTACCATATCGTCAACCTCGACATCGGGGTTGGCGCCCATATCGCACAGCACCGTCAGACCGCCGGCGCGATTGGGCAGCGCATTGGTCAGACAGGGGCGCACCGGCTGCTTCTTGCCTTCGGCCTGATACCTAAACGGCGTCACATAGGCGGTGGCGGCGGCGGTCATGGCGCCGGTGGAGCCGGCAGAGAAGAACGCGTCCGCATTACCCTTCTTGATGGCGCGACACGACAGCACGATCGACGACTTGCGTTTGGTCATCACGGCGCGAATGGGATCGTCATCCATGGCGATAACGTCAGGTGCCTCAAGGGCCTCAACACGTGCATGGGAAGCGGCAAAGGGATTGACGATTTCGGCGGGGCCAGCTGCCAAGACCTCGATATCGGGATCGGCGGCAAGTGCAGCCTCGATACCATCGAGAACAACCTGAGGTTTCTCGTCTCCGCCCACAACGTCTACACAAACGCGAACGTTACTCATATACATGCTCCTTATACAAAAATGGCCGACTCATTGAGCCGGCCATTGTGGTTCCATTTGGAACGGCATCGCATCCAGAGTATACCGTTACTCGGTAACGATAACCTCGCGGTCCTTGTAGAAACCGCAGCTGGGGCACACGTGGTGCGGAAGCTTGACAGCGCCGCAACGGGGGCACGTGGACTGAGCCGCAGCCGAGATCTTCATGTTGGCGGAACGACGGGTGTGAGTGCGGATACGACCCTGCTTTTGTTTAGGTACGGGCATAGTGACCTTCCTTATGAACTATCCAGTGTGGCGATTACGCGCAAGTAGCGATACTACCACAGTTTTACTCATCAAGCTTGAGATTCTTCAATGCTGCAAATGGATTTTCCGTGGCAGCGGCCCATTCTGCCTCTGCCTGGGCGGCGCAATCGCATTGCTCGACGTTGAGATTGCAACCGCATGTGGGGCACAGACCGCGGCAATCGGGCTTGCAGAGCACCACAAACGGCGTGTCCATGACGACCGCGTCGTTGATGGGCTCACCCAGATCGACGATGCGGTCCTCACACAGGAGCTCGTAGCCGTCCTCGTAGGCCTCGGGATCCTCGGGCTCCTCAAAGAGGTAGAACTCCTCGATCTCGCCGGCGATATCAAACGAGGCGGGCTCCAGGCAACGGTCGCACTCGCCGGTGGCGTGCGCGCGGACCATGCCCGTGAGCAAGACACCGGTACCGGCATTGGTAAAGACAACGTCGTAGTCGATGCCGTCCTGAAGCTGGTACTCCTTCTCGCCCACCGTGTAGGTGGCGACATCGACCTTACCGGTCAGCGGATACGAATCTCCAGGAAACTCGAGCTGCTCGGAAAGATCGACGGTAACGCTCGGAAACTCAGCCATTACCACTGACCATTCTGTTGGGCGGCACCCTCGTTGAGCTGCTGACGGCAACGGGTAACGGTGCCAGTCAGGCTCTTGAGGTTCTCCTCCAGGTGCGTAAAGACCTGCTCCGCGTAGTCCTCGGCAGCATAACGCGTCTCGCGCTCGTACTGCTGGGCACGATCGCGGATGTCGTCGGCCTGCTGCTGCGCAAGGCGGACGATCTCCTGCTCACCGGCAATGGTGAGGGCCTGCTGCTGAGCGTCGGCGATGATGGAATCAGCCTGAGCGGCGGCGGAAGCCATAAGCTCCTCGCGCTCCTTAAGGATACGGCGGGACTTCTGCCACTCCTCGGGATAGCTCATGCGGATCTCGTCGAGGATATTGAAGAACACGTCGGCGTCGATGACCTTGAACTGAGCGTTCTTGCCGAAAGGCGGCTTGGCTTCCTCGATCAGCCCTTCGAGCTCATCGACCAAGCTGACGATCCTATCGCCAGGAAAATTCTCGCCCGGCATCCGGTCTCCTTTCATAGGTAACATATCATCGTGCTAGTTTACCACATGCCACCAGGCAATAAAAAACGTCACGAAAAGCGATGTCTGAGCGCTTCGACCACGTTGGGCGGCACAAACGTCGATACATCGCTGCCGAGCGAGGCGATCTGGCGAACGACCGAGCTCGAGATGTAACCGTACTGCGGAGCACTCATGACAAAGATGGACTCCAGCTCGCTATCCAAGCGATAATTGAGGTCGGCCTGCTGCAGCTCATACTCAAAGTCGGTCATGGCGCGCAGGCCCTTGACCACGGCCCCCGCCCCCTGCTCACGAGCGAAGTCGACCAAGAGGCCGGTAAAGGGCAGGACTTCGACGCCGTCGATATTACCGAGCGCCTCGCGGGCCAGCGCCACGCGCTCATCGAGCATAAACGTGGTGCCCACACCGTTTTTACCCTGCGACTCTGCAACAGCGACGATCACACTGGGAAAGATGCGGCGGGCGCGGCGGATCACATCGATATGGCCAAACGTGATGGGATCGAAGGTGCCCGGGACGATCACGCGGTTGATGGTGTCATTCATGGGCGTCCTCCTGAAACGTCGTGGCATCGTTGTTATCGGCATCGGTGACGGCACTATCGTCCTCACCGTCGTCATCGCCGACCCAACGAAGCAGGTCGACCGAGGTAATGCCGTAGCGCTTCTCACGTACAGTCTCAAAGCCTGCCGGATGCGCGCCCGCATCGGCGGAGGCATGCTCAAACAGGGCATAAGCGCCAGGCGCAAGCAGACCCTGCTGAGCCAGGTTCTGCAGCATTTCCTCGACCGGCTCGGCACCAAAAGCATAGGGCGGGTCGAGCAGGACCAAATCAAAGGGGCCGCCCGGTACACGACCGCGCGAGGCACTTGCCAGCATGTCGCCCGTGACCACACGCCAACGCGCACGGTCACGGCAGAGCGACTCGATATTCTTGGTAATGAGCCGCGCGGCGTTGCGATCGATCTCAAACGTCGTGAGCGAGCGGGCCCCACGAGAGAGCATCTCTAACCCTAAGGCACCGGAGCCGCCAAAGGCGTCCAGCACACGAACCTCGTCCAAATCGAAATCGAATGCCGACATGACCATAGATGCGCACGCCTCGCGCACGCGATCAGTCGTGGGGCGGGTGACATCGCGACCACGGGGCTCCTCGATCTTACGACCGCGCCATTCGCCGCCGATGATTCTCATCCTCCGCTGACCTCCTTAAAGATATGTCGATAACGCATGGCGACCGCCTCGCGCAAGGGACGCGTCGCCACAGAGTCAAGGTTGCAAGCATACCGCAAGAGCTCGACCGCGTCCAAATGGGCCCATTCGATAAGGTCCTCATCGGCATCCAGGTCCACAAAGCGCAAGGTCACGCCACCGTGCTGACGGTACCCCAGGATTTCGCCCTCGTGACGCAGACGCAGGTCCATCTGGGCAAGCGTAAAACCATCCGAGGTCTTTTCGAGCGACTGGAGACGGTCTTGTGCCGCCGAGGCGCCGCCATTGCCCTTGGAGTGCGTCATGACCAGGCACGTGCCCGACACGCTGCCGCGGCCCACGCGACCGCGTAGCTGATGCAGCGCCGCCAAGCCAAACCGCTCACCGTTCTCGATGACCATGACGGTGGCGTTGGGCACGTCGACGCCCACCTCGACCACCGTAGTCGAGACGAGCACGTCAATCTCGCCACGCTTGAAGGCGTCGATCACGCGATCCTTCTCCCCCGCTGGCATACGGCCGTGAAGGCGCTCGATGGCAAGACCCGGCAACGCCAGACGCAGGCGATCGAGCTCGGTCGCCGTATCGTGCAGCGGCACAGGCACGGTCACGCGGCCCTCGTCGTCGCGGGCGATACCGGGCACGTCTTCAAGCTCATCGGCCGAGTCACTCGGCTCCACGAGCGGGCAAATCACGTAGGCCTGCTGACCCTTGTCATGCGCCTCGCGGATGGCTCCATAGGCGAGGTCACGGCTCGACTCGGTGAGAACACACGTCGTCACACCGGCACCCGGAACAGGCCGGTGGCGGATGATGCTCGTATCCAGATCGCCGTAGACCGAAAGCGCCAGCGTACGCGGGATGGGCGTTGCCGTCATAACGAGCAGATCGGCACCGGGGCCCTTCGCGCGCAGGGCGTTGCGTTGGCCGACGCCAAACCGGTGCTGCTCATCGATGACCACGAGCGACAGATGCTTGAACGTAACGTCATCCGAAAGGACCGCGTGGGTGCCAAAGAGCACATCAAGCTCGCCCGATTCCAGCTGGGCATGGATCTGCTCGCGCTCTGAGGCCGGCGTGGCACCCGTCAGAAGCGCCCAGGACATGCCGGCCTGCGAGAGCAGAGGGCCGGTCTTATCGGCATATTGGCGCGCCAGAACGCCCGTGGGCGCCATAACGCAGGCCTGCGTACCGCTATCGGCAGCCACAGCCAGCGCGCAAGCGGCAACGGCGGTCTTACCGGTACCGACATCGCCCAGCAGCAGGCGGTTCATCACGCGCCCGCCATCGCACATGTCGTGCAGAATGTCTTGGAATGCGGCCTCCTGCTCGTCGCTCAGCGAAAACGGAAGGGCCTGTTTAAGTGCGCCCAGATGCTCGCCCGCGGTGTGGGCATAGGGCACCACATCGACCAGGCCACCGTCGTTGCGCAGACGCAGCGCCAGCTGCAGGTAGAGGCACTCCTCGTAGGCAAGACGCCGGCGTGCGATGTCGCGCTCAGCCATGCTCGAGGGAAAGTGGATCGAACGCAACGCGCGGGCATTGCTCATGAGCTTCCGCTTTGCGCGCAGCGGCGCGGGAATCGGATCGAACGGATTGCCGACGACCTCGAGCGCGCCGCTTACGATGCGGCGCATCCACGCCTGGCTCACGCCATCGCTCACGTAATGGACCGGCAGAATGGTGCCTGCGGCGCGCCCGTCCTCGAGCTTTTCAAAGTGGGGCGAGGCCATCTGCTTAAAACCGTAGGCAAACTCGACCTTGCCCATCACGGCCAGGCGGTCGCCCTGCTTAAGCTGCTGGGCAATCCAGGGCTGGCGGAAAAAGGCGACCTGCAGCACGCCCGCCTCGTCAACAAGTGAGACCTCAGTCACCTGCATGCGCGGACGCGGCTGCTTTTGGACGATACGGTCGACCGTGGCGATGATGGTGCACACGGTACCGATGGGCGCCATCTCGATGGACCACGAACGGGTAAAGTCGAGGTATCGATGAGGAATATGGAGAAGGAGGTCCCCCACCGTCCGAATTCCCAGACGGCGAAGGGCCTCCTCACGTTTACCCGAAACATATTTGAGTCGCGCGATATCCTCGTCGAGCGCATTGCTCTGGGCAAAGCGCTCCGAGACGCGCGGCACGGAGCACAGCTCGGACATAGGCAGTTGCCTACTCGATCGAGAAGATCACGGGATAGAGCGGCTGCTCGCCACGATGGGCGTCGATCTCCAAGTCGGGCTGAGCCTCCTCGATAGCGTCGACGATCTCCTGGAAGACCTCATCGGACAGCTCCTCGCCGGCCAGAATCGTCAGCGCGTCACCCTCCTCTTCCTCCTGCATGCGGTTGATGCAATCGAGCGTGACCTGCTTCACGTCGGAGCCGACCACGTCGATGGAGCCGGCGATGATACCCATGACGTCACCGGAGTGAATCGGAGAGCCGTCAGAGGCGCTGGAATCGCGCACGGCGCGGGTGACCTCGCCATCGCGGACCTCGCTGATGGCGTCGACCATGGCGGCGACGGCGTCCTCGAGCTCGGAATCGGGCAGGACCGCGAACAGCGCGGAGAACGCCTGCGGAACGGTCTTGGTGGGAACGACGGCGACCTTCTTGTCGGTGCAGGCAGAGGCTGCGGCCTCGGCAGCCATGCGGATGTTGCCGTTATTGGGCAGGATGATGACCGAGGTCGCGTTGACCTGGTCAACGGCGCCCAGCAGGTCTGCAGTCGAGGGGTTCATGGTCTGGCCACCCGACACGATCACGTCGACGCCGAGAGACTTGAGGATGTCGGCCTCGCCGGAACCGGCGGCAACGGCGACAAAGCCCAGGGCCTTGGCGGGCTCGGCGGCCTTCTCCTGGTCCTCGTGAATCTTGGCGGTACGGTCGTGGGCCTCCATCTCCATGTTGTGGATAAAGACCTCATAGATCTGACCGAGCTGCAGCATGTGCTCGAGCACCAGGTTGGGGGTGTTGGAGTGCACATGGATCTTGTAGTCGGGATAGGCGCCCACGAGCAGCTCACAGTCGCCCATGGAGCCTAGGAACTTAAGGCACTCGTCCTCGTCAAACGGGGCATCGGCCTTAAAGAGGAACTCGTTGCAGTAGCGGAACTCCGAGCCCTCCCAGTCGTCGTTAGCCTCGATCTCAACACGGCCAAGAGCGGCATCGCGGGCAGAGCCGGCGGAGTCAAACGTAGCGGAGAAATCCTCGACCACGGTGCTGCGACCAAGAGCGGCAGCCACAAAGTTCTCGAGGAAGATGGCAAAGCCAAAGGCGCCGGAGTCGACCACGCCGTTCTCCTTCAGAACGGGCAACAGGTCGGGTGTGCGGGCGACGGACTGGTACGCCTCGACGACGATAGCATCGAGCGCATCCTCGGCCGAGAACTTCTTCTTCTCGCACTCATCGGCCTTGGTCGAAACATCGCGCAGGACCGTGAGGATCGTGCCCTCGATGGGCTTGCGGACAGCCTGGAAGGCGACCTTGACGGCACGACGGAAGGCGAAGGCAATGTTGGCGGACGTAATAGGCTCGTCGGCAGAGACAAGGCCCTCGGCCACGCCGCGAAGAATCTGCGAGGTGATGACTCCGGAGTTACCGCGGGCACCCATCAGGGAGCCGTGGGTGATGGCACCGGCGATGGCCTCCATATCGGCATCGGCGGGAAGGGCAGAGAGCTCCTTGGTCACCGAGGCGAGCGTGAGCGACATGTTGGTGCCGGTATCGCCATCGGGTACGGGGAAGACGTTGAGCTTGTTGATCTCCTCGGCCTTGTCGGAAACGGCAGCCGCAGCGATCGGAAAACAGGTGCGAATGGTCTTTGCAATCATGGGTATTTGAATCTCCGTTTTCGGATGCTAGTTCAGACGGCTCTTGAGCGCGTCGATATGGATGCCGATCTTAAGGCTGGCGGGATCGATCTGGGCGATCTCCTGCAGAGTGAAGGCAACGGAGCTCGAAAGATTGTGGCAGACGGACTTCATGTTGACGCCGTTCTCGAGCACGACGTGAAGATCGACCGTAAGGCCGTTCTCGTCGGCGGAGACAAGCACGCCCTTGCGGAGGCGCTGACCGGCAAGCAGGCGCACGCTCTCGGCGCCCTGGAGCTGCTCAGCCATACCGACGACGCCATAGCACGTCATCGCGGCATAACCGGCAATATCGGCAATAACGTCGTTCGAGACGCTCAGGCTGCCGTTAATGGTCTCAGACACAAGAATCTCCTTATCTGGTGCTCGCGGCACCATGTCGTGGGAGCAATCATTGCAATATTCTACAACGACCGCGCCATGTTGAGGTGGTGGGTCGCGGGATTACATCCTCGACACGAAATGTTGATATGGCAACGTTCGCGCCAGGCGATCGCGGCATGAAAAAACCCGCCGCATAAGCGACGGGTTTTACAACCTGGCTCCCCGGGTAGGACTCGAACCTACAACAGCGCGGTTAACAGCCGCGTGCTCTACCATTGAGCTACCGAGGAATTTAAAAGCCCAACGGAAAGGGCTGGAAAATTCTGGCTCCCCGGGTAGGACTCGAACCTACAACAGCGCGGTTAACAGCCGCGTGCTCTACCATTGAGCTACCGAGGAATAGGTGCGTGCTCTCAAGCAACGAAATTTATTATACGGACGAATCAGCTTAGGGCAAGAACTTTTTTAAGAAATTTTCCGACCCAGTCATTGGGGACGTTCTTAAACGACTAGTCATTCAAGAACGTCCCCAACGACTACATGAAAGCGCCCCCAAGCAGATGTGCTTGAGGGCGCTTCTTGCTTGCGAGGTTAAGACTCAATATAGTCTTTCAGCTTGCTCGAGCGGCTCGGGTGGCGAAGCTTGGCCAGGGTCTTGGACTCGATCTGGCGGATGCGCTCGCGCGTGACGCCAAACTCGCGGCCGACTTCCTCGAGCGTACGGGGATGTCCGTCGACAAGGCCAAAGCGCAACTCGATAACCTTGCGCTCACGATCGGCAAGCGAATCGAGCACCTGGGTGAGCTGCTCCTGCAGCATGGAGAAGCTGGCGGCATCGGGCGGAACGATGGCCTGGGAATCCTCGATGAAGTCGCCCAGCTGGGAATCCTCTTCCTCGCCGATGGGGGTCTCGAGCGACACGGGCTCCTGCGAGATCTTCTGGATCTCGCGGACGCGGTCGGCGCTCATGTCCATCTCGGCACCGATCTCTTCGGGGGTCGGGTCGCGGCCCAGGTCCTGAAGGAGCTGACGCTGCACGCGGACGAGTTTGTTGATAGTCTCGACCATGTGCACGGGAATACGGATGGTACGGGCCTGGTCGGCGATAGCGCGCGTAATGGCCTGACGGATCCACCACGTGGCGTACGTGGAGAACTTAAAGCCCTTCTGGTAGTCGAACTTCTCGACGGCGCGGATCAGACCGAGGTTGCCCTCCTGAATCAAGTCCAGGAACAGCATGCCGCGACCGACATAGCGCTTGGCGATGGAGACGACCAGACGAAGGTTTGCGCTGATGAGCGCCTGCTTGGCTTCGAGGCCCACGTTCTCAATGCGCGTAAGACGACGCATCTCGGCACGCGTGAGTTCGAGCTCACCAGCATCGGCAGCCTCGAGCTTCTCGGTAGCCTCGAGACCGGCCTCGATCTTCATAGCCAGATCGACCTCTTCGGAGGCGGTCAACAGGTCGACCTTGCCGATCTCCTTGAGGTACATACGGACCGGGTCGCCGGTCAGCATCACCGTGGAGGCATCGATGCCACGCACGCGGGAGCGTGAACGGGACGTGCGCACGGTGCGCTTCTTCTTGTTCTTGGAAGAACCCATCTCAGCGTCGGCCTGACGGGCCATCTTGAGCTCGTGATCGTCGAGCGAGCCGGAATCGTGCTCGTCGTCGTCATCGAAATCGTCGGTATCGGTATCGGTATCGGTATCGTCATCGTCGACACCCATGGGGGCGTCGTCGTTACCGCTCGCGGAGATAATCTGGATGCCGCTGTTGCGCAGCGCGGAATACACCGCGGTGAGCTGCTCGTCAGAAACATCGATATCCTTCAGGGCGACCTGAATCTCGTCCTCGGTTACCGAAGTCCTGTTTGAGCCGTTGCCCATGAGCTTTGCAACGTAGGATTCCAGCCCAGTACCCGTGCTCTCAGTCTTTTTTGGCACAGATTCTCCCTTCATAGTCCACAGGACTCAATACTTTAGCACACACATTGACGTCTATACCCAAAAAGAAGACTGGATATAGGCGAGAATACGCTGGTTGACCACAACATCTAGGCTTGTTCGGTGCCCGCGGCCTCCAGGCCGATCAAACGGAACGGGTCCGCCACGCCGCCGATCGACTTTTGCAGTTCGCGTTGACGTTGCGAATCCTGCGCGGCCTGCACGGTCAGCGCGCGACGGGCCTCATCATCGAGTGAACGGTCCTGGCGCAGCTTGGCCTGTGCGGCACGCATGCGACGCTTGATGGTGTAGAGCTCAAGCGTATCAAGCATAAACACGATGTTCGTCTCGGTGGGGTGCTTGCTCGTCGCGGAGATGCGCCCGGCACTCACAAGCGTTGCCGCATCGGGACACACTGAGCGCGCCGCATCCATGCAGGCTGCAGGATCGGTTCCCGGCGGCGTTGCCAGAACGGCCCATGCAATGGACTCGTGACGCGGGTCAACCCACTCGATGGAGCAGATGCGGTCGGCATACGTGCGGAACAGGTCGGGGTAGCTCGTGAGCATCGTCAACAGCTCGCGCTCCCCTGCCAAGGACTTGCGTTCAAGATCGGTAAGAACCATCGGCGCCGCCGCAGCCGGTGCGCCCGAACCGTCAGCCACAGGCACAGCGCCCATACCATCAGGAACATCGATCGGCGGCAGGTCGTCGACGACCTCCACGGGCGCGGCGCCGTAGGCATCGAGCGGGACGTAGTCGTACGGCTCTTCTTCGACCGGCGCGGACACCGGCGGCGTCGCGCCCGATGCCCAAGCACCGCGACCGGCATCGCGAGAACCCGACGCCCGACCGCCCGCGCTACCGGACCGCTCAGTCTGTGCCCGCTGGCGCTCATAGTTCTGCTCACGACGTCGTTCCGCATCCTCGCGCTTGGCGACATCGCGAAACACACGACCCGAGCTCGCGCGCACCGTCTCCAGATCCAAACCCAGCAGATCGGCAATCTGGATAAAGTACGTGTCGATCATATAGCTGTTGCGCAACGGATAGATAAGCGTCAGCGCATCTTCCAGCGCCTTAGCGCGACCGCCCGGCGTGGTGATGTCACTCGACTCCCGCAGCGAACGGTAAACAAAGTCCATAAGCGGCTCGGCAGCGTCGATGCGCGTCTGCAGTGCCTCGCCACCATGTGCGGTGATGAACTCCATGGGGTCGTTGCCGTCGGGGAGCACCACGCAGCGCAGGTCCATGGAATCCTGCTCGATAAACTGAATCGCGCGACGGGCGGCCTTCTGGCCCGCTGCATCGCCGTCGAACATATACACGATGCGCTTGGCAAAGCGAGTGAGCGTCTTGACGTGATGCTCCGTGAGGGCGGTGCCCAGCGTGGCGACAACGTTTTTAATCCCCGCCTCCCAGCAGGCGATGCAATCGGTATAGCCCTCTACCACGATGGCGGTATCCTGCGCGACGATAAACTCCTTGGCCCAATTAAAGCCGTAGAGGTTTCGCTTTTTATGAAACACGCTCGTCTCGGCGGTGTTGAGATACTTAGGCTGGCCGTCGCCCATAATGCGACCGCCAAAGGCAATGTTGTGACCCTGCTCGTCAAAGATGGGGAACATTACGCGGTCGTAGAAGCGGTCGGCAAGCTGCCCGCGCCCGCGGCTCACGGCAACGTTGGCGTCGATCATCTCCTGCGGGGTAAAACCCGCCTGGGACAGGTGCGACACCAGCGCGTTACGGCCCGGTGCAAAGCCCAGGCAGTAGCGGCGGCAGACGTCGCCACCCATACCGCGGCTGGCAAAGTACTCGCGCGGACGGCCGTCCTTACCGCGCATAAGCATGGTGTGGTAGAACTGGGCGGTCTCGGCGCACAGATCGTAGATGCGGGCACGCTTGGTACCGCGCTCGCGGCGATCTCCGGTATCGTGCAGCTCAATACCCGCGCGATCGGCTAAATAACGGATTGACTCGGGAAAGCTCAGGTTCTCGCGCTTCATGATATAGGTGAAGACATCGCCACCCTCACCGCAGCCAAAGCAATGCCACACCTGCGTGGCGGGGATAATGTGAAAAGACGGCGTCTTTTCGCCATGAAAGGGGCAGCAGCCCCAAAACTCATGGCCGCGGGGCTTGAGCTCAACCGTTTCCTGCACGATGGCGACTAGGTCGGACGCAGCGCGTACCTGGTCTTTTTCCTCATCGCTAATCACGGATGCTCACCCCCTGCTCACCCAAGTTGTGACGAATGTCCTCGATATTACCCTCGACGGTCGCGATCAACTCATCCAGCGAATCGAACACGCGCGAGGGACGCAGCCAACGCGTAAACGCCAGCGAAACAGAAGAGCCGTACAGGTCGCCCGTATAACCAATTAAATTAGCCTCGAGATGCGCCGAAGCGACATCGTCGGCATACGTCGGCGGCAGTCCGACGTTCACGGCAGCGGGCCACGCGGTGTCATCGACCAGCACCAGACCCTCATACACGCCATCGGCAGGCACCTGAATACCGTCGGGAACCTGCAGGTTTGCCGTGGGAAAGCCCATGCCAGAGCCCTCGTGACGGCCGCGAATAACACCGCCACGCACCATATACGGACGGCCGAGTAACTCAGCAGCAAGCTCCACATGGCCCTGTCCCAGCTCATGACGAATGCGGGTGGCGCAAATGGCCTCACCGCCCTCGCAAAGCAAGTCGTGCCCGTATACGTCAACGCCGCGCTCGGCACCCCAGGCGCGCATCTCGTCAACACCAGAAGCACCGCCACGACCCAGCCTAAAGTCGCTGCCAACGCGAATCGATCGAATGTCGACCAGACGCGACACCAGCGAGAGAAAAGCAACATGGTCAAGCGCCGCAACCTCAGGCGTAAAGGGAACGGCCACCACCGCATCGACCCCAGTTTGAGCCAGAGCATGCAGACGGTCGGCCGTCGTCATCAATTTTTGAGCGGGCGAAGGGCTCACCACGACGTCCGGGTCGGGATCGAAGGTAACTACGACCGCCTTGCAGCCATGGGCACGGGCATCACGGACAAGCGCCGCAATGAGCTCCTGGTGTCCACGGTGCACGCCATCGAACACGCCGATGGCAATCGATGCGGCACCCAGGTGCTCACACTTATCAAACACATCGGCAGTAACGATGCGAGCCTCTTCCGACTCGCCCGCGAAAAAGATACGCGCGAGCTCGCGAGCGGACAACATCATCGAACACCGCCGATTGCCTGCGGAAACACGTGCTCCATGACAAAGCGGCCACCCTCAATGCGGGCGAGCGCCTTGAGTCCCCCATCGAGCACCAGCGCAAACGGCGCCTTCGAGGCATCGAAATCGGCAAGCGCACGATCAACGGGAATGCGTCGGCCGCAGAGCAGGTCGTCGGCAAGATTGCCCGGCAAGTCAACACGCGTGGCGCCCAAGGCCGCAATGGGATCCAGGGCAAAGCCAGCGGCGGACTCGTGAGAAAGCTCCTCGACCGCATGACAAGCGCCAATGGAAACAACACCAGAGGCCGTGCGGCGCAGCGCGGAAATGTGCGCGGCGCTCTCACAGGCGCGGCCCAAGTCGCGAGCGAGCGCACGGATATAGGTGCCCTTGCTCACCGAGAACGCCACGGTCCACACACATGTATCACCCTCGCCGCCCACGGCGATCAGGTCGGCGGCATAGACCTCGACGGGGCGCGGAGGTAGGTCCACCGCATTACCCGCGCGAGCAGACTTATAGGCGCGAACGCCATTGACCGAGATAGCCGAAAACGCCGGCGGCACCTGCATCTGCGGACCCAGCATGGCGGCCAAGCGCTCACGCGCATAGGCAGGATCGCGGAGCTCGTCGGCAACAGCCACCGTGCGGACCGCCTCGCCCTCCGCATCATCGGTATTGGTCTCGGAGCCAAACGAAATGTCGGCGACGTAGTTTTTCGTATCGAGCGTGAGCATGCCCAGCAAACGGGTGGCCTGACCCACGCCCACAACCATGACACCCGATGCCATGGGGTCGAGCGTACCGGCATGGCCGACGCGCCGCTCATGGAGAGCGCGTCGGCATTGCGAGACCACGTCATGGGACGTGCAGCCCACCGGCTTATCGACGGCGAGCAGCATATTCAATTGAGAAGGCGTTCGACGAGCCATGTACCATCCAATAAGTTAGAGCTCGACGGTCACCGAAGCGGGATCCTCCCCCACCAGCTCGGCCAGCATGGGAAGTGCCACGGCGAGCGTCTCGCGAATTGTTCCGTTGTTGGAAAAGCCGGCGGCGGCATGATGCCCGCCACCGCCAAAGTTGGCAGCAATCTCGGACACATCGAGGTCGCCCTTGGAGCGCAGGTTGCCACGCACCTTGGTATCGCCCTCAATGCCCTTTAAGAACATGCAAACCTCGACGCCCATCACCGAACGCACCACATCGACCAGGCCGTCGCACTCGTCCGAGGTGACACCGCAGGCCTCAAGGTCGCTCTGGTACGCATAGCTATACGCAACGCGCCCGTGGGCCACCGTCTTGATGCGGCCCATAACGATGGACTTGAGGTGCAAAAACTCAACGCGCATGCTCTGGTATACCTCGAGTGCCACACGCGCCGGATCGGCGCCGTGGGCAACCAGTCGCGAGGCCGCATGGAACGCGGCGGCATCGGCGTTTTGGTACTGAAAACGGCCGGTATCGGTAACCAAGCCGCACAGCAGGCAAGTCGCAACGCCATCACGTGCGACAATGCCACAATTGTCCAAGAAGCGGTCGATAATCATGGCGCAGGCTGCAGCTTCGACGCGCCTCAGACTGAGCTCGGCAAATTCCTCGCGCGCCGGATGGTGGTCGAAACACACCACATGCTTGGAGCGACGAAGCACCTCGGCGGAATTATTGAGACGCTCGACGACCGGTACGTCCACCGAAATGAACAGGTCCGGATTGCCAGTGTACGCAGATGCCGGCACCAGGCGATCGGAGCCTTCCATAAAGCGGTAGATGCGCGGAACCGGGTCATCGTCTGCCAGCAGCAGCGCAATGTCCTTGTTGGGGAAAAACTTCATGAGAGAAAGGCCCAGACCCAGCACAGAGCCCAGGGCGTCGCCGTCGGGAGAAGTGTGTCCCGAAATCGCAATGGAGGACGCATCCTCGATGAGCTCGAGGATGCGTCGCTGAATATCTGCAGACTCGCACGAGGCGAGGTCGGCGGAATTAGTCATCTAAAGCTGCCTCCTGGGCGACATCCGCTATCGGATAGCCGTCCTCGTCCTTTTCGATCGCAAGCGTGGCGGGAACGTTTTCCAGCGCACGCGTGATGCGCTCGGCCTCATCGGTCGAGCGATCGATGCGAAAATCGAGCTCGGGCGTGACACGCCAATCGAGCGAGCGAGCCAACAGGCTGCGAATACGGCCCTTAGCGCTTGCGAGCGCCTCCATGACCTCGTCGTAGCGGCTCGCATCGCACGACACGTACACGCGCGCGAACGAACGGTCCACCGCGACCTCGACCGCAGTCAAAGTAACCAGGTCGAGACGCGGATCGGAAACCTCAAAGAGCAGGATATAACCGAGCTTCTCGCGAAGCTGCTCGCCCAGACGGCGGGTTGCCTGCGTTTGCTTCATAGCGCTACCCCCTACTCGGTACGGGCAACCTGGTCGATGCGGTAACCCTCGATCTGGTCGCCGGGCTTGATGTCCTGGAAGTTCTCCAGGCCAATGCCGCCCTCGGAACCACTCTTGAGGCTCTTGGCCTCGTCCTTGTAGTGGCGCATCGAGGCGATCTTGCCGTTGAAGACCACGATGCCGTCGCGCACCAGACGCACGGAATCAGTCGCGGCGATCTCGCCCTCTTCGACGCGGACACCGGCGGCGATACCGACTTTGGGCACCTTGAAGGTGTCCAGGACGGTCGCGGTACCCGTGGCGACCTCGACCTCGGTGGGCTTGAGCATGCCGATACGGGCGGCGTCGAGCTCCTCGAGGCACTTATAGATGACGTCGTAGCAACGGATCTCGACGCCCTCGCGCTCGGCGGCGGAGCGGGCCTTACCATCAGGACGGACGCCAAAGCCGATGATGATGGCGTTGGAGGCGTCGGCCAGGACGACGTCGGTCTCGTTGATGGCGCCAACAGCGGAGTGGATCGTGTTGATGCGAACCTCGGACTGATCCATCTTGTCGAGCGAGTCCTGAAGGGCCTCGATGGAACCTTGGACGTCGGCCTTGATGATCAGGTTGAGCTCCTTGACCTCGGCGTCGGCGATAGTCTCGAAGAGGTTCTCGAGCGTGACGTGCTTGACGCGGCTCTGCTCCTCGATACGAGCCTTGAGCGAACGCTCGTCGGCAAGGGCGCGAGCCTCGCGCTCGTCCTCGAACACGCGGAACTCGTCGCCGGCGTTGGGCACGGACTGCAGGCCCAAAATCTCGACGGCGTCGGAGGGACCGGCCTCGGTGACGGCGCGACCCTTGGGGTCGAGCATGGCGCGGACGCGGCCATAGGTAAGGCCGGCGACCAGCGTATCGCCCACGTGCAGGGTACCGCGGGTCACGAGCACGGTAGCGACCGAGCCGCGGCCCTTGTCGAGCTTGGCCTCGAGGACGTTGCCGGAGGCAAAGGTGTCCGGGTTGGCCTTGAGCTCGAGCACGTCTGCCTGGAGCAGCACGGTCTCCAGAAGGTCGTCGATACCGATCTTCTGCTTGGCCGAGATGTTGACGAACATGTTCTGTCCGCCCCACTCCTCGGGGATGACGCCATACTCGGTGAGCTCCTGACGCACACGGTCGGGGTTGGCGCCCGGCTTATCGATCTTGTTGACGGCGACGACGATGGGTACGCCGGCGGCCTTGGCGTGGTTGATCGACTCGACGGTCTGGGGCATGACACCGTCGTCGGCAGCCACGATCAGAATGACGATGTCGGTCACCTTGGCACCACGGGCACGCATAGCCGTAAAGGTGGCGTGACCCGGGGTATCGATGAAGGTGATCTTGCGGTCGTTGATCATGACCTGCGAAGCGCCGATGGCCTGCGTAATGCCGCCCGCCTCGCCGGCAGCAACGCCGGTGTGACGGATGGCGTCGAGCAGCGACGTCTTGCCGTGGTCGACATGGCCCATGACGGTGACGACCGGGGCGCGCGGCTTGAGGTCGGCGGGATCGTCGTAGAACGAGAAGGTGTTCTCCTCCTCGGGGGTGATGATCTTGATCTGACGGCCCAGGTCGTCGGCGACGAGCTCGACGAGGTCGTCGGACATGGACTGCGTCATGGTGAGCGGCGTACCCAGCAGGAACAGGCGCTTGATGATGTCGTTGGCCGGAACGTCGAGCGCCTCGGCAAGCTCCTGGACGGTAACGCCCTGGGAGACCTTGATGGCGTCGAGGTCCTCGGGGTTCACGCCCTGGGCCAGCGCCTCCTCTATCTTGCGCTCCTCCTGAGCCTTGGCAGCCTCGCGCTCGCGCTTCTCCTTGCGCTTCTTGCGGCGACCGGTGGACTCGCGAGAGGCCTCCTCGACGGCGGCACGAGCCTCCTCGAGCACCTTCTCGCGGCTGTACTCCTCGGCCTCGCGAGCCATGCGGCTGTAGTGGTCCTCTTCGTTGTTGTGACCACCCTTGCGCTTCTTGCCCTTGCCCTGCTTGTCGGGGTTGGGGAAGTCCATGCCGGCAGCGACGTTGTTGCTGGCGTTGGTGCGATGGCTGTGCGGACGGCTCTCGGAGGCGTTGCGCTCGGAGTTGTTGTCGGAAGCGTTGCGATCGTTACGACGGCCACCGCGGCGGTCGTTGTTGCCGCCACGACGGTTACCGCGCTCGGCGGCGCGCTCGGCCTTGGCCTTGTCCTCGGCGTCCTTCTTCTCCTTGAGCACGGTCTCCTGTGCGGCGATCTGGTCGAGCAGCGAACGGAAACGCGAACCGGAGTCGGAAGCGGGAACGGCGCGGCGCTGGGCCTCGCGGGCAGCCTCCTCCTTCTCGCGGGCAAGGCGCTCCTGCTCGGCCTTCTTCTTGGCCTCGGCCTCGGCGCGGGCAGCCTCCTCGGCAGCCTGGGCTGCGGCGAACTGGCGACGCTCCTCCTCGCGGGCCTTCTCGGCGGCGATGCGCTCGCGCTCGGCCTCAGCGGCGCGAGCGGCCTCCTCGGCGGCAGCTGCCTGCTCCTCGGCCTGCTTGGCGGCCTCGACTTCCTGGGCGCGGGCCTCGATCACCGAGGCGAGCTGCTTGCGGACCATAGCGACATAAGCGTCCTCCAAGGTGGAGGAAGCGGACTTAGCGGGAATCTTCATATCGGCGAGATGACCCATCAGTTCCTTGGAGGTCATGCCGAACTCTTTGGCCAGGGTGGACACACGGACTTTTGCCATATGACTTCACCTACCCTTTCTGGCACCTTGGGTGCCTAGAGACTGAACGAGCGTGGGAGACGCGCCGGGACCCGCCCGGCGCAACCGCGCGCTAGATCAGGTCCTCCGCATCATCGAAGGCGTCGGTGTCGTGGACACCGCAGAAACGGGAGCCGGGACGAGCCTGGTTGCGGCACTGGATGCCGTCCTCGGACACGTACTCGCAGCGGCGGACGTCCTCGTCCTCCTCGTCACCGATCAGGTCGGCGGCGGGCTCCTCGTGAACGGGAACGTTCTTGAGGATGTCGGCAGCAAGCGTCTCGGACTTGATGTCGATGTGCCAGCCGGTCAGGCGCGCGGCGAGGCGGGCGTTCTGGCCCTCCTTGCCGATGGCGAGGGACAACTGGTCGTCGGGCACGATGACGCCGGCGTAGGCCTTCTCCTCGTCGATGAGGACGCGGGTGACCTTAGCGGGCGACAGGGCGTTGGCGACGTAGACGGCAGGATCGGCATCCCACAGGATGACGTCGACGCGCTCGCCACGGAGCTCGCCCACGACAGCGCGAACACGGCTGCCCTTGGGGCCGACGCAGGCGCCCACGGGATCCAGACGGTCGTCGAGCGAGTGGACGGCGACCTTGGAGCGCTGGCCGGGCTCGCGGGCGATCGACTTGATCTGGACGGTGCCCTCATAGATCTCGGGCACCTCCTGCTCAAACAGACGACGCATGAGCTCGGGGTGGGTACGGGAGATGACAATCGGCGGACGGCTGTGCTCGCCACGAACCGGCTGCAGGTTGGAGTTGGGGTCGCGAACGTCGATGATCACGGCCTTGATGTGCTGGTTGTGCAGGTAGCGCTCGCCCATCGGACGCTCGTTGCGCTCGTTCTCGTAACGGCGCTGGTCGAAGTGCGGCAGCTCGGCCTCGACGCCCTCGCGAATCTTGACGATCGTGAAGTCGGGCGTGGACTGCAGCACGGTACCGCTGATGAGGTCACCGATGCGGCCGGAGAACTCCTCGTAGATCTGCTCGCGGGCGGAGTTGCGCACGATGGCGTTGATCTCGGCCTTGGCGTGCTGGGCGGCGATGCGGCTCGTGTTCTTGGGGGTGACGTCGATCTCCTCAAACTCGGTGAAGCTGCCCTCCTCGTCCATGGAATCGTCGATCGGCTCCAGGCGGTAGACGTAGATCTTGCCGGTGGTGCGGTCAATGGTCACCTTGGCGCCCCACTCAAGATGCAGGATCTCGGCATAGCTCTTGGCGAGCGACTGCTCCAGGCGGTCGATCAGGTAGAGCTGGTCGATGTGCTTCTCCTGGCAAAGCTCCATCAGGGCGGACATCATGTCGGATGCTGCCATCTTACTTTCCTTCCTTCGCGGGCTTGAAGTCGTAGGTGGGCTTCAACTTGCACTTTTTAACATCAGAGAAATCGAGGGTAACGGACTCGCCGTCCTCGAGCTCGAGGGTCACGTTCGCCTCGGTGGCGGCGGCAATCTTGCCGGCGTACTTGCGACGGCCCTCGGTGGCGGTGGAGGTGAGCTCGCAGTTCTCGCCCACAAAGCGGGCAAAGTCGCACGGGCGGCGCAGCGGGCGCGCCATACCCGGGCTCGACACCTCGAGCGTATAGCTCGAAGAGATGGGGTCGAGCTCCTCAATCACATCGCCGACCCACTTGGTGTTGGCCGTGACGTCGTTGAGCGAAAGACTCTGACCCTCGGCACCCTCGATACGCACGCGCACGCAGGGGGCCTTGGTGGCACCCACGAGCTCGACGTCGACGATGTCGATATCGTGCTGGGGAGCGACGGCCTCGAGCGCGTCGATAATCGCCTGCTCGGTCTTGGTCTTGACCATTGCGGCACCTCCATCCATACAAAAAAGAAGCGGGGCCGAAACCCCACTTCTTTCAATTACAACTTCATTTGCAAGCAAACTATACCAATAGCTGCGGAAACGTGCAAGCACAGTACGAATCTGCAGGTCAGCGTGCGCACAGCTTCTCCACAAGAATAGGACAATTGACCGCAGACATCAGGGCAGGTACATGAAAAACGAGGGACGACCCAATCGGATCGCCCCTCGTCTTTTATGCGTCAGTTAAGCGCGCAATGCTTACTTGACCACCAGGTTGACCAGCTTACCGGGCACGCAGATGGCCTTGACGACCGTCTTGCCCTCGAGCCACTTAGCGACAGCGGCCTCGGCGGCAGCCTGCATATCCTCATTGGAGGCATCGCGGGCAACGTCGACGCGGCCGCGGACCTTGCCGAGCACCTGGACCACGATCTGCACCGTGTCCTCGATGGACTCGGCCAGGTCGAACTCGGGCCAGGCAGCGGTATAGGCGTTGCCCTCGCAGCCGAGCGCCTCGTGCCACAGCTCGTCGGCCCAGAACGGGCAGATGGGGGCAAGGACGCTCACGATGTCCTTGGCCACGCCGTAGCACAGCGCCTTGTCGCGGGCGGTACCCTCGGTGGCGTTGAGGTAGGCGCTCGCCGCGTTGACGAGCTCCATGACGGCCGAGATGGCGGTGTTGAACTGGCCGCGATCGAAGTCCTCGGTGCACTTGGCGATGGTGCGGTGACGCTCACGATAGAGCTTCATCGCAACCTCGTCGAGCGCGGACTTGTCGAAGGCCACGTTGGCGTCGCCAGACTGGACGAGCTGCCAAACGATACGCCAAGCGCGCTTGATGAAGCGGTTGGCGCCCTCGACGGCCTTGGGATCCCAGTCGAAGTCCTTCTCGGGCGGGGCGATAAACAGAATCGCCAGACGCATGGTGTCGGCGCCATAGGGCTCGATAACCGAGCTCGGGGGCACGACGTTGCCCTTGGACTTGGACATAGTGTCGCCGTTCTCGTCCTTGACCATGCCCTGGCACAGCAGGTTGGTGAAGGGCTCGTCTACGCTCAGCAGACCCAGGTCACGCAGTGCCTTGGTAAAGAAGCGGCTGTAGAGCAGGTGCAGAATGGCGTGCTCGATGCCGCCGATGTAGTTATCGACGGGCATCCAACGGTCGGCGGCCTCGCGGGAGAAGGGCAGCTCGGTGTTGTGCGGATCGGTATAGCGCAGGTAATACCAGCTGGAACAGGTGAAGGTGTCCATGGTATCGGTTTCGCGCTTGGCCGGGCGGCCGCAGACCGGGCAGGTGGTCTCATAGAACTCCTTGCACTCGGCAAGGGTCTCGCCGGCGCCCAGGTCCAAGTTCTCGGGCAGCGTCACCGGCAGCTGATCCTCGGGCACGGGCACGATGCCGCAGTGCTCGCAGTGGATGGCCGGGATGGGGTTGCCCCAATAGCGCTGGCGGCTGATGAGCCAGTCGCGCAGACGAAACTCGACCTTGCGACGACCACAGCCCATGGCCTCGAGGTCGGCCACGATTGCAGCCTCGCCCTCGGAGTGCTTACCACCGCGCATGCCGGTGTACTTGCCGGACTGGACGAGGGTGCCCTCGGCAGCGTGAGCGCAATCCCAGTCGACGGTCTCGGCATGGAAGGTATCGATGGTCTCGCCGCTGGCCTCGACGGCAGCGCGATCGTCATCGTCTAGGATGATCGGCACGATCGGCAGGTCGTACTTACGGGCAAACTCAAAGTCGCGCTGGTCGCCACAGGGAACGGCCATGACGGCACCGGTACCGTAGTCGGCGACGACATAATCGGCAACCCACACGGGGACCTTCTCGCCGTTGACGGGGTTTACCACATAGCGGCCCGTAAAGGCACCGTGCTTCTCGAGGGTGCCCTGGGCACGCTCGACGGCAGAGATATGCTTGGAGTCCTCGACGATCTTGGTGACGGCCTCCTCGTACTCCGTGCCCTCGACGAGCTCATGCAGGCCGGCGTACTCGGGAGCCAGGACAAAGAAGGAGACGCCAAAAAGGGTGTCGGCACGCGTGGTAAAGACGGTGATCTTGCCCTCATCGCCCTCGATGGGCTCGCCATCCTGGTCGCACAGGGTAAAGTCGACCTCGGCGCCCTCGGAGCGACCGATCCAGTTGGCCTGCATCTGCTTAACGCGCTCGGGCCAGCCGGGGAGCTTCTCCAGGTCGTCGAGCAGCTCCTGAGAGTACTCGGTAATCTTGTAGTACCACTGCTCAAGGTCGCGCTTCTCAGGCTCGGTGCCGCAGCGCCAGCACTTGCCCTCGGTAACCTGCTCGTTAGCCAGAACGGTCTTGCAGGTGGGGCACCAGTTGACCGGGTTCTTCTTGCGGTAGACCAGGCCCTTTTCCCACATCTTCTCAAAGATCCACTGGCCCCAGCGGTAATAATCGGGGCTGCAGGTCTTGACCATGCGATCCAGATCGTAGGAGAAGCCCATGCGCTTCATCGTGGCGAGCGCCTGGTCCATGTTCTTATACGTCCAGGCGGCAGCCTGCGTGTTGTGCTTGATGGCGGCGTTCTCGGCAGGCAGGCCAAAGGCGTCAAAGCCGATGGGATGCAGCACGTCATAGCCGCGCATGCGGGCCTGACGGGCCATGGCATCGCCGATGGTATAGTTGCGCGCGTGGCCCATGTGCAGGTCGCCCGACGGATACGGGAACATCTCGAGCACGTACTTCTTGGGCTTGCTGTCGTCGGTGTCGACAGCAAAGAGGTTGGAGTCCTCCCAGGCCTTCATCCACTTGGACTCAATGGCCTGCGCGTCGTAGGCAGGGATCTCGTCCTTATGGTCTGTGCAATCGCACATATCAGCTCCTTTGTTATCTCGGTTGGGGCGGGGCGTTCTTACCTTTACTCGCTGCTGCG
>DBFOLV010000054.1:0-79221 GCA_048430825.1 Collinsella sp.
GGCCAGGAAGATGCTCGAGTCCGGCCTCGAGCTTGCGGACAGGGTCGAGGCGGCATAGGATATCAACCGTATTCCAGATTCTAGGACGCCGGGCCGACTCGCTTCGGATGGGGCTCTACACCAACTTTCTCGACACTACCGCAGCCCACACTACATTCCCGTAAAGAACCCGCAACCTTTAACCCACTCATTGGGGACGGGCTTAAATGAGTACCCGCTCATTGGGCACTCATTTAAGCCCGTCCCCAATGATTGCCCAGCCCAGCAAAAAGGGGCGCGACCGCAATGGTCACGTCCCCTTAACATCAACTATGTACCGCTCGGCCCTTAAGCCAGCTTTGCTCCGACGATCTTTGCCGCGGCAGGCTTATCGAAGTTGCCGCCGGTGGCCTTGCCGAGTGCTCCCATGACCTGGCCCATCTGCTTCTTGGACGTGGCGCCCAGCTCGGCGATGACCTGCTCGATCAGAGCCTCGAGCTCCTCGCCCGAAACCTGTGCGGGCAGCAGGCTCTCCAGAATCTTGACCTGCTCGGTCAGGTTGTCGGTACGGTCTTGGTCGGTACCGGCCTTAATGGACATCTCCAGCGTCTCGCTCGTCTGCTTAATCAGACGCTTGATCATGCTGTTGACGTCTTCCTCGGTCACGTCGCGGCGCTCGTTAACCTCGATATTCTTCACCTCGGCCTTGACCTGGCGGATGATGGACAGGCGAACCTTATCCTTGGCCTTCATGGCGGCGATCATTTCCTGCTGCAGCTCTTCGTTGGTCATCTGCAAATCCTCCTCAATAGCGTGGGCGGCGCTCGCATGAGCACCGCCCCATGATTACTCAGTCGTCGACGAATCGTCGGTCGAACTCTTGGTGACGCCCTTCAGACTCACGTTATAGGGCACGTCCTTGGGCATGGGGTTGACGGTGATGTCGGCGTCCTTCTTGTACTGCTCCAGCCACTCGCTGTATGCAGTACTGGCCGCCTGCGTCTTCACCACGTTGGAAACATACTTCTTGATGTCCTTGGGTACCTGCTTGATGTCATCGACCTGGCTATCGACATGGAAGTAGTCGGTGCACTTGATGACATGGTAACCGTACGTCGACTCAACCACGTCGCTCACATCGCCCTTGCTGAGGCCCTCGAGCGCCGTCTGATAGCTGTCGACGAAGGTAGTGAGCTTATCCCAACCCACATCGCCCTTCTTCTCCTTGGAGCCAGTGTCGTCGGAATACTGCTCCACGGCGTCCTCAAAGCTCAGCTCGCCGGAGTTGATCTTGTCCAGGCACTCCTGTGCCTTGGCCTTGGCGGCGGCCTTGTCCTCGTCAGATGCGTCGGAATCGACCTTGACCAGGATGTTCGACGAGCGGCGGGCATCGTTGTAGTTAGACAGATTCTCGTTGATGTAATCGACGATCTCGCTGTCCTTGGGCTTGCTGGTGGGCGCCACGGCATCCTTAAGCTTTTGCTGTGCCAGGCTCTCCTTGAGCGAGTCCTTGTAGGTGTCCTCGGTATAGCCGTAGGTCTTGAGGGTCTTCTTAAAGGTCTTGGCACCGCCCGCGCTCTTGCACGCGTCCTTCCATGCCTTCTCGACCTCCTCGTCCGACACCGTCACGCCGTTCTCCTTCTGTGCCTGCTGAAGCAGAATCTGCTGCGTGTAGGAGTCGATGAGCTGCTTGCGGTACTTCTTGGGCGTGAGGTCGTTGTCAACCAGATACTGCGCCCAATCCTCATCCTTGGTGTAGCCGTAGGACGTGCGCATGCTCATGATCTGCTTGGTCACGGTGTCCTCGGTAAGGTTGGTGCCGTTGATAGTGGCAGCAACACCGCCGGTCAGCTTGTAGCCCGAGGTGTCCTCAGCCTGCGACATAAGGCCGGAGCACGCCATCGCCGAGACAGAAAGCAGCATCGCCAGCACGCCGATAACCACCAGAACGATCTTGACGGTCTTAGACACGTACGTCTTGCGCTGCTTCTTGCGAGAGCTGGAGGCAGCGCGGGCCTGCTGCTCGGGCGTCGGCGCGGCCTCGGAGTTCTTTTTCTTATTTGCCATAGTTGGCCTTTCGCATAACGAATCGAACAAACGCCATTGTGTCACAACGCGGCCCCCGCGACACGCTTGGTGCATTGGGGACAGGTTAATCTGCACCATTTTGGTGCAAAGGGGACAGCTCTGGCACTTGGCACTTGGGGACGTTCTTTATATGCCGGCACTTCGGGACTGTCCCTTACTGCCGGCAGAAAAGGAACGTCCCCAAGTGCCGACTCAGCCCCACCTTAGAAGTGGCGGCGGATGGCGTCGACCATGCCCTGGGGCGTGGTCTGGCCGAGCACGTCGGCTGCGGCATCGGCGTCCATAAAGATGTTCATGAGCGCCTGCAGGGCCTCGACCTGGCCGCCCGGCTCGGCAATACCCAGATTGATGACGATCTGCACCGGCACCGGAGCGCCCATGCCAGCCATAGCGTTAAATGTCACGGACGCGGCGGGCTTCACCACCGCGATATAGGGCTTGGCCACAAACCCCGGATCGGTATGCGGAATGGCAATGTTTGCCGCCGGCATGGCAAGACCCGTGGGATAGGCATCCTCGCGCGTGCGAACGGCGCCGAGCCAACCGGACGCAATGTAGCCACGTGGTGCAAGCTCGCCCTCGAGCCGCGCAAACACCTCATCCGGCGTCGCACACTCCCAATCAAAAAACACCAACTCAGGCGTAAACAGCGCTTCGTTATCCGCCATGCGCTCACCTCTCTCACCTAGTCACCTGCGACGTTCTTGAATGACCAGTCGTTAAAGACCGTTCCCGATGACTACCCAAAACAAAAGGTGGCCACGCGCGCCTTGGCGCCAATGACCACCCTGACTACTCGGCTAAATTGTACTGCGCGCCGCTAGCCGCGAGGCGCGTCAATTGCAACCTTGCCGCTCTCCAGCACGTGGACGCGGCCGTCGGCGAGCATCTGCACGACCTCGGGATACAGCACGTGCTCAATCGCGTGGATGTGCTCCTCGAGCGTGTCGACGTCCCAGCCCTCCTCAACAGCCAGCGCGCGCTGGGCGATGATGGGGCCGTTGTCGTAGATCTCGTTGGCAAAGTGCACGGTCACACCGGTTACCTTGACGCCGCGCGCAAAGGCATCGTCGATCGCATGCGCGCCGGTAAAGCTCGGCAGCAGTGCCGGATGCAAGTTGACCACGCGGTTGGGAAACGCCGCCAGCAGCGGCGTGTGCACCATGCGCATGTAACCGGCCATGACCACATATTCGCAGCCGCGCTCGAGCAGCTCGTGCGCGATGATCTCGTCGGCGGCGATGGGGTCGGCATAGACATCCTTGGACAGCGTAAGCGTCTGGATGCCCGCGCGCTCAGCGCGCTGCAAACCCTTAGCCGAAGGACGGCTCGACACCACAAGCTCAATCGAAGCGTTGAGCTTGCCGGCGGCGATCAGATCGATCAGCGCCTGCAGGTTGGTACCCGAACCGCTGATGAGCACACCGATCTTGAGCGGCTCGGCCGTATCGGTGCCGGTCGGACGGGTGTAGGGCACAAAGCCCAGGCTCGCGGCAGCAGCCATCTGCTCGTTAGCGCTCATCGGAGTACACGACCTTACCGGAGCCCTCGACGCACTCGCCCACGCGGAACGGCTTCTCGCCCAGCGCGACCAGGGCCTCGGTCACGGCAGCCTCGTCCTCGGGGGCGACGATCAGGCACAGGCCAACGCCCATGTTGAAGGTCTTGCATGCCTCGTTGGGCGCGAGCTCGGCCTGGCGCGACACGTAGGTGATGACGGGCGGAACGTCCCAACCCATCTCGGCGCCGTTGCGGGTGACCACGGCGTCGACGTCGTCGGCGAGCGCGCGGTTGAGGTTCTCGGTGATGCCGCCGCCGGTGATGTGGGCGATGGCGTGCACCGGAGCGCCACCGCGCAGCAGCTCCAGAATCGGCTTGACATAGATGCGCGTGGGGGCCAACAGGGCGTCTGCCAGCGATGCGCCGCCGAGTTCCTCGAGCGGACGGCTCAGCTCCTCGGCCTTAGCGGCGGCCTCGGGCGTGCCCGGCTTAATGCCGTCGACGCCAATGACTTTGCGCACGAGCGAGTAGCCGTTGGAGTGCACGCCAGTGGAAGGCAGGCCCAGGATCACGTCGCCGGGGCGGACGTTCGCGGGGTCGAGCATCTTGGGACGGTCGACAACGCCCACGGTAAATCCGGCAAGGTCGTAGTCGGCAGGAGCCATGACGCCGGGGTGCTCGGCCATCTCGCCGCCCACGAGCGCGCAGCCCGCGAGCTTGCAGCCGTCGGCCACACCCTTGATGATCTTTGCCATGTGCTCGGCCTCGATGTGGCCGATGGCAACGTAGTCCAGGAAGAACAGCGGCTCGGCACCCGAAGCCAGAATGTCGTTGACGCACATAGCAACCAGGTCCTGGCCCACCGTCTCGTGACGGTCCATGATCTGGGCGAGCACGAGCTTGGTGCCCACGCCGTCGGTACCGCTAATCAGAATCGGGTCTTCCATATCCTTAAGCGCGGCAGCCGAGAACAGGCCACCAAAGCCACCGATGCCGCCGATGACCTCGGGACGGTTGGTGTCCTTAACCATCTGCTTAATAGCGTCAACGGCGCGGCCGCCCTCGGCGGTATCGACGCCGGCATCCTCATACGTCACATGCTTGCTATCGCTCATCTGAGCCTTCCTCTCCCACTACCGTCCGCCGCCCGGGCGCCAAACGGTGCTCATAGTTGCGTTCATTTCGGCGCGTGCCATAACAGCACGCGCCGTCATATCAACAAAACAGCAGGTAAAACCTACCAAAATAAACCTGTCCCTTTTTGGCAGGTTTTAGGCCTCGCCGTGTTCCTCTTCCCAGCTGCGATCGTCGTATTTCTCGACCACGGCGTCGTCATCAAAGTGCAGCGGCTTGTCCAGGTTGCGGGGCTTAAAGCCCTCCATGAACTTGTCGCGGCCAAAGCTCTCGGGAATCGCCACGGGGTAGCGGCCGGTAAAGCACGCATCGCAGTAACCGCCCTTGGGCATGACCTTAAGCAGGCCCTCGACCGAAAGGAAGGCCAGCGAATCGGCGCCGATATACTCGCAAATCTCGTCGACCGTCTTGTTGGCGCTGATAAGCTGCGACTGCACGTCGGTATCGATACCGTAGAAGCACGGCCAGATGACCTCGGGCGAGTTGATGCGGATATGAATCTCCTTGGCGCCGGCGTTGCGCAGCATCTTGACGAGCTGCACCATGGTGGTGCCGCGCACGATGGAGTCGTCGATGACGACCAGGCGCTTGCCCTCGATGTTGTCACGCAGCGGGTTGAGCTTCATACGCACGCCCATGGCACGCAGCTCCTGCGTAGGCTCGATAAACGTACGGCCCACATAGCGGTTCTTGATGAGGCCCTCGCCAAAGGGAATGCCACTCTCGTGCGAATAGCCCTCCGCGGGCGGCAGGCCGGAGTCGGGCACGCCGATGACCAGGTCGGCCTCGACGGGCTCCTCATGTGCCAGCTGACGACCCATGTCATAACGGCAGGCGTAGACGCTCTTGCCGTTCATGATGGAATCGGGGCGAGCAAAGTAGACCTGCTCAAAAATGCAGTTAGCAGGCTCTTCGGCGGCAGGCACGCCCTGCTCGGACACAAGGCCCTCGGCGCTGATGCGCAAAATCTCACCGGGACGGACGTCGCGGACGTACTCGGCGCCCACGATATCGAGCGCGCAGGTCTCGGAGGCAACGACCCAGCCGCCGGCGCGCGTGACATGGGTGGTGGCGTCGACCGTCGCGGCGCCGTCCTGCGACGGTAGCTGCGAAACGGATGCGGCATCGGCCTGGTCCAGGCCCTCATCCACCAGCTTGCCCAGCACGAGCGGGCGAATGCCGTGCGGATCGCGGAATGCGTAGAGCGCCTGCTCGTTGATGAGCGTCATGGCGTAGCCGCCGCGCACGAGCTCCATGGTCTTGCGAATGCCCTCGCGCAGATGGCCAGTACGCTGAGTAAAGTAGCCGATGAGTTTGGTCGCGACCTCGGAATCCGAGTTGGAGAGGAACGGTACGCCCAGCTCGATCAGCTGGCGACGCAGCTCGTCGGTGTTGACGAGGGTGCCGTTGTGCGCGAGCGCGATAATGACGCTATTGATGGTAGAGAGGTGCGGCTGAGAGGCTTCCCAGCTCTTGGCGCCGGCGGTGCCGTAGCGCACATGACCCACGGCCAGCTGACCGGAGAGCGTCGACAAGTCGGCATTGGAGAACACGCGGTCGAGCAGGCCCAGATCCTTGCGGACCATAACCGTACCGCCGTCACCAACGGCGATTCCCGCCGATTCTTGGCCGCGATGCTGCAGTGCACGCAGGCCAAAGTACGTCAGTCGAGCCACGTCGCGATCGGGCGCCCAGACACCAAAAACGCCGCATTCCTCATGCAGCTGGTCAGAGTCCGGATCATACGTCGACATGGCGTTCACCTGTCCCGCGGTACGCTCGGCCGCGCGGATGGTTTCTTGAGACATGGCATCCCCTCAGAGCCTCGTATTTTGGCGTTACCCGCCTTATTATACGCACGGCGCGACGCGCTCCCCCGCGCATGAGCAGCGCTTTTTAAAAGCCCACCGAGCTTATTATCCGTTTTGCGACCAAACATTTTATTGGGTAGTCCACTCTCAGGGGCAACGGCCTCGAAGACTTCCCGTGCGCCGTGTCTCGCCCGCGCTAGGGGCTACATTGTTGCAATTGGGACGTTCGTCCTGTCTTTTAGCTGGTCGTCGGCGTATCCTTGTAGGCTACTACAAGACGAGAAAGGTAGCGTATGGATCGAAATCAACTCGACCCCAGTGTCCCCAGCACCACGGAGGCCAAGAAGATCCCCCTTATCATCAAGGTCTACGCAGTCCTGTGCACCCTATCTGGCGTGGGCACGCTCCCGTCAGTCGCCGTCTTTATGTGGCAGGTCATCACCGCACTCATTAACGGCAACGTCGCCGCTAAGCTCGGTGATAACATCCTGGTCGCGGTTGGCCTTATCGTCGCCGGCATTATGCTCTCGGCGGCAAGCGCGATCATCTTGATCGTCTTTGGCCTGGACCTCATCAAGGACCAGCGGCGCAATGCCGCCCGCCTGTCTTACGTCCTCATCGCATTTACCGTCGTGGAGCTTTTAGTTGACGTGATGCTCCAGGGCATCGGACCCTTCCTGCTGCGCCCCGCCGTCCAGCTTGTCATCCTCATTGCGCTGTCGGCCACCGTCGACCCCACGCTACGCCAGGAGCGCGAACTGCAGCGCCGTCTGCAAGAGATGCTCGACCGCGATGCCGCCGCCGAGGGGATGCTCGGCCGCGACGAAACCGGCGAGGGCTACATCAAGCTCAACTACTTCAACCTGTTCTGGGTATTCTTCGTCTGCAGCGTGTTAGGTCTCATTCTCGAGGAAGTCTGGCATATGGTCGTCGTCGATCCCGGCGTCTATCAGGACCGTGCCGGTATGCTATTTGGCCCCTTTAGCCCCATCTACGGATTTGGCGCGGTGCTCATGACCATGGCGCTCAACCGCTTCTATAAAAAGAATCCTCTGATCATTTTCCTGGTAAGTGCCCTGATCGGCGGCGCTTTCGAGGTGTTTGTAGGCTGGTTTATGCAGACCTCATTTGGCGTGGTGTCGTGGAGCTATTCACACATTAGGCTATTCGGCATGCCCGATCCCATCGCGGTATTGACCGGGGGACGCACATGCACGCCGTTTGCCTGCATGTGGGGCCTGGGTGGCCTCATCTGGATCAAGGTCTTGCTGCCGCGCCTGCTTAAGCTCATCAATATGATTCCATGGAAACGCCGCTACTCTGCTACCGTCATCCTGACCGCCGTCATGTTGATCGACGGCGTCATGACGTTGCAATCGCTCGACTATTGGTATCAGCGCGTCAACGGAACCGTTCGAAATATTCCCGTCGCACAGTTCTATGACAAGCATTTCGATAACGAATATATGGAGAACCGTTTTCAGAGTATGACCATGAGCCCCAAGGACGCCACACGCGTGTAGCAAACGCCAGAGCAAAATAGCTCCAACACATCAAAGCCCGCTGGCAGATCTACATGAACTGCCGGCGGGCTTTCGCTATAGACAGACTCGGATTGCCGACGAGGCCTTACGCCTCGCGCTCGACCTCGCTCACGCACTCGTTCTTGATGGTGCCGACGAGCGACTGCAGCGCATCGACCACATGCGGGCGAATGTCTCCGCCAATGAGCACGAGCATGATGTCGTCGCCCACGGTAAGCTCGCCGCTCGCCAGCCACACGCGCACATAGCCGATACCCGGCATCGTGCGCGTCGCCTCGATAGCGGCCTGCACCTTTTCGGCATCGAAGCCAAACACCATGCCGCCCACCTTGTGGCCTGGCGCCACGCCATCGGTCTCGACTCCGCGCACTTCGGCCTTGGGCGTCGCGCGCACCACGCCGTTGTGTGTCAGGTACATCCCACAATCAGCCGCCGAAACATCGGCCTTGGCTTCGCGCAGCCAAGCATCAACCGAAGGCATCGATTTGCCGTTCTCAAGCATCATTTCTCCTTTTGATTTCCAGGGTAGTCTTTTTGGGACGGAGCCCGGACACTTTATTCCTCGACCGGCGTGAGCACCATGACGGCGCGCGTATTGCTAAATGACAGCGAACGGCAGGTCACAAGCGTTACGACCTTGGTTGCCGAAGCGGCACGATCGGTGGCATCGCTCGCCACGGCAGAGGCACCGTCGAGCATCTCGGACAGATAATTCTTCAGTCCGTCATCGCCCTCAAAGTTGGGCGTGCGCGCCTTGGCATACGTGTCCTCGACCACCTTGGTCGCCAGCGGACGCAGCTTATACGTTGCATCGCGCGTGATGTAATACACGTACTCGATGCTATCGAACGTCGCTTGGTCGGTGGTGTCCGAAATCACGTTGAACATCGACCCATCGTTCATATGGTGGCCGTAGATCGTGGTCTGCTGATCCACCATGCCCGGCGCGGTGTCGTCGCTATCCAAGAAGATGGCACCGGACGCGTTAGCCGTACCGTCAAACAGCGTGTTGAGGTATTTGGAGTTGTTGTTGGTCTGCACGACGGGATAGTTGATGTTGGTGCCGGGCGCATAAATCCAACCCACAACCTCGGGATTCGTCTGGGCAAGCGCATCAAAGTCGATAATCGGCACGCCGCTGGCGTCCTTGTGGCTCACATATTGTTTTTCGATCTTTTGATACGACTCGCTCGCCTGCTTGTAGCCAATCTGGGCGTTGATAAAGATGGCGGCAGCAGCAACGATTAGGCCGATGCCAATAATGATGAGCAAGATGGGGATAACGGAGCGGCGCTTTTTGCGCGGCGGCTCGGTATAGCTCGACGGAGCAGCGCCCGACTGTTTCGTAGAACGCGATTCTTTCTTGGCCGTATCATACGACGAAGGGCGATATGCAGCCGGCGTATCCTGGCGATGATGGGACATCGGCGTTACGGGACGCGGCGCGCGCGGCTGCTGAGGAGAGGATGTCCGACCCTGCTGTGCCGCATGGGCAGCACCCGGCTTCGACGGATCGGGAATCTGAGAAGCCTTGAATCGTTTTCCCTGATAGTCGGACATGGCTCTCCTTATACTGCGGTGAAACGGCGGAACGCCTAGGCGTCGGCCATCTCCTGCTTCATCTTCTCGATAACCTTGCGGTACTCGGGGTCGCAAGCGCCCAGAATCTGCGTGGCGTAGATGGCGGCGTTCTTGGCGCCGTTGATGGCAACGCAGGCCACGGGCACGCCCGAAGGCATCTGCACCATCGACAGCAGCGAATCCATGCCGCCCAGGTCACTCGTCTTCATAGGCACGCCGATGACCGGCAGCGGCGTAAAGGCAGCCACGACACCACCCAGGTGAGCGGCCTTGCCGGCGGCGGCGATAATCACTTTGATACCGCGATCGGCAGCAGTCGAGGCCCACTCGTGGACCTTCGCCGGCGTGCGGTGTGCGCTCGCAATGACGAGCTCATAGGGCACACCAAGCGCCTCGAGCTCGGCGGTGCAGCCTTCCATAACGCCCAGATCGGACTTGGAGCCCATGATAATCCCGACAACCGGCTTTTGATCTGCCATAAACAAAGACCTCCTGTTGAGAGCGGTGACGCGGCGGATCCGCGACCCTTAACTACTGAGAGTAGTATAGCTGCTCCCGTCCCTGCGGTCTTTGTGGCGCTTCGCGGGCGGGCCAGGCTTTATCTTCACTCCGGTTGCTTCGCAAAGTCGTTCAGATAAAGCCTGGCCCGCCCGCGAAGCGCCCTGCGACCTACCGGGAATTGCCATGACGTACGTTGGCTGATGAATTGGAAGGAAAGGTCAACGGAGACTGAAGGCAATTGGTTCAGCGAAAAACCCTGACGAATCTAATTCGTCAGGGCCCCACCAACGCTCACTCGTCGTTCATCGTTAAAGCTAGATATTCTCTTCCGCCCATTTCTCGAAATCGAGTTCTCGTCTCTGAGCAGTTCGGTAGACTTCCATGTCTTCGCGAGCGCCTACCACTACGATGGCCATCTTTTCTTTAATTCTGATGAGGCGGTACACGATTCGAATGCCACTTCCCCTGAGCTTGATTTTCATAAAGCCAGTCAAATCCGTACCTGCCTTGTTTCCAAGAGGCTTGCCGAATCCACCTTCGTTCTGCGGCAATGGGTTCGTTCTGATTTTTTCTATAGCCTTAAGGACGATCTTTCGTTGGGAGCCGTCCAGACGCTTAATATCCTTGAGAGCATCCGGGTAGAAAGCGACTTCGTACCCACTCATTCAAACTCGACCTCATCCATCTGATCGAGTTCGTCCTGGCTCACACCCAGCTCTTCCATAACATCAGACAGGGAAACAAGCGCATCGTCACGTGCCACAGCCACTCTCTTAAGTGCCAACGTTAACAAGGCGAGGTCCTCCTCCGCTTGCTTCGCTTCCCTATATTCATCGGGTGTCACAATCACAAACGCTGGCTTGTTGTGTTTGAGAACCACAACTGGATTGTCGTCCCCAACCTTCGAAAATGCAGCCGAGCCCTTACCGTGGCTGAAATCGCTAATTGGAACAAGGTTGTCGAGCATCTGCAAAGCAGGCATACATACCTCCTAAAAATGAATTCTTTTTCGAATTCATTTTATCATTCTTTTTTGCTATATTGTACCACGCAACCGAAACAACCTTTTAGGATACGAATCCGAGCTTAGAATGACTGTTGGCCCTCGCACCGCCCTTGCCTCTTTTATTACGTCAAGTGGTATACAGCGAAGCAAAATGGCGATCTAAAGTGCGCGGCACTCACCTCGTATCGCTACAAAAAACAAACTGCTCCCCACCCACTCGGGCAAGGAGCAAGCCTCATTTTTAATCAGACTGAGAACCACGAATGCAGAAACACAGGCGACTTCAGTCCCTTATCGCCGAGAGACGTTATTGTACAGCCATTTCTTTAAGCTTCTCAGCCATCAACAAACACACGTCTTCCGATTGCGGGTACACGCCAAAATGATCGAAGAAACCATGGTCACATCCGGCATATTCGATGACCTCGACATCGATTCCTGAAGACCGTAATTTTGTAGCCCATTTTTCATCGGGGATACGAAGCGGATCGTATTCGGATGTCACGATAGTCACCGGGGGGAAATCAGTGCAGTCCTCAAGCATTAGCGCAGAAATCAACGGGTCATGAGGAGACATTTTTCCGTGTGCACAAAGTTCGACCATCGGGCCGTCCGAATCGCGAAGATGGTCGATGCGAAAACGCGCAACGTCCTCTTGATCGGCTATCGCAGGAAAATCCTCATATCCCTCGCCCTGTTCGCCCGCAAGGTCGACTTCAGGATAGATTTCGAAGGCATGGGCTACAGCTCCAGCACCCCTGAGCTGAACACACGCATTAGTAAGGCTTCCTCCCGCAGAGTCGCCGGCGACCATTATTTTATGAGGATCGATTCCGAGATCCCCGGCATGCTCGCGCACATAATCAAGAGCAAGAACGCAATCCTCGATCTGCCCGGGAAATGCCGTCTCCGGCGCCAAGCGGTATTCCGGATAAACCACCACTGCACCAGACTTTTCGGCAATGAACTCGAGCTGATGTTCAAATTGCAGAACATTCCCCGCCATAAACGCGCCGCCATGCAGGTAAACTAGCGCTGGACTTGCCTCCTTATGATTTGGTGGCGTCCAGACGAATAAATCTATATAGCGATCGGCTGCCTCCATGAGGACCTCATCGCGCTGAACCTCACCATCGAGTAGGCGGTATGTCGGCTTATCCGGGCGATGACGCATTCCAATAAGGCTCGTCCAGCTCGGAGACATGCTAACATTCCGCATCTTCTTGCGGGATACCTCGAGAATTCGCGGGTCAAGCACATGCTCTCTTTCATCATCAGGAACCGGACGAATTTGAACCTCGAGTCCCCTCTTCTCGGTTATAAACGAGCGACCGGAGATGGCGCCAATCAACGCCTCGTCGTATTGTCTGCCCATCTTAAATCCCCTCTCGGCGATAACGCCAAATCGATATTTCCATAACTTTTGAGATAACGGCTTATGATGTCCTCAGTTGTCGTATATCTATGTACTAAAGAAACTGAAGACCAAGGGGTCCACCATGCCTGCAGCAAAAGACGAGCTCACTCAGCCAGAGCTTCTCTATCAGACCGTTGAAAACGATATCCTCAAGAAAATAGTTTCTGGCGAACTCCCCGGCGGCAGTCAGATTCCCACCGAAACCGAGCTTTGCAAGCAATACAAAGTAAGCAGGATCACCGTAAGACGCGCCGTACAGAATCTCATTGACCAAAACTTGCTCTACCGCCTGCGAGGCAAGGGGACATTCGTAAACCCATCGAAGCTCACCCTGAAACGAGGAACAAGCACCATTTTCAATTTGAGCTCCGACCCCCAATACGGCGATAAAACAACCAAGTCCATCTTGGAAACAGGCTTGATCAAGGCTGATGCCCACATTGCACGGGAGCTCAAAATTGACAACGGAACCGTAGTGCAACGAGTTGCGCGCTTGGTTTATATCGAAAATGCCCCCTGCGCCATCGACACCATTTATGCAACGCAGGGCACTCTACCCGGACTACTGGAGCTTCTCACAGACAATGCCAGTCTTTTCGACCTGATCGCCAACCATTACAGCATCGCAACCGGTATTGAGAAACTCAAAATCACCGCAGGAATAGCGGGGCTCCAAGAAGCAAACCTTCTCGGTTATATCGTTGGAGCCCCCGTGAGCGTTGTCGAGCACGTCACATATGCCTGCAATGAAATGCCGCTCCACTATTCGAAAACCGTTTGGCGAGCAGACGCATCGTCCTTCGAGTTCAGCATCTCAAAAGATGGACGCCTTCTCTAGCCCAAAATCCCCAGGACGCCGAGCACAATACCCGCAGCGAGAATGCCCACAATCTGCCAAATAATTTTGACCTGTTTCTTATTGCAAAGACACATGATCCCGAACGCGCAGAGCGGCAAAAGAGCCGGGAATATCCCATCGAGCGTTTCCTGCAACTTAAACGCGGTGTCGCCGAAGTTAAGAGCGAGCGGAGTGGTAACTGCAACGGTGGTCGCCACCATTCCACCAACTACCATTAGTCCCACAATCGCCAGGCCGGACGTAACTTTGTGCATTACATCAGAATCGTTCAGCTTCGAAATCATGCCACTGCCAAGCGAATAACCATACTGAAGCCCAAACCAGCGGATCAGGATCGTTGGGACATTATAAAGAAGCAGGAACAGGATTGGGCCGAGCAGACTGCCCGAAAGGCAAAGTCCTGTCACAACGCCCGTCGCAATCATGCGAAGCGTACTGGCAATCAGTGAATCTCCAATACCGGAAAGCGGAGCCATAAGCGATGCTTTCATGGCGTTAATTGAGGCGGTGTCAAAGTCCTGATTGTTGGCGTTTTCCTCCTCCATGGAGGCCACAATGCCGGCGACCAGAGGATTAAACGTAACTTGAATATTGTAGAACTCAAGATGACGCTTATATGCCTCGATCCGGTCTTCAGGCTTATCGTATAACCGCTTGATTACCGGAATCATGTCGTAGCAGAAACCAACGTTCATTTGTCGGTCAAAGCTCCACATGATGTTGAGTGGAAAGCTGCGCCAAAATAACGCCTTTAAGTCTTTCTTGGTTATTCTCTTATCGGTCGATTTATTTGACTCCGGCGAGAGCTCAAGAACATCATTAGAATTCGTTGTCATCGTCAACCTCCTTAGCGACCGCCGCACTGGCAGGCATAAAAATGTGAGCCATATTGAGAATCCCAATCAGGATCAGCGAAAACGCCACGATACCGATCGTCGGAATGTTTAGATAGGCACTCAGCAAGAAGCCTCCAAAGAATAGGAAGCTCAGCTCCTTGGTGGACAGGATTGACATAAGCTGCGCAAATCCAAGCGCGGGCAGAATACCCGTTGCGATCGTAAGCCCATTCGTAAGCCAATCAGGAATGGCGTCAATCAGTGCCTGAACAGCATCATTTCCAACGTAAAAAGCCACGCCGCAAATCAAGCCAAGCGCAATGATGTAGAGAATTCCATTGGTCCACATAGCGGCTGCAATCGTTTTGGGGTCGTCTTTTTCGGCACCACGATCAGCCCAGACAGCCATAGGAGGCGTAACAACGCTATACATAAGGCTGTCAAACATGCCGGCAAGCACCGCAGTGGGCATAGCAATAGTCAGAGCGGTCTCGGGACCCGCACCCATAGTAATCGCAAAGGCTGTTCCCAAAACTGAACCAACAATTACGTTGGGCGGCACGGCAGCACCAACCTGCCAGACCCCCATGAACGCGAGTTCGAGCTGGAAACCAACAATAACGCCAGTCGGAATATCACCCAAAAAAATACCGACGATCGCTCCGAGGACAATCGGCCGCTCGACCATCGCAGTACCGAGTAAATAATCCGATTGACCTATCGCAGCGGCAAGACCAACCAGAAAAGCCTGAAGCAGCATATTTCTCCCTCTTCCTACAAATCAAAACTTGTTACGATGCGTTTTTTCTCGCTAGCAACCTGCCTTACCTCGAACTCGATTCCATCAGCCATGGCTTTCTTAATTTCATTAATATCGGATTGGGAAAGGCGCACAGCAGGGCCAAGCTCCTTTACGCTATCCCCCAACGGTCGAGCGCCGCCTAAATTCACAGACGTTATTTTTGGACACGCACGCGCAACTTCACAGGCGTCATGTACATTTCCCGCAACAACAATTAGCTCGTATTTATCCACCGCGCTTCCGTTAAGGGCCACGATGGAATCTTCTACACTTTTGACAACCAATTTGGCATCAGCGGGTTTTGCAATTCGCAGCGCTTGAATTCGCTCTTTGCTTGCGGCGTACTCATCTGAAACCACAAGAATAGCGTTTGCTTCAAGCGTTGGATACCAAGAGAACACGGTCTGCCCATGCACTAACCGGCTATCGACGCGACACAGTTTAATCATTTTGCCCCTTTCTCGACTTGAACACAGACAATCATCCTTGACTGCTAATGGCATATTACGTCATATGACGTAATATGCCATTACATAATATCTTGAACGGTTGAATATCACCGCTAAATGGTATTTATCTCTAAAAACAGGAGGTGCAGTCCGTCTAGACACAGTGCGTCGGGGCGAGAGGGGCCGAGTTTCCTCCTGAGCGACTCTGCTTGCAGCCGGAGCGAAAGGGGGAAATCTCGGCCCCTCCCGCCCCGGCCGGGCAGCTCGACCTAAACCGTGTACTGCGGCAGGTCCTGCAGGGCGATGACGTCCATGCCCATGTCGTTAGCGCTGCCGTGACCCTGCTGGTCCTCGCGCACGGCCTCGATGGCACTCACGTAGGTGTTGGCGGCAGACATCGCGGTCACGCAGGTCACGCCGCGGCGCACGGCCTCGGTACGTAGCAGGTAGCCGTCGCCACGCGAACCCGGGCCGTACGGTGTGTTGATGATTACCGCAATCTTGCCATCGGCGATCAGGTCGCCGATATTGGGACGCTCGCCGTCGTGCGGGCCGCTGATCTTCTCCACGACCTCGCACGTCACGTTGCCTCCACGCAGAACGCGCGCCGTACCCTCGGTGGAGCAGATATCAAAGCCCAGGTAGCGCAGGATGCGAGCGACCGAAAGGATATGACGCTTGTCGCGGTCGCACACGCTGATGAACACCTTGCCGGCGCTCGGGTCGGGCAGCTTGTAGTCAATCGCCAGCTGCGTCTTGGCGTATGCCTCGGGATAGCTCTTGGCGATACCCATAACCTCGCCCGTCGACTTCATCTCGGGACCCAGGATAACGTCGGCGCCCGGGAAACGACCCCAGGGCATAACGGCTTCCTTCATGCAGAACCAGTCCAGCTGACGCTCGTCGCTCGGCAGGCCCAGGCTGGCGATGGAATCGCCCGCCATGATACGCGCCGCGCACTTGGCCAGCGGCACGCCGGTGGCCTTGGAGATAAACGGCACGGTGCGGCTGGCACGCGGGTTGGCCTCGATCACGTAGACGGTCTCGCCCTTGATGGCGTACTGCACGTTGACCAGGCCGCGTACGCCCAGCGCCATCGCGATGCGGCGCGTGGTCTCGCGGAGCTTTGCCTGCAGGCTCTCGCTAAAGCTGAACGGCGGAATGCAGGTCGCAGAGTCGCCGGAGTGAATACCGGCCTCCTCGATATGCTCCAGAATGCCGCCGATGTAGACCTCTTCGCCATCGCACAGGGCGTCGACATCGGACTCGATCGCACCCTCCAAGAAGCGATCCAGATACACCGGGTAGTCGGGGCTAATGCGCGCAGCCTCGGCCATGTAATCGCGCAGATGCTCGGCATCGTAGGCGATCATCATGCCGCGGCCGCCCAGCACGTAGCTCGGACGCACCAGCAGCGGGTAGCCAATGTGTGCGGCAACGGCCTCGGCCTCCTCAAACGAGGTGGCCTGACCCGCCGGCGGGTACATGATGCCCAGTTTGTCGAGCAGAGCGGCGAAGCGCTCGCGGTCCTCGGCAAAGTCGATGGCATCGGGCTTGGTACCCATGATGTTCACGCCGCTCTCCTCGAGCATGCGCGCCAGCTTAAGCGGGGTCTGGCCGCCGAGCGTCACCACGACGCCGTCGGGGCGCTCAACATCGATAACGTCCATGACGTCCTCGTAGGTGAGCGGCTCAAAGTAAAGGCGGTCGGACGTGTCGTAGTCGGTCGAGACGGTCTCGGGGTTGCAGTTGACCATGATGGTCTCAAAGCCGCGGGCCGCCAGCGCGTAGCTCGCGTGCACGCAGCAGTAATCGAACTCGATACCCTGTCCAATGCGGTTGGGGCCGGCGCCCAGGATCATCGCCTTGGGCTTGTCCGCCGGCGTGGTCTCGTCGGGAGCCACGCGCTTCTTGGCATCCGGGCTCGTGCGGTAGATGTTCTCGTACGTCTTGTAGTGGTACTCCGTGGCGCTCGAGAACTCCGCAGCGCAGGTATCGACCGTCTTCATGCTGGGAACCACGCCCAGGCCCTTGCGGTAGGCGCGCACAAAGCGCTCGTCCGAGCCGGTCAGCGCGGCGATCTCGGCATCGCTCGTGCCGTACTGCTTGAGCAGGCGCATCGCGTCGGCGTCGATATCCTCCACACGCAGGCCGCGGATGCTCTCCTGGACCTGCACCATGTCGTTGATACGGTTGAGGTACCACGGATCGATACCGCAGATGGCATGGATGCGGGCGATGTCCCAGCCGCGACGCAGGGCCTCGACCACAAAGAAGATGCGGTGCTCGGTCGGGGTTGCCACGGCTTGAGCGAGCTCGTCGTCGCTCAGCTTATCGGCACCCTCCTTGCCACCGGCGCAGATACCCTGGTGGCCGTCCTCCAGCGAGCGCATGGCCTTGCCAAAGGCCTCCTCAAAGGTGCGGCCGATCGCCATGATCTCGCCCACGGCCTTCATGCGCGTGGTGAGCGTGGGGTCGGTACCCTTGAACTTCTCGAAGGCAAAGCGCGGCACCTTGACAACGCAGTAGTCAATCGTGGGCTCAAAGCAGGCAGGCGTTGCCTTGGTAATGTCGTTGACGATCTCGTCGAGCGTGTAGCCCACAGCCAGGCGCGCGGCGGCCTTAGCGATGGGGAAACCCGTGGCCTTGGAGGCCAGCGCGGACGAACGGCTCACGCGCGGGTTCATCTCGATGACGATCAAGCGACCGGTGCTGGGGTTCACGGCAAACTGCACGTTGGAGCCACCGGTCTCGACGCCGATCTTCTCCAGAATGGCGAGCGAGGCCACGCGCATGCGCTGATACTCCAGGTCGGAGAGGGTTTGCGCCGGCGCCACGGTGATGGAGTCGCCGGTATGCACACCCATGGGGTCGAGGTTCTCGATGGAGCACACGATGATGCCGTTGCCGGCGTGGTCACGCATGACCTCCATCTCATACTCTTTCCAGCCCTCGATGGACTCCTCAACCAGCACCTCGTGGGCAGGTGAGAGCTCCAGGCCCTGGCTCACGATGGAGACGAGCTCCTCGTGAGTATGCGCGATGCCACCACCGGCGCCGCCGAGGGTAAAGCTCGGACGCAGCACGCAGGGATATCCCACGCGCTCGGCGATGGCCTCGGCGTCTGCCACGCTGTAGGCATAGCCCGAGCGCGCGACCTCCAGGCCGATCTCGGCCATGGCCTCGTTAAAGAGCTTGCGGTCCTCGCCGCGCTCGATGGCGGCAAGGTCGCAGCCGATCATCTCGACGCCGTACTTGTCGAGCGTGCCGTCCTTTGCCAGTTCGACGGCGGCGTTCAGACCGGTCTGGCCGCCCAGCGTGGGCAGCAGCGCGTCCGGGCGCTCTTTCTTGATTACGCGCTCGATAAACTCGGCAGTGATGGGCTCGACATAGGTGCGGTCGGCCAAGCCCGGGTCGGTCATGATGGTCGCCGGGTTGGAGTTGACCAGGATGACCTCAAAGCCATCCTCCTTGAGCACCTTGCAGGCCTGGGCACCGGAGTAGTCGAACTCACAGGCCTGGCCAATGACAATGGGGCCCGAGCCAATGACGAGGATGCGCTTGATGTCAGTACGTTTAGGCATATTAGTTCTCCTCGGTCTCAGCGGTCTCGGGCTCAGCAAAGTTCCAGCCGGCAAGGCGGTCCTTCGCGGTGTCGATGTCCAGGTAGTTCTCCTCGCCGTCCATGAGTCGCGTAAAGGCGGTAAAGAGATAGTGGGCATCGGTGGGGCCAGGCGAGGCCTCGGGGTGGTACTGGACCGAGAAGCACGGTGCGTCGAGTAGCTGGATGCCCTCGGCGGTGCCGTCGTTGAGGTTCACATGCGTCAGGCGAATGCGGCCGAAGCGCTCGTTCATCACGACTGGCGCGATGCCGCGGCGCACCCAGACGCGCAGATCTCCATCGGCCGCATGCTCGGTCTCGCCGCCGGAAAGCTCGGGGACAAGCTTGCCCAAGCTGGGGAACAGCAGACCAAAGCCATGGTTTTGCGCGGTAATCTCCACGCGACGGCTTACCAGGTTCATGACCGGCTGGTTGCCACCGCGGTGACCGAACTTAAGCTTTTCCATCTGGGCGCCGCAGGCCAGGCTGATCATCTGATGGCCCAGGCAAATGCCAAAGACCGGCACCTTGCCGATCAGCTGCTGCACCTGCTCGTAGGTCTCCACCACAGCGTCGGGGTCGCCGGGGCCATTGGACAAAAAGACGCCGTCGGGATTCATGTCGAGCACCTCACTCGCGGGCGTGTCCCACGGCACGACGGTAAGGTCGCAGCCGGCGCGGACCAGACCCTCCAGAATGCCGCGCTTCACACCGCAGTCGTAGGCGACCACTTTGTGACGGGCAGGAGCGGCAGCCGTAAGCGCAAAGTCATGCGTGGCAGGCAGGTCGGCGGCCACAAACTCGTGAGGTACGGGGCAACTTACGGTCTTGACCAGGTTCTCGCCTACCAGCGTGGGCGCAGCGGCCAGACGCTCGACAAGCTCGTCGACGTCGAAGATCTCGGTCGAGATAATGCCCATCTTGGAACCATTGTCGCGCAGATGGCGCACCAGGGCGCGAGTGTCGACACCCTCGATAGCGACGATGCCGTGAGCGCGCAGGTACTCCGGCACGCTGACGGCCGAACGCCAGTTAGAAGGCGTGGCGCACATGTCGCGAACGATCATGCCGCGCATGGCCGGAGCGCTCGCAGGGCGCACGGCGTCGCCGGAGAAGGCCGACTGGACGTCGGTCTCGTCGATACCGTAGTTGCCGATCTGCGGATAGGTCATGGTTACGATTTGGCCGGCATAACTCGGGTCGGTCATGACCTCAAAGTAGCCCTCGAGCGAGGTGTTGAAGCAAACTTCGCCGGTCGCGGTGCCCTCGGCGCCGCATGCACGTCCATAAAAAATGGTCCCATCCTCAAGATACAGGATGCAGGGACCGCAGGTGCCCTTGCTGGTTTTGGCCAGCATACGCTGGCAAAGCTCGCTGGGCGCGAAGGTGCGGGCGGCAGCGCCCGCGGTATGGTTGTTCGCCATAATTCTCCTTCCCGGTCTCACAGGACCGGCTTAAAGGTGTGTAGTTAGGCCTCGCGGTATTGTAACCGCAAGCATGCCTCATGGCGTTAATTTCATCGAAATGTTTACGAAATGATAATTATGACTTTCTATGCATAATGTTTTTTAATCCCCGTCCCAGAAAAATCATCCCGCGGGGCTTGTGGCTCACGCGGGATGATGGCGTCTTATTTTTTCTTGTCCTGCTCCAGCAGTTCGGACGGTGTGCGATCGGGCTTGCCGCCGCGGAAAATCTCGCGGCCATGCAGACGATGTTCCAGGTCACGTTCGTCCTTTTCCTCGTCAATCTTGGTCTGGCTCACCACCGGGTCCTCAATCAACGACGACACCGAGTTCACCTGCTTCTGAATGCGCTCGGCGATGGTGTCATCCATACTCACGATGCGCATCTTCCAGTCGATACTCGTGGCGTTGGATGAGCTCTTGGTCCACACGAACGTCAAAATGGCGCTCTGGTGGCCGCGCGCGGGGAACATGCCAAAGAAGGAATCGTGCTGAATGTTGCTATCCTCGTCGATATAGGCGTGAACGTTATACACCACGCGGTCGATCTTATCGTTGAGCAACGCGTTGGTCGCAAGCGCCGCGGCCTGAATCTGCCCGTTGGACAGCAGCTCGAGCTCGTTGGCAGACGATGTGTCCAACACCGTCACCTCGACCGTGCCCGTGCGTTCATCGGCTTCATCGACGGTAAAGTCGAGCGGGAACTGCGTAAAGCCGTTGCCCCATTCAAGTCCACCCTTGAGCGCGGTCGAAACGGTATCGACCGAAACGCTCTCGGACAGGTTGGCGGTATTCAGACGGCGCATCACGCCGTAGCCGATCTGCATGCCCACGATCAGCACCAAAATACCGATGACCACGGCCATCGCGGTCTTCGTAATGGTATGGCTCACCTGCGAGCCCGAAGGATCGTCCTCGGACAGCGGGTCGATATGTTTTGCCTGGCTCGCGCGGTCCTCGCTGCGCAGCTGCGCTAGCGCCGCTTTGTCACCGCGCTTGGCCGCGGCCTCCTTCTCACGCATGCGCTCAGTTCGCTTTTTGGCAAGCGTCGGATCCAAGACGCCGGATGCATCGATTTCGGAGAATAACTCCGTCACTTCTTCCGGAGTCAAAGGGTTCTTGTCAGCCATAAACTTCCTGTCATATCAATCAGTCGAGCTCGTGCGCACGCGCACCTTCGAACTGCATTCGATAGTAACGGGCATAGGTGCCGCCACGGGCGAGAAGCTCCTCGTGCGTGCCACGCTCCACAACGCGACCATGCTCAACGGTCGCAATCTCATCGGCATGCTTAATGGTAGAAAGGCGGTGGGCGATGATAATCGTGGTGCGGCCGCGTGCCAGCTCTTCGAGCGACGCCTGCACCGCCTCCTCGCTCTCGTTATCCAAAGCACTCGTCGCCTCGTCCAAAATCAGGATCTTGGGGTTCTTGAGAAACACGCGCGCGATGGCAACGCGCTGCTTCTGTCCGCCCGAAAGACGGCTGCCGCGCTCGCCCACCACGGTGTCGTAGCCCTGTGGAAGCGACTCGATAAAGGCATCGATGTTGGCGCGACGGGCCGCCTCGGCGATCTCTTCCGCCGTAGCGCCCGGCTTGCCGTAGGCGATGTTCTCGCCAATCGTACCGTCAAACAGATAGACATCCTGCTGCACCAGGCCGATGGCGCGACGCAGGCTCTGCTGCGTCACATCACGCACGTCCTGGCCGTCGATGCTAATGGATCCGGCAGCCACGTCATAAAAGCGCGGCAACAGCGAACAGGTCGTGGACTTGCCACCGCCCGAAGGGCCAACCAAAGCGATGGTCTGCCCGGGCTTGATGGACAGATCCATATGGTCGATAACGGGACGCTCGTCGGCATCGCCCTCGCCCAGCTCAACGTCCTCGTAGTTAAAGCACACGTCGTGATACTCCACGGCGCCGGCAGTCACCTGCAGATCCGTGGCGCCCGGCTTGTCCTGGATATCCGGCGCGGTCGAGAGCACCTCGTCCATACGCTTAAAGCCGGCGATAGCCTTCTGATACGTTTCGGCCGAATTGACGAGCGTCTCAAGCGGCGTGCAGAACAGCGAAATATAGAGTGCAAAGGTCGCCATATCGACCGCCTGCAGCTGTCCCTGGGCGACCAGCCAGCCGCCCAGCAGCACCACGATCACATAGAGCACACCCGAGAGCAGGCCATACGTCGCGGTATAGACGCCCATGGCGTGATACATGTTCTCCTTGGACGAAAGATAGCGATTGTTTGAGGCGCGGAACTTGAAGCGTTCGGTCTCCTCATTGGCAAAGCTCTTGACCACACGCATGCCCGCCAGCGAATCCTGCAGCTGCGCATTGATGCCGCTGATTTTTTTGCGGTTGTCGCTAAAGACCTCGCGCATGCGCATGTTCTGCCAAAACATGACGACCGCAAACGCCGCCGTCACCACGGCCATGGCGAGCGCCAGCACCGGGGCAATGGTAAAGAGGATCACAAATGAGCCGATGATCTCGATGCCGCAGATGATGATCCACTCGGGCACGTGGTGCGCCGCCTCGCAGATATCGAACAGGTCGTTGACCACGCGGCTCATCATGTCGCCCGAGCTGTTGCGGTCGAAGTATGCAAAGCTAAAGCGCTCATACTGGTCGAACAGGTCCTCGCGCATTTTGGACTCCATACGCGCGCCCATCACGTGACCCCAATAGCTCACAAAATAGCGGCAGGCGCAGCGGACGGCATACATCAGCACCAAGCCCACCGCGATCATGCCGAGCGCCTGCATAATGGCAGCCTGACCCTGAGTAAATAGCCCACCGGTCAAATTGCGCAGAATAATGGGGAACGCCAGGTCAATGGCGGCAAGCACCAGAGCACAAACAGTATCAGCAACAAAAAGCCCCATCTGGGGCTCGTAGTAAGAAAGAAACCTCTTCAGCATGTGATCCTCAAAGAAATATCAGCAACGTAAGGCCCTGGGAAAAAGCAATCAGTAGTACTTGTCCCAGGGCCATCCCCACTCGTTAAAGCTCCGTACCCCCAAGGCGGTGAGCGATGCTGTCGCAGGCCAAGGCGCCTACGACGGTCTTGGCGTCTTCGATCTTGCCGTCGAGCACGGCGTCAATCAGCTCGTGCAGCGGCACCAGGTCCACGTTGACAAACTCGTCATCATCGGGGTTGGGCGCATCAAACTCGAGCTTGGTAGCCAAGTAGATGTGGATGATCTCATCGCAAAAACCACAGGACGTGACAATCGACGTCAAAAAGCGAATGCGACCAGCCCTAAAGCCCGTCTCCTCATGCAGCTCGCGCTTGGCGCAATCGAGCGGGTCCTCACCTGGATCGAGCTTGCCGGCGGGAATCTCGACCGTCACGCGGTCGATGGCGGTGCGGTACTGACGCACCAGTACGATCTTGCCGCTCTCGGTCAGTGCCACAACAGCCGCCGCACCCGGATGGCGAACGATATCGCGGGCGCTGCGGCGACCGTTGGGCAGCTCAACCTCAAGACGGTGGACGTCGAGGATCTTGCCCTTCCAGGCGCACTCCTCCGAAAGAATCTTCTCGTGCAGCTCGGCATCGTGCGGGTCGTCGTCGCCCAGCACCAGCGCCGGCTCGTCAGCGACCTCGCCACCAGGCTCGCCCTCGGCGTGCCCATACATGCGGCTGTCCTCTTCGACGATCTGCGCGTCCACGAGCTCTTCGTTCTTCTCGTCCATCCGTCTCATTCCTCTCGGATTTTAGGCATCCCAGGCGTCGCGGCCGCGCAGCGCGCGCAGGCCGATATCGTGACGCAGGGTCTTGCCCTCAAAATCAATCTTCTCGCAGGCCTCGTAGGCAAGGTTGCGAGCGTTCTCGAACGTGTCGCCCAGAGCGGTCACAGCAAGCACGCGGCCACCATTGGTCACGAGCTGGCCGTCCACCACGGCAGTGCCCGCGTGGTACACGGTCACGTTCTCCATGGCCTCGGCATCGGCGATACCGGTAATGACCTTGCCTTTCTCGTAGCTGCCGGGATAACCCGCACTCGTCAGGACAACGGCCACGGCCCACTCGTCACGCCAGTCGAGTTCAATCTGGTCGAGCTCGCAGTTGGCACAAGCCAACATGACCTCGACCAGGTCGTTCTTAAGGCGCGGCAGAACGACCTGCGTCTCGGGGTCGCCAAAGCGGGCATTGAACTCCAGCACCTTGGGGCCGGCAGGCGTGAGCATAAAGCCGCCGTACAGGCAGCCGCGGTAGTCGATACCCTCGGCAGCGAGCTCGGCCACGGTCTGCTCCATGACCTTCACCATGGTGGCGTGCTCCTCATCGGTCACGATGGGCACCGGGCTGTAGACGCCCATGCCACCGGTGTTGGGGCCCTTGTCGCCCTCGAGCGCACGCTTGTGGTCCTGCGAGGTGGCCATGGGGCGCACGGTCTTGCCGTCGGTAAAGGCCAGCAGCGAGCACTCGGGACCAACGAGCATCTCCTCGATGACCACGGTATTGCCGGCATCGCCAAAGGTGCCGCCAAAGCACTCGCGCACGGCCTCCTCGGCCTGCTCAAGTTCGGTCGCCACGATAACGCCCTTGCCCGCGGCAAGGCCGTCGGCCTTCACGACCAGCGGGGCGCCCTGCTCGCGCACGTAGGCGAGAGCCGAAGCCTCGTCGGTAAACGAACCATAGGCTGCCGTCGGAATGCCCGCACGCTCCATGAGCTGCTTGGAGAACAGCTTGGAGCCCTCCATCTGGGCGCCCTCGGCACCCGGGCCAAAGCAGGGAATACCCGCCGCGCGCACGACGTCGGCCACGCCCGCCACGAGCGGAGCCTCGGGGCCAATCACCACGAGTCCGCATCCGTGGCTCTGCGCAAACGCCGCCACGGCCGCAGGATCGCAGTCGTCGAGAACAACGTTCTCGCCGCAGCTCGCAGTGCCGCCGTTACCCGGCGCGATGTAGAGCTTGCCGGCGCGCGGTGATGCTGCGAGCTTAGCTGCCAAAGCATGCTCGCGGCCGCCGCTGCCCAACAACAGGATGTCGATGGTTTGAGTGTCCGCCTTCAAGGGTGCCTCCTCTATGGATGAACGGCCCGCTCCGCGCGAGCCCTTTGCAAGCAAATATACCCCTCGGCCGCCCGTCCGGGCTGCAAAGGGGTATATCGCAATAACCAAATAGTCCCGATTACTTCCAGAATCGGTTGATGATCTGCTCGCGACCAGCGCCAACGCCAATGAACGTCACGCGGGTGTGTGCCAGATCCTCGATAAACGCCACGTAGTCCTGAGCCTCCTGCGGCAGCTCCTCAAAGCTGCGGCAGCCGGTGATATCGCACTTCCAGCCAGGGAGCTCCTCGTAGATGGGCTTGGCATGCTCAAAGCGCACCTGGTGTTCGGGCACGCTCGTGTAACGCTCGCCATCGACGTCATAGGCAACGCACACCTTAATGGTGTCGAAAGCCGAAAGCACGTCGAGCTTGGTCATGGCGATATCGGTGAGGCCGTTGACGCGCGAGGCGTAGTTGGCGATGGGGCCGTCGAACCAGCCGCAGCGACGACGGCGACCGGTGGTCACGCCGTACTCGTAGCCCTCCTCGGTCAGCGTGTGACCGGCCTCGGACTCATAGGAAAGCTCGGTGGGCATGGGGCCCGAACCGACGCGGGTGATATAGGCCTTCATGACGCCCAGCACGCGGTCGACATTCTTCATACCGACGCCGGATCCGGTGATGGCACCGCCGGCGGTGCAGTTGGAGGACGTCACGTACGGATAGGTGCCGTGGTCGATGTCGAGCAGCGTCGCCTGGGCGCCCTCAAACAGCAGGTCCTTGCCCTCGTCGATCATGTTGTTGAGCAGCAGGCTCGTCTCGGTGATGTAGGGACGCAGGCGCTCGGCCATCGGCAGGTACTCGTCGCAAATCTGGTCCACGGTGTAGGTGGGCAGGTTGTAGATGAGCTCGAGCTCGGGGTTCACGCGGGCGAGAGCGGTCTCCAGCTTGTCGCGGAACAGTGCCTCGTCCAGCATGTCCTGCATGCGCAGGCCGATGCGAGCCATCTTGTCCTGATAGCACGGACCGATGCCGCGCTTGGTGGTACCGATGTTCTTCTTGCCGAGCTTCTGCTCAAAGGCGCCATCCAGATCAATGTGGTACGGCATGATGACATGCGCGTTGCCGCTAATCTTGAGGTTCTTGGTGGTGATGCCGTCGGCCTCGAACATATCGATCTCCTCAAGGACAACCTTGGGGTTGACGACGCAGCCGTTACCGATCACCGACACGTGGTCGGAATACATGATGCCGGAGGGCACCTGGTGCAGGCCGTACTTCTTGCCGTTGACGACGATGGTGTGACCGGCGTTGTTGCCGCCCGAGTAGCGCACGACGGCATCGAAGTCGCCGGCGACCAGGTCGCAAATCTTACCCTTGCCCTCATCGCCCCACTGGGCACCGACCAAAACGGTTGACGGCATGTTTACTCCTTACATTCATGGACTGTCTACGCGCCACACCGGCACGCAGAAGCACAAAACATTCCCAGTATACCCGTGCAACGGGCGCCTGTCCTACTCCTCGGCATGTGCCCCATCAAGCTCATAGAACTTGGTGGATGCCGGCAGGAACATCAGGTCGACGTCGCCGATCGGGCCCGAACGGTTCTTGGCCACGACGATACGCGTAACGCCCTCGTCGGGTCGATCGTCGCGCGAGGCTTCGGCCTCGTCGGCGGAGCGGTCCAAGAACATAACGATATCGGCGTCCTGTTCGATGGAGCCCGATTCACGAAGGTCGGAAAGCTGTGGGCGCTTGCCGGTACGGGATTCGACCTGACGCGAGAGCTGTGACAGCGCGATGAGCGGGATCTTGAGCTCCTTGGCCATGATCTTCAAACCACGCGACATCTCCGAGACCTCGACGGTACGGCTCTCGGAGCGGCGTCCCGGCGGAGGACTCACCAGCTGCAGGTAGTCCAAAATGATGATTGCCTTCTCCTTGTTATGGAGCATACGGCGGCTCTTGGCGCGAATCTCGGTCACTGTGGTGCCGGGCGTATCGTCAATCAGAATATCGAGCTTGGACAAGGTCTGCGTGGCCTCGTTGATATTGGCCCACTGCTCGGGGCTAATGCGGCCCATGCGGAAGTCACTGATCGAGATCATGGCGTAGGCGCAAATCAGACGCTGGGCAATTTCCTTGCCCGACATCTCCAGCGAGAAGAAGCCGACGGTATAACCAGCAGCGGCAGCGTTGAGCGCCAGGTTCAGAGCGAACGACGTCTTACCTACAGCAGGACGGGCGCCGATAATGATGAGCTGACCCTCGCGGAAGCCCATGAGCATGCGGTCGAGCGACGGGAAGCCCGTGGGCACGCCCGCAGCCTGGCCACCGGCCTGGCACACTTCCTCGGCCTCGTTATAGGCCTCGACCATAAACTCGGTCAGCGTCTTGTAGCTCGACTTGACCTCGCGTGCCGTGACCTTGAGCAGCTTGCTCTCGGCCAGCTCGACAACCTCTTTGGTGTCGGTGGGGGCGTTATATGCCAGCGCGTTGATCTCGTTGGTGGCGCCGATCAGCTCGCGCAGCATCGAATCGCGGCGAACGATGGCGGCATGGTGCTGCCAGTTGACGAGCGACAGGGTCTGACCCATCAGCTCCAAAATGTACGCCTCGCCGCCCACGGCATCGAGCTTGTTGATGCTTCGCAGGTAATCGATCAGCGAGATGGAGTCGATGGGAATGCGGCTGTTGTACATATCGACCATCGCGGTATAGATGGTCTTATGAATGGGCCGGTAGAAGTCATCGGGCTGCAGCTCGACCTGGGCTTCCTCGACCACCTCGGGCGATAGCAGCATAGCGGCCAGTACATTGGCCTCTGCATCTTGGTTTTGGGGAAGACCCAACTTTGAGCCGCGGTCCTCAACCGTCAGCCCGGTCTCCCTATCGTCATATGCCATGAGCATCCTCATTCATATCGCTTGCGAGCATCCATAGTATCAGCCATGGTCCCAAAACGCGCCGCGCGCCGCCAATCATCACCGAACCAAACGGATGAACGGTCCTGTATATAGGACTTCGGCGCAACGTTCGCCATGACACTCACTCAGCGCAAAAAAACAAAAGGGCGCCCTGGTTTCCCAGAGCGCCCTTCTTAGAACAAGATTGTTGCGTTGCAGCAAATGCTACTCGACAGCAGCCTCAGTCTCGACCTCGGCGGTCTCGGCCTCGGCGACCTCAGCGGCCTCCTCGACCTCAGCCTCGGCAGCGAGCTCCTCGGCGGTAACGCCGACGAGAACGACAACCTCGGCCTTGATCTCGCGGTACAGCGAGATGGCAACGGTGTGGGCACCGGCAACCTTGATGGGCTTACCGAGCTCGACGCGCTTACGGTCGATGTCCATACCGAGCTGAGCCTTGATGGCATCAGCGATCATAGCGGCGGTAACGGAGCCAAAGAGGATGCCCTCGTCGCCGACCTTGACGTCAACGGTGACCGTCTTGCCCTCGAAGGCAGCCTTGGTCTCGTTGGCGGTAGCCAGACGGACGGCCTCGCGCTTGGCGATGTTGTTGCGACGCTCGTCAAGCTGCTTGAGGTTGCCCTTGGTGGCGGCAACAGCGAGCTTCTTGGGGAACAGGAAGTTCTCAGCGTAACCCTGAGCGACCTCTACGACGTCACCCTCGCCGCCCTTGCCCTTGATCTCATCGAGAAGAATAACCTTCATGATGCGTCTCCCTTCTTAGCCGCGGTCGCGGTTGCCACGAGAGGAAACCACGGGGACGGTGTACGGCAGGAGAGCCATCTCGCGGGCGCGCTTGATGGCGTTGGCGATGTCATGCTGATGCTGCGTGCAAGCGCCAGTGACGCGACGGGGCTTGATCTTGCCACGATCGGTCATGTACTTACGGAGAAGCTGAGTGTCCTTATAGTCGATGAACTCAGTGTTCTCCTTGCAGAACTGGCAGTACTTACGACGCGGCTGACGTGCAGAAAAATCATTAGCCATGTCAAAATACCTTTCATTTGGCACCTTCGGCGAACCGAAGCCGCCTCTCACTCAAAAATAGGTGAACAACCCTTAGAACGGGATGTCCTCATCGTAGACGTCGGCCGCGGGCGGCGTGGCCACCGGTGCGGCAGGACGTGCTGCGGGCGCGGGAGCTGCGGGGGCGTAACCGCCCTGATCGTAGCCACCCTGGCCACCACGGGAGCTCATAAACTCGATCTCATCGACGATGACCTCAAGCTTGCTCCTGCGCTGACCGTCGCGCTCCCAAGAGCTGTAGCGCAGCTTGCCCTCGATCGCGACCTTGTTTCCCTTTGCCAAGAAACGGCTCACGGCCTCGGCGCGGGTGCCGAACATGGTGCAGTCGACAAAGTTGGGATAGTCCTCCCACTCGCCAGTCTGCGCGTTGCGGCGACGATCGTTCACGGCGACGCCAAAGGACAGAACCTGGGTTCCGCCGGCGGTGGCGCGCAGCTCGGGATCGCGGGTGAGGTTACCGGTGATGTTCACTCGATTGATGCTCATAACTCACTACTTCCTCTTGGGGCACAAGCCCAGTCCAAAACGACAGTCTTACTCCTGGTCGTCGCGACGGACGATCATGTGGCGGACCACAGCGTCGGTGATGCGCAGGACGCGATCAAGCTCGGCGATCTGGGTAGGATCTGCGTGGAAGTTGATGAGGGTGTAGTCACCATCGGTGAGGTCGTTGATCTCGTAGGCGAGCTTGCGCTTGCCCCACTCGTCAACGGAGTCGACCTTGCCAGCGCCCTCAGCGATCGTGGTATCGATACGCTTCATAACAGCGAGACGAGTCTCGGGGTCGAGCGATGGGTCAACAAAGAACAGCAGTTCATAAGCCTTCATATTGTCACCTCCTCTGGGCAAATGTGGCTTCAGGTCGTGAAGGTGCGCCTGAAGCAGGAAAAGACTTCGTAATAATATCTTTCAACCTCCCAGGCCGCAAGAATACGCAGCTACAACCTCATGACCTCCACATATGCCCATACTCGCACGACGTTTCATGCGCATTCCAACCAAATGCTGACCAAAAGCTTGACGGATCTGTGGACAAGATACGGTCCCGTGGGGACAAGCTGAGCCAAGCCACAGGTCAACGGGCACAAGGCTGTGGTCGCAAAATGCATACCAGTGGTCCACAGCACCACCCAAAGATTTTTATATTCATTGCCAAGTCGCTTATGAATACCCCTTTTGAACAATTGAGTTGATCAACCACGCTGGTCGGAAGCCGTTTTTTGGCACCTCAAACCCCGCTGCAACGCCAAGCGCGGCCAAGCGTTTTAAAAAATGCCAACTTTTCTGTTTGCACTTTGCGATTCCTCGTGTATACTGACTTTCGCATTTAACGGAGAGTTGTCCGAGTGGCCGAAGGAGCACGATTGGAAATCGTGTAGGCGTCAAAAGCGTCTCCAGGGTTCAAATCCCTGACTCTCCGCCAGTTAATTCCAAAGCAGGCCTTCGAGCCTGCTTTGTTTTTACCCCACGCGGAGGGGTGGCAGAGTGGTTGAATGCGGCGGTCTCGAAAACCGTTTGGCCTGTATAAGGTCACGAGGGTTCGAATCCCTCCTCCTCCGCCATTTTGGTTGAGAAAGCTCCCGAGAATGGGAGCTTTTTTGTTTTGAGTCCCTAACAAGCAAATACGGCGGAGGAGGAGGGATTCGAGCCCGCCCCTCACCAAAAACATGTACGTCACCCTCCAAAACCGACAATTTTCGACATCTTTGGAGGCTGACGTACACGTTTGGATTGAGTTCACGGGAGTGGCACTATTCGGAAGGTGCCTCTTCGTCTCGCATGCCCTTCCAGTTGCGGATAAGCGCCTTGCGTAGTTCGTTTTGCTCTCGCTGGTACCCGGTGTCGGTACAGCGAGGCATGCCGAGTGCTTCGCGAATGTTGTTCATGGCGCGGTGAAAGGCAAGCTGGCTGCCGAACTGAGCCGAAGTGAGCGTAACGATTCGATATCCCATTTGGGCGAGAACGGCCTCTCGTTCCGCATCTGCTCCCTTGCGCTCGAACTCATCGTGAAAGCCGCCCTTATATTCAATACCGAGCTCCCTGCGCTTATAGGTAACGAGCGTGTCGATTTTGAGCGTTCGAGCTTTGGCGCAGTGCCAAAGACGTTGAGGGATTTCAAGCGGTTTGTTGAGCTCGATGCCTCGAATGCCAACACCGCCTTCGCTTGTTGGGAGCGAGAGGGCGATTGCCGAAGCGGTCTCCATAGGCGAGGCAGAATGGTCGTAGATATGTCTGAGTGCGAGTCGCGCGCGTGTGGCACCGGGTTTGCCGGGATGCATATCGAGCAGCTCGGTAATTTGTTCCTTGGACGCGGTGGCTGGTTGCTCGGTATAAGGGTCGGCGGGATTGAGCCCCATGCGATAATCGCCGCAAACTTCATAGCCGTATTCGAGGTATTCGATCCTATCCATCCACTCGGCAGCGAGCACGAAGGTGAAGGCTTCGTCGGTGATGAAGATTCCGGGCGTCAACTCGTCAATATGCTCGTAGGGAAGATTTTGTCCAAGAATGTGGCAGATGACGCCTTTGGTTCGAATTCGCTCGAATTCGAATACAACCGAGATGTCGATAGTCTTGAGCATATCGGGCGGAATGCCGCAGTCGGTAAGGGCCTGTCGTATACGCGCAACGCGTTGCTGGGTGGAGATGCCTCGTGCGCCTATCTGGTAGTCGCGTTGTGCGAGAGGCTGCACCAAATTCTGAGGTGCATGATGAACGAGCCGTGCGGTTTTATGCGAAATGAGAACAGGGGTATCCATTGATGACCTCTCGCTTTGAGCCGATACCCAACTCTTATGTCCGTTGAAGTGGGGAAATATACTGGATGTGAGTAAATCGACTCATGCATGCCGCGCATGATATGCAAACGCGTACGTCACCCTCCAAAGATGCCGAAAAATGTCGTTTTTGGAGGCTGACGTACACGTTTTGGACCCCCGGCATTCCAACAATGCCACGCCCGCATCCAGTCCCGACCGTTTACCGAGCAATAGGGTCGCCACGCCCGCCAACCATGTACTATGTACGGGCATTGTCTAAACCCACAATCCAAAGGACCCCATCTTGCCCGTCGTCGCCGCTATAACCGTTACCTCACATGCCCCGGATGCCATGGTCGCTATCCCATTTTGGCTCGAGATGTTCGCCGTTGTCGCTGCATCGATCTCGGGTGTACTGGTTGCGCGCGAGCACAAGCTCGACCTGGTGGGCGCGGTCGCGCTCGCGGTAGTCTGCGGTCTGGGCGGAGGTCTCTTGCGCGACATGACGCTGCAGGTGGGCAACGTCTACATCCTCAACCAGCCGATGGCGCTCCCGCTTTCCATTGCCACGGCAGCCATCATCTATATTTTCCCGGCAATCGTCGACAAACCCGAAAAACTCATTCCCCTGCTCGACATCATCTCGGTCGGCATCTACGCCGCCACTGGAGCAGACAAGGCGCTGGTCTACGGCTTTGCGCCGGCGGTGTGCATCATGATGGGCTTTTTTACCGCGGTGGGCGGCGGCATGCTGCGCGACGGTTTTATGGGCGTGGTTCCGGGCATTTTCCAACGTACTAACTTTTATGCCATCGCTGCCATCGCCGGATCGACAAGCTATGTGTGTCTCGTTATGAGCGGCATCATGAGCAATGTCGCCGCGCTGGTCGTATGCGTTGCCGTGACCATGGGCCTGCGCTGGCTCTCGCTGCGCTTTGACATCAAAAGCCCCACCGAAGAAGACATCGCGCGCTTTTTGCACCGTAAAAAGTAGGCAGCACGACACAACCCCTCGAAATGCAACCGAGAGGTTCTTTTAGAGCGCCCGCGCGTTGGGTACCCTGTTAGATATATGCCGAGTATCTAACGAAGGATTCACTATGCCCTGCAATCAATTCCCGTTGACCCAGCGCCGTAAAGCATGGGGCCGCATCACCATCCTATTCGCGCTCATCGCGCTGGCGATCACCGTGCTTCCCACGGCGTCGTTCGCCGGCACGGACACCGCAGGCAATGTCCTTGCGACCGACAATGACGCCAATCCGTCCGGCGTCGAGGGTGACCTGTACTGGGCCGGTCAGGCCCTCAACTTGGATGATGCGTCCATCAACCACGATATCATCGCTGCGGGCGATACCCTCTCAATTCGCGACTGCACGGTGGGCGGCGCCGTTCGTCTTGCGGCGCGCACGATTGATATCGCCCAGACCACGGTTGATGGCAGCGTGACCGTCGCTGGCCAGCACGTTGTTCTCAACGCCGGCAGCACCGCCAACTGTTTCTACGCGATAGGCGAGACGGTTGCCCTACGCGGCTCTACCAAGTCGGCAGCGCTTGCGGGCGATACGGTGACCATCGATGGCACCGTCGAGGGCGATGTTGAGGTTTGGGCCGACAAGCTCATCTTGGGCAAGAACGCTCGCATCACCGGCGCGGTGAACGCGCACGTCTCCGAGGACCCCGAGCGCGCCGCAGGAGCCGAGGTCGGCGCGCTCAAGATCGACCGCACCGAGAACGAGGATACTTCCACCGTTAACGATGTCATCGGCGGTATCGTCGCCGCGGCACTCTCGACCTGCTTTGTCGCCCTGTTACTCGAGCTCGTCTTTCCGCGCGCGACCGCCAGCGCCGCCGGCATGCTCCACCAGCGCCCCACGCCCCTGTGGGTGAGCGGTCTTCTGGGCACGATTGCTATCGTCCCCGCCGTCCTACTGCTGATTATCTCCATCGCTGGTCTATCGCTTGCCGGAGCCCTCATGTGCGGCGTTATTGGCATCGCGCTGGTATCGAGTGCCTTTGCAGGGTGCGCGATCGCGCGCATGGTCGGACACAGCCAGAACCGCTACGCCATGGCAGCCGTTGGTGGCGTAATCGCAGGCGCCCTCACGGGGCTTCCCCTCGCAGGCGGCTTCATCAGCGGCGTGGCCTTTGTCTTTATGCTCGGCTACATCATCCAGATCATCTGGCGCAACGCCCACCTCAAGCCGCAGCAGCCGGCTAACACGCCGGGACTCCCCACCGCTTAGCAGCTAACCGCCACAAAGATGCCAAGCACCTTTGTGGCGGTGCAAAGCAACCCGCCCCCTTGCACCAAAAAGGGCGCCGACCATTGCGGTCGACGCCCTTTCTCGTTAGACGTTATAAAGCCCAGCGCTTATTTGTTGACCTGACCGGCGCGGACGGCGGCCTTCTTGCGGTCGGTGGCGTTGAGCAGACGCTTGCGCAGGCGGATGTTCTTGGGAGTAATCTCGACCAGCTCGTCGTCGGCGATGTACTCCAGCGCTTCCTCCAGCGAGAAGGTGCGGGGCGGCACCAGTTGGACGGAGATATCGGAGGTCGAGGAACGCTGGTTGCCCAAGTTCTTGGTACGGGCGATGTTGACGACCATGTCGCCGGCCTTGCTGCGCTCGCCCACAATCATGCCCTCGTAGCACTCGGTGCCCGGCTCAACAAACAGCTGGCCGCGCTCCTGCAGCGTACCCAGAGCATAGGCAACGGCCTTCTCGGTGGTCATGGAGATCATGGCGCCGTTCTGGCGGTTGCCGATCTCGCCGGCGTAAGGACCATACTCCAGGAAGGTGTGGTAGAACACGCCCTCGCCGTGGGTAACGTTCATGATGCGGTTCTTAAGACCCATGATGCCGCGGGTCGGGATCTTAAACTCGAGGTGCGTCACGATGCCCGAGGTATCCATGCTCGTCATGATGCCGCCGGAGGTACCGAAGACCTCAACGACCTTGCCCGAGTACTCGTCCGGGCACTCGACGACGGCTTGCTCGACGGGCTCCATCTTGTTGCCGTTCTCGTCCTTCTTAAACAGAACGCGGGGACGGCCGACCTGGAACTCAAAGCCCTCGCGGCGCATGGACTCCATCAGGACGGACAGGTGCAGGATGCCGCGGCCCGAGACCTCGACGCCGCTCTTGTCCTCGAGCTCCTCGATCTTCATGGTCACGTTGTTCTCGGCCTCGTTGAACAGGCGCTCCTTGAGCTGACGGGCGCCCACGATGTCGCCGTCGCGACCGACGAGCGGGGAGGTCGAAGCCTCAAAGACGATGGACAGGGTCGGCGGGTCGATCTCGATGGGCTCGAGCTCGACGGGGTTCTCGGGATCGGTGTAGACATCGCCGATATCGGTGCGGTCGATACCCACGACAGCGGCGATGTCGCCGGCGCCGACTTCCTGGCACTCGGTGCGGCCCAGGTAGTCGAAGGTAAAGAGCTGCTTGACGGTAGCGGTGGCGCTGGAGCCGTCGTTCTTGACAACCAGGATCTGGTCGCCCTGGTGGATGGCGCCAGAGTACACGCGGCCGATACCGATGCGGCCGACGAAGTTGGAGTGGTCGATGGTCACGCACTGCATGGCCAGCGGGGCGTTCTCGTCAACCTCGGGCGCGGGCATGTCGTCGATAATCATATCGAGCAGCGGGTACATGTCCATGTTGCCGTCGTTAGGGTCAAGACGGGCAAAGCCGTTCATGGCGCTGGCGTAGACCACGTGCTCCATGGCGAACTCAAGCTGGTCGTCGGTAGCGCCCAGGTCGGCCATGAGGTCCAGGCAGTCGTTGTAGGCCTTCTCGGGGTTGGCGCCCGGACGGTCGATCTTGTTGATGACGATCATGATCTTAAGGCCGGTGTCGATAGCGTGACGCAGCACGAAGCGGGTCTGGGGCATGGGGCCCTCAAAGGCGTCGACCAGCAGCAGGGCGCCGTCGGCCATACGCAGCACGCGCTCGACCTCGCCGCCAAAGTCGGCGTGGCCCGGGGTGTCGATGACGTTGATCTTGACGTCCTTGTACTCGATAGAGATGTTCTTGGCGAGAATCGTAATGCCGCGCTCGCGCTCCTGGTCGTTGGAATCCAGGACGCGGTCCTCGACCTGCTGGTTGGCACGGAAGGCGTCCGTGGCACGCAGGAGCTTGTCGACCATCGTCGTCTTGCCGTGGTCGACGTGAGCGATGATGGCGATGTTCCTCAGATTGTCTACGCGCATGTAGTTCCCCTATCTTCTATCTATATACAACCGGCACGCGTATGCGACCCACCCAGCAATGCAACGCTCAGCGGGAATATTGAGCCTTTTACCGAAAACTCGTTTATTTTAGCGATTTTAGATGAGAGGGGTTTCCTCACCTGCAGGTTCAGGGTCGCTCCACATAAAACCATCGCCGGCGCCCATGCCCTCATACAGCACATATGCCGAAAAACCGCTCTCGAGCGTGGTTTCGAAGAAGCTCACGAGCAGAGCATCGTGATAGCCGCCGTCAATCTCGACGCAGCCGGTGTAGCCGATGGCATAGCGAGCGATACGGCCCAGGCCCTCGTCCTTAAGACCCATCTTGTGCTCGGAGATAAAGTTGGTGGCCGCCTCGAGGCACGCCTCTTCGCCGTCCTCGTCGAGCGCCGCCAGATAACGGTTGGAAGCGGCGTCCTCAATTGCCACGACCACGCCAGGGTTTTCACCGGCGGCAAGGTCGTCCAAGAACGCGCCGATCAGATCGCACACCATGGCGTCGAGCTCGGCGGAGACGTTACCGGCGTCCTGCATATCCTGTGCCATCTTTAGACCTTCCCATCGAGTCTGGCGTCGTTACAGTTCTTGTGCCTCAGCAGCGATCTTAGCGGCAGCGTCGCGGGCGCGCATCATATCCATCGCGCGCTTGTCGAGCACCTTGATCTGACTGGTCAGCATGACCGCATCGACCACGCCCCAGATCATAAGGCCCGTAGAGATCGAAAACCCAAGCGCACCAACTGTACCACGAAGGCGCGAACAGATTGCCGCGACAAGGGCGGAGACGACAACCATCTTGATAAACGAGCCGCGGCGTTCGCGAAGCGTGCGGGCCTGCGTCACATAGGCAATGCGAGCCGCCTCAGAAGCCTCCGAGCGCATCTGGGCCTCGCGCGCAATGGTCGCCGCCTCAGCCGACATACCGCCGGCCATCAGCGAACGCTCCGCAGCCTGGACGCCCCGCATTTAGAAGTCATCGGGGGAGAGCGTATGGACGAACTCGTCGAACTTCTCGAACTCTTGCTCGTCGTCGACTTCCTCGGCATGGGCAGAAACGGTGCCCAGGCGATTCATGATGTCGTCTTCAACGAACATGGGGGCATTACTGCGTACGGCGAGGGCGATGGCGTCGCTCGGACGCGCATCGATCTTATGCTCGTTGCCATCGGCCAACACGACAACCGTCGCGTAAAACACGGGCGGCTCGGCGCGAACGATTTCGATGCGTTCGAGCTTGGCACCCAGGGCACCAACAGTATCGAGCAACAGGTCATGGGTAATCGGGCGCTCGGCGCGACCGCTATCGATGCCGCGGCTGATGGCAGCAGCTTCAAACGAACCAGTCTGAATGGAAAGGGAACGCAGTGGCGCGGGCGAGTCCGATTTGCTGCAGCGCTCGCGAAGCACGATAAGCGATGGCACGGGACCGGCGGCCATGACGATGGTCTCTATGTCGACACGAACCATGGAACACCTCCGGTACGTAGCGGTTAACACGCGGCAGTCCGCCGCATTGAATAGCTATACTACCCAAACTTTCGCACAGCACACAAAACCAAAATGAGATTTATCGCAGACAAGAAAAAAGCCCCGAGGCAATGCCCCAGGGCTCTTCACAGTTTTGATGGTGGACCTGACAAGATTCGAACTTGTGACCTCCCGGTTATCAGCCGGACGCTCTAACCAACTGAGCTACAGGTCCATCATGGTGGAGGTTAGGGGGATCGAACCCCTGACCTCAGGCTTGCAAAGCCCGCGCTCTCCCAGCTGAGCTAAACCCCCACGGAGACAGTAATAAACACCCCAGCGGCGACTCGGCTCTCGCTGGGGTGTTTATTGCGAAAGAAAGTGGTGGACCTGACAAGATTCGAACTTGTGACCTCCCGGTTATCAGCCGGACGCTCTAACCAACTGAGCTACAGGTCCATCGCGCAAGGGATATATTAGACGAGTCGTTACGCGCGCGTCAACAACTTTTTTGAAAATCTTTGAAGGGTGTTCGCCCCGGTCGCACGGCGGCATGTGAAGTCGCCTGCTCGGACAGTCCTGACTCGCGCAGAGAGCACATTAAGTGCTCTCTGGCTCGTGCGGAACTCGCGATCGACTTCACATGCCGCCGTGCGACCGGGGCGAACACGAGTCCCAAGGTTTTCAAAAAAGCGGTCGGCGCGCAGTGCGCCGACCGCCGATATTTGGGGTCTGATATTTTCTACCAGCCAGGGCCTCTTACTCGCCGAGGAGATCTTCTGGCATGTCGTTGCCGTCGCCTAGATCGACAGGGGTTTCTTCGGAAGCAGAGCCGTTTTCTGTGGCTTCGCCTTCGGGCCTCTCTTTGGCGGCCGTCATGCGGGCCACGGCGCAGATGCGGTCGTTGTCGTCGACGGTCATCATCTTGACGCCCTGGGTGGCGCGGCCGGTCTGGCTGATCTCGTCGGTCTTGACGCGAATGACCGTCGCGCCCTCCGTCACGATGAACAGCTCGTGCTGCGGGCCCACCGTCTTCATGGCCGCGAGGTTACCCTTACGTTCGGTCATTTGAATGGTGTAGACGCCCTGGCCGCCGCGATTCTGCTCCGGGTAGTCCGCGACCGGCGTGCGCTTGCCGTAGCCGCGCTCGGTGATGACGAATAGATCGCCGTTGCCGTTAGTGACTTCCATGCCCAGAACGCTCACGCCGTCCTTCAGACCGATACCGCGAACGCCGCTGGTATCGCGGCCGGTGGCGCGCACCTGCTCCTCGGAGAACATGATCGCCTTGCCCGCGGTGGTGGCCAGGATAATCTTGTCGCCCTCGCGCACGCGGCGCACGTTCAGCAGCGCGTCGTCGTCACGCAGGTTGATAGCGATCAGGCCGTCGCGACGGCTGCGGTCATATGCGCTCATCACGGTCTTTTTGACCATGCCGCTCTTGGTGGCAAACATCAGGTACTCGTCGGCCGGGAACTCGCGGCAGCTGATGACGCTCGCGATCTTCTCGCCTTCCTCGAAGGGCAGCAGGTTGACGATCGCGGTACCGCGCGCCTGGCGCGTACCCACCGGCAGCTCGTGCACCTTCAGGCGATAGACCTTGCCCTTGCTCGAGAAGAACAGCACGTACTCGTGCGTGGACGCGATGAACATCTCATCGATAACGTCGTCCTCTTTGAGGTTGACGCCCGACACGCCCTTGCCACCGCGCTTCTGGGCACGGTAGGCAGCCACTGGGATACGCTTAACGTAGCCGGTGTGGGTGATGGTCACGACCATATCCTCGTCGGCGATGAGGTCCTCGACATCCAGGTCCTTCTCAACCTGGCTGATTTCGGTACGGCGCTTGTCGCCAAACTTCTTGGAGATCTCGCGCATCTCTTCCTTGATGACGTCCAGAATCTTCTCCTCGTGCGCCAGCAGGTCCTCGTAGTAGGCGATGGCGCGGCGCAGGCCGTCCAACTCTTCTTGGATCTTGTCGCGCTCCAGGCCGGTCAGGCGGCGCAGCTTCATCTCGAGGATGGCCGTGGTCTGCTCGGGCGTAAAGCCAAAGCGTTCGATCAGTCGGCTGCTGGCCTCGGAGTCGGTCTGCGAGGAGCGGATGATGCTGATGACCTCGTCGATATGGTCAAGGGCCATCAGGTAGCCCTCGAGGATATGCGCGCGGGCCTGGGCCTTCTTAAGGTCGAAGCGGGTGCGGCGGGTGACGACGTCGACCTGGTGGTCGATGTAGTGCTGCAGCATCTCGCGCAGGCTCAGGCATTTGGGAACGCCGTTGACGAGTGCCAGGTTGTTGGCGCCAAAGGTCGTCTGCAGCGAGGTGTACTTATACAGGTTGTTGAGCACGACCTGCGGAATGACGCCCTTCTTGAGCTCGATGACCAGACGGATGCCCTTCTGGTTGGACTCATCGCGCATATCCGAGATGCCCTCAATGCGCTTGTCGTTGACGAGTTGGGCGATCTTCTCCTGCAGGGTGCCCTTGTTGACCATGTAGGGAATCTCGGTAAAGACCAGGCGGCTGCGGCCGGTCTTGGTGGACTCCACATGTGCCTTGGCACGCACGGTAATGGAGCCGCGGCCGGTCTCGTAGCTCTGCTTAATGCCGGCGCTGCCCATGATGATGGCGCCGGTGGGGAAGTCCGGACCGGGTATGATCTGCATGAGCTCGTCGACGGTGGCGTCGGGGTTGTCGATCAGGTAGCAGGTGGCCTCGATCGCCTCGGTGAGGTTATGCGGGGCGATGTTGGTGGCCATGCCGACGGCGATGCCCTGGCTGCCGTTGACCAGCAGGTTGGGGAAGCGCGCAGGCAGTGCCACGGGCTCGGCGAGCGATTCGTCGTAGTTGGGCTGCCAGTCGACGGTATCCTTCTGCAAGTCACGCAGCAGTTCCATGGCGGGCTTGGCCAGGCGGCTCTCGGTGTAACGCATGGCCGCCGCGCCGTCGCCATCGATGTTGCCGAAGTTGCCGTGACCGTCGATGAGCGGCGTGCGCATGGAGAACCACTGCGCCAGGCGGACCATGGCCTCGTAGACCGCAGAGTCACCGTGCGGGTGGTACTTACCGATAACTTCGCCGACCGTCCAGGCCGACTTTTTGTGTGGGCGGTTGGGGTAGATGCCGCTCTCGTTCATCGCGTACAGGATGCGGCGGTGTACCGGCTTTAAGCCGTCGCGCACGTCCGGCAGGGCACGCGCTGTGATAACCGACATCGAATACTCGATGAACGACTGCTTCATCTCGCGACCGAACTCCGAAATCTGGAGCTGGCCGCCGTTGATGTCCTCGCCGGCCGAGGCGCCACGATCGACTTCGCCAAAGCTCTCCTCGAGCTCACCGTCGTCGTCCTCTTCCTCATCATCATCGGCATCGGGGTTATAGGCGTCCGGATCGCCGTCCTCGCCCTGCTCAGCACGGGCAAGCAGGCGCTTCAGATCATCGGGCATACCGGCATCGCCGGCCTCGTCCATACCCTCGTTATTGTTGATATCGTCTGCCACGTTACCTCCTCTTAAGCGTCAAGGAATCGTGCATCATGTGCATGCTTCTCGATGTACTCGCGGCGATAGCCGACCTCGGAACCCATCAGCTCGCGCACGGCGCGGTCCGCCACCACGGCGTCCTCGATCGACACACGCTGCAGAATGCGGGTCTTTGGGTCCATCGTCGTCGAGGCAAGCTGTTTGGGGTCCATCTCGCCCAGGCCCTTGTAGCGCTGGACGGTATAGCCCTTGCGCTTTTTGGTGATCTTGCCGTCCTTGGCCTTGCCGTCCTCGTCGTTATCATCGGGGTTCAGGCCCAGACTCTGGATGGTATCGCGCAGGATCTCGTCTTCGGGCTGGCGGCCGTTGGGATACACGTAGTGGATCTTGTTGCGCACCTTAATGCCAAAGATGGGCGGGCAGGCAACATAGACGTAGCCGGCATCGATCAGCGGACGCATGTACTTGTAGAAGAACGTCAGCAGCAGGATGCGGATATGCGCACCGTCGACGTCTGCATCGGTCATGATGATGATCTTGTGGTAGCGCGCCTTGGTGATATCGAAGTCGCCGCCGTCGCCGGCACTCGTCGTGACGCCGCAACCGATCGCGGTAATCAGCGACTGGATGGTGTCACTCGAAAACGCGCGATGGTCACCAACGCGTTCGACGTTCAAAATCTTGCCGCGCAGGGGCAGAATCGCCTGGATGTCTCGGCGACGGCCGTCCTTGGCCGAACCGCCTGCCGAGTCGCCCTCTACGATGAAGAGCTCGGTCAGCTCGGCATCGCGCACCGAGCAGTCGGCGAGCTTACCGGGCAGGGACGCCGTCTCGAGCAGGCTCTTGCGGCGGGTCGCCTCGCGCGCCTTGCGGGCGGCATTGCGCGCCTTGCAGGCCTGCTGCGCCTTCTTGACGATCTCGCGAGCGGGCTTAGGGTGCTCCTCGAGGTAATCGGCAAGGCCGTCGGTCACGATCTTGAGCGTCAGCGCGCGCATATAGGAGCTGCCGAGCTTGGCCTTGGTCTGGCCCTCAAACTGCGGATCGGGCAGCTTGACCGAGATAACGGCCGAAAGGCCCTCGCGCACATCGTCGCCGGTCAGGTTTGCGTCTTTTTCCTTGAGCAGGTTCTGTTTGCGCGCGTAGTCGTTGATCACGCGGGTGAGCGCGGTGCGGAAGCCCTCAAGGTGCATGCCGCCCTCGGGGGTGTAGATGTCGTTGGCAAACGACATGACGTTCTCGCCGTAACCGCTATTCCACTGCAGGGAAACCTCGACCTCGCCCATCTTGGCCACAGGTGCGTCCGGGTCCGATTTGCCCTCGATGTAGATAGGTTCCTTAAAGGCCTCGGGGACGTCCTTGCCCTCGTTGAGAAACTTGACGAAGTCGATGATGCCGCCCTCGTAGCAAAACTCCTCCACGTGGGGAGTCGCCTCGCGCTCGTCGGTCAGCACGATTTTGAGGTTCTTATTGAGGAACGCCGTCTCCTGCAGACGGTTGTGCAGCGTATCGAAATCGTAGATGCAGGTCTCGAAGATCTCGTCGTCGGGCCAGAAGGTGACGGTGGTGCCCGTCGAATCCGAAGTGCCCACGACCTCCATCTTCTTGACGGTCTTGCCGCGCGAGAACTCCATCTCGTAGGTGTTGCCGTCGCGACGAACCTGAACGACCACGCGCTTGGACAGTGCGTTGACGACGGAGATGCCCACGCCGTGCAGGCCGCCCGAGACCTTATAGGCCGAGTTATCGAACTTACCGCCGGCGTGCAAAATCGTCATGACGACCTCGAGCGTCGGAATCTTTTTAACGGGGTGCTCGTCGACGGGGATGCCGCGACCGTTGTCGACGACCGTGATGGAGTTGTCGGCGTGGACCGTCACCTGGATCTCGGTGCAGAAACCGGCCATGGCCTCGTCGACGGAGTTGTCAACGATCTCCCACACCAGGTGATGCAGACCGCTGGCGCTCGTCGAGCCGATATACATGCCCGGGCGCTTACGAACGGCCTCGAGACCTTCGAGAATCTTAATCTCGCCGCCATCGTAATCGTTTTCGTTTGCCACACGTCCTCCTTCAGTCAAGAAAATGTGTACAGCCTTACTAGTTTATCGTAAAAAAATACCCTCGGGAACGAGGGTATTTGGCTCTACAAGGCCACCAGATGCGATTTAAGGCTCTTTTTTGCTTTGCACGCCCTTGGCCCACTCGGCGCTGGCTCTCATGGCGTTCTCGAGGGCCTCGCGCAGTTTTTGGTCTTCGATGGGCGCCACTTGGCGCTCAATCTCGGTGCGCTCGGCCTCACTTAGGTCGGCGTGCGGAGCCGGCGGGCGCTCGGTCGTCGCCGGACGCAGGCGCTCCTTGGCGGCGGGCGGCGTGTGACCGGGCGCGGTGGTTTTGAACACCAGGCCGTCCACATGCGCACCGGCGCGCTCCATGCGCGCGCGGATGATCTCGCGCAACAGCGTCATTTCCTGCGTCCACGAGGGCGAGTCGAGATATACCAGCAGCTCATTGGACTCGGGCAGGTAGCGCAGGCCCGTCACATGCCGCCCCTCGCGCGTGCCCGAGCACACCGCGTTCCACGCGCGATAGACCGCGCGCGACTCCTCGGCAGCCTCCATCTGCGCGCGGCGCTCAGGTGTCGCGGCCGCCAGGATGCGCTGGCGCTCTGCGTTCAAAAACCCACTGAAGGCGACCGTTTCGCTCTCGCGCTCGTAATTAGCACGTCTCACCCATGCTCACCACCTTGGCTCGATCAAGCAGGTCATCGGTAAAATACCCCAGGTTGGTCGTGGTTATGACCGCCTGGATATCATCGCCGATCAGCCGCAGAAAAGCACCGCGGCGCTCGCCGTCGAGTTCGCTCATCACGTCATCCAAAAGCAGCAACGGGGCGGTGCCCAGGACATCGCGAGCCACGGCCACCTCCGCCACCTTCCAGGCCAGAACCAACGTTCGCTGCTGACCTTGGCTGGCAAATGAACGGGCGGAGCGACCCGCCACGGTAAACTCAATCTCATCGCGATGCGGTCCCACCAACGTCACGCCGCGGCGAATTTCCTCGTCGGCGTGCTCATCAAGGGCAGCCAGCATGCGCTCGTACGCCCAGCCCTTCAGCTCTTCGCGACCCTCGACCTGGGGCAAATCCCCCAGCGTGGACGTATAGGTCACGTTGGCAGCCTCACCGGATGCCACTTGCCCGTAGGCAGTGTGCACATGGCCCGCCAGCCGGTCGAGCAGGGCCAACCGGTGCACGAGCAGGGCCGAGCCCGCGCGGGCAATCGAATCATTCCACGCGCCGAGCATCTCGCGGCAGCACCAGGTCTCCTTGAGCAAGGCGTTACGCTGGGTCACGCAGCGCCCATAGGTGCTCGCAAGATCGGCATAGCGTGCGCTCAGTTGCATGCCAAAGTCATCGAGGGCGGCGCGGCGCACACTGGCGCCTCGCTTAACCATGTCCAGATGGTCGGGGCAAAACAGCACGCTCGGCAGAACCCCGCGCACACCGGCGGCAGAGCATCTCTTGCCGTTGCGGCTAAACGAGCGTTTACCGTCCTCCGCGCTCAATCCCATATCAAGCACGCGGCCGTCGCCCTCGAGCCTCAGCTCGGCCTTGCACGAGCCCACGCCGTCATGGACGAGCTCGGCTGCGGTCGGATGCCTAAACGAGGCGCCGCTCGTCAGCAGCTGCAGCGCCTCTATGAGATTGGTCTTTCCCGCCGCGTTGGGTCCCGCAAGTATCGTCACGCCCTCGTCCAGGGCAAGGCGATAACTATCGAAGCTGCGGTAGTGCGCGACGGAAAGATCGCGGGCGAACATGGTCATGGCGCAACGCTAGATGCGGACCGGCATGACCAGGTACAGGTAGTTGATCTTGTCGTAGGACTTGAAGATGCCCGCCTGCGAGTAGCTCTTGAGCTCCAGCGTGATCTCTTTCTCCTTGGACAGGGCATTGAGGCAGCCGAAGATGTAGTGGTAGTTGAAGGCGATGGTACCCGACTCGCCCTCGGCCTCGACATCGATCGTCTCCTGCGCAAGGTCCTGGTCATTGGAAATGGAGGACAGGCCCATCTGCCCGTTCTCGACATCGATCTCGAACTTGACGGCGGGGTTGGCGCTCGCGATAACGGCCACGCGCTTGAGGGCGGCGTTAAAGGCGCAGACGTCGATCTTGACGCTCGTCACGCACGAATCGGGGATGAGCTGCTTGTAGTTGGGGTACACGCCCTCGATGCGGCGCGACACGTAGGTGGTGTTGCCGGCCTCGAAGACGACCTGGGTGTCGGTAGCCCCGATCATGATGGTCGCCTGGCTGGCCATGATGTTCAGCGCGTCGTTAAAGGCGTCGGCCGGAACGTTGAGCTCAAAGGAGCCCTCGAGGGTCGAGGTCTCGACCTGCGTATCGCACACGGCCAAGCGGAAGGAATCGGTCGCCACCAGGCGCACGGTGTTGTTCTCGACCTTCATGTGCACGCCGCCCAGGATGGGGCGGGCCTTGTCGGTCGAGGTGACGCGCCACACGCGGCCGACCATCTCGGACAAGATATCGGTCGGCAGCTCCACGGCACTCTCGATGGCATAGGCCGGAAACTCGGGGAAGTCATTGGCATCGAGCGTGTTCAGGCGGAAAGAGCTCTTCTCGCAACCAATCAGCACCTGGCGCTCGGACAGCTCAAAGGTGACCGGGGCATCGGGGAGGGTCTTGGTGATATTGGAGAGCATCTTACAAGGGATAACCATCTCGCCCTCTTCTTCGACATGTGCCGCGATGCGATGACGGATCGAGATGGTGTAGTTAGAGGTCTGGAATTCCAAGATGCCGTCTTGCGCCTTGACGAGCACGCCCGACAGGATGGGAAGGGTGGATGCCGAAGCGACGCCCTTCATAACGACGCCGATGGCTTGTGTAAGCGAGCTCTGGCTGACGGTGAACTTCATCTTTTAATACCTTTCTATAGATATAAATATCTTAATAATAGTAATAGCACTGACGAAACTGTTGATTACTCCCAAAGACGCAGGTCAGACCCAGAAAGAGAATCGACAGCAACCTGTGTGCAACGGGGGTGGTTTTCCACGTTCAAAACCTGCGCAAAACTTTTCATCACCGCGGGTTGGGTTTTAAACACCTTATGCCCGTGGTTTCGACAAGTTTTCAACAGGTGTCTCTATTTCCCTACGAGCGCAGTGTAATTTTATCGCGCAGTGACTTGAGGTCTTCGGTGACGGTGCGGTCTTCCTGGATCATCTTCTGGACCTTTTTGTAGCTCGTGCTGACGGTCGAGTGGTTGCGGTTGCCAAATTCGGCGCCCACCGCCGTGGTCGTCATTTCGCACATCTCGATGGCCAGGTAGATAGCGATATGGCGTGCTTTGGCGATATTGGCGTTGCGACGCGGGCCGATGAGCTCCTCGTGTGTCACGCCGTACTGCTCTTCGATGACGGACTGAACCGTCTGGACGTTGATCTTTTTGGCCGATGTGTCGAAGTACTGGCTGGCGATGGCGTCGATATCGTCAAAGGTGAGCTCCCCGCCCTCGCGCTCGCGGTCACCCGCCTCGCCGGCGCAGCGCTCGCAAAAGCTCTCGAGTTCGCGGATGTTGGTGCCCGAGACCTCGGCCATGTGTTTAAAGTGTTCGTCGGTCAGGTGCCCGCCGTCGCCCCCATAGGCCGCCAGCAGCGAGTCGTCGCCTGCCTCGGGGGCGGCGACGATGGTGTTCTCGTAATAGCGCTGCAAGATCTTGTATTTCATCTCGTAGCTGGGCTCTGCAACCAGGCAGAGCATGCCGGCGTTGAAGCGGCTGGTCAGACGCTCGTCCATGCTTAGGTCCTTGGGGGCGCGGTCTGCCGCGATGACGACCTTCTTGTTGTTGCGGATGAACTCGTCCATGAGCTGGAAAAAGTAGTCCACGCTCGCGCGCTTGCCGATGATGTTTTGGATGTCATCGATGATGAGCACGTCCACGCCGTGGTACGCCTGCATGATGGGAGCGTTGCTCTTCTTTTGACGGTCGAACTCGGTCATCAGGTCGTCCAGATATGCCTGGGAGTTGGCATACTTGACCTTGATCTCGGGCGACTTCTCGGCGAGCTCGTTTTTGATGGCAAGCAGCAGGTGCGTCTTGCCCAGGCCCGATTTGCCGTAGATGAACAGTGATGTGCATGTGCCGCGCTCGTCCGCGAGGGCGGCAAACTTGAGTGCCGAGCGATAGGCATGGCTGTTTTCGGGGCCGTAGACAAAGTTCTCAAAGGTAAATTTTGAGTTCGCGGCGAGCGGGGCTCCATCCGTATTCTGCTCGGCCGGCACGGTCGGTGCTGGCATGGGTGAGGTGGGGGTCGCGGCTTGCGTGGATTTAGTCGGCGCCCCGCCCTTCATCTGGTTCATCATGCGACGAAAATCGTCGGCCGAGAGCGTGTTTTTGATTGCAATGCCCGAATCCGCGCCCGCCGCTGCGTCGTGAGCGATGGGCACGTGCGTGACGGGCGCGTTCGTTGGCGTCGCCGCCGCGGTCGGCAACGGTGCCATGGTTTCACGGGAAACATCGCTGTGCTGGTGCTCGACCGTCGACGCGTCGCCTGCGGAGGCCGGCACCGCCGGGGAAGCAGCGGGAGCCGTGGCGGGCGCCGTGGCGGCAGCGGATTCCGTCGCGGCGCCTTGCGGTGCCACGATGTCGAGCGCGATCGGTGCAAAGGCGATTTCTTCCAGATAGGCCTCAATAGTCGGCAGATGCTTTTTGAGCTGCGCGATGGCAAAGCGCGAGGGGGCCTCGATCGTGAGCGTATCTTCGGTCAGGCTTATGGCGCGCGATTGCCCCAGCATGTTGATGAGGCGTGCATCTTGGCCGTCGCGCTGGCAAAAGGCGATGGCATCCCCCAGGATGATGCTTGCTTCCTCGTCCACTGTCTCTCCCGTTCTTTAGCTCTGAGCTCGCACGCGAGCGGCGCCGAGTTCGGTCAGATGGTATTTCTGGCCATGCTTGATGACCAAGCCGGCCTGCGCCAAGTCATTGAGCGTGCGTGACCAAGTGGGGGCCGAGTTTCCAAACGCCCTCGCCAGATCGGTTGCACCGCACGCTTGATTTTGCGCTAGATAGTCCAGCGCGGCGTTGCCGCGATCGCTTACGAACACGTCCGGTTGTGGCTGCGCATGCTGATTTGCTGCATTAGGATACATCATTTGAGCTGCTGGTTGTTGAGAACTCTGCATCGGTGGCATTTGCTGTTGAAAACTTTGAGGCCACTGTTGGTAAGGCTGCGGAGGCATCTGCTGGGCCCAGGGGTTGTACTGCTGCTGCGGCATCTGCTGGTACGGCTGCTGATATCCTTGCTGGTACTGCTGCGGGAACTGCTGGCCGTACCCCAGTGGCCGCATCTGCTGATATGGATATCCTTGTTGGTACGGCTGATAGCCCATTTGCTGGCCACCCGGTGCGCCCGTCGCCTGCTGCATTGCTGCTGCATCCTGATCCGCCAGCGGCACGGCCTCTGGCATGCTTGGCGGCATCGACATCGATGCCGCTTGGGGTTCTTGTGTAGGAGGCATTCCGGGCTGCTGCATCTGTCCCACGGTGGGCTGCATCTGCTGCGTTGCCATGGGCTGCTGCGCAAAAGCTCCCGGCAGGGGATATGTGGGCTGCTCCGTCTCGGGCCGCACGGCAGCGCCGCGTCCGCCGGCACGCTCGATTTCCTGCACGCGTTTAGGGTTCAGGCTTACCGTAACCACGGTGCCGTTGCCCATGTTGTCCTCGATGGATACGGCACCGCCGGCGTTTTCCAAATACTCCTGCACCATGGGAAACCCTGCTCCGGTTCCACGGATATAGCGCTTCATCTTGCTGTTTGCGCTGGTAACGCCAAAGTCGAAAGCACGTTCCTTGTCGTCGATGCCGGGTCCTTGGTCAGCAAAGCGGATGGTGTCTCCGCCGTCCAGAATCGAGATGATGGGCTCGGCAAAGTGTGCGTGGATAAAGTTTTCGACAATCTCGCGGATGACCATGAGCGAGATATGGCCACCTTGCTCTTTCATGCACTGGTAGACGGTGTTGGTCGTCTCTTCCAAATACGTGCGGACATCTTGCGGATCAATGACGATCACCCGCGGTGTCGACAGCATGTCGTCATAGACGGCGATGCGCGCGGCGTACATGGCTTTTGGCGCCTGCGTGGTCGTCTGCTCGCCTTCCGCACGCTCTTCGCGCACGCCGGTGATGTGCTCGTTGTCGGGTGCCGGGTCTCCGGAATCGACCATGGTGTAAAAGTCGTCAGACATGCCGCTCGCAATCTTTCAAAAGGTTTCGAACAAATAGTAGCTCACCGTGCAACGTTTCTCATCTTTCGACAACTTTTCAAAACTTGTTGAAAACTTTGGAAAATGGGCGAAAAGTTCTCAACATTGCCAACATGACCTGTTGAAAACTCGATGAAATATCGTGAAAGGTTGCCATGAGGCGCAAATTTCGGTTGTGCTTATGGGGGAACCGTGTGAACTGCGCAACCTTTTACCTTTGATTTCTTGACATTTGAACATTGATTTCCCTACAATCTTCAAGCTCACGTGTCTATATCTGCGTCCGCGTCCCCGCGGACACTCGAAATGCAGCAGGAGGAACTTAAGATGAAACGTACGTATCAGCCTAATAAGCGTAAGCGTGCCAAGACCCATGGCTTCCGTGCCCGTATTGCCACTAAGGGTGGTCGTGCCGTGCTCGCCCGTCGTCGCGCCAAGGGCCGCAAGCGTCTCACTGTCTAGCAGCGATACACACATCTCGCATGAAGACTATTAAGTCTCGGCAAGATTTCGAGCATGTGTTCAGTCAGGGGCGTCGTTTCAATCACCCTCTGATTCGAATGACCATATGTGAATCGGTTGGCGAAGGCGACTCCGGAAGGGTCGCCTTCGTTGGTGCTAAGCGACTCGGTTGTGCCGTCGTGCGCAACCGATCTAAGCGTGTGATGCGCGAGGCCGCCCGCAGCTGCGGATTTCCCGTTGCGGGTTATGACATCATCTTGTTTGCAACTCCCAAGACGAGGGTTTCCTCGCCGCAGGAGATGGACAAGGCGTTGCGTTCGCTTATGAAGCGCGCCGGCGTTGCCGGGGAGGAGCGATGAGCAATCACGTTTTGCGACGTGTTGCCATCGCTCCTATTCGCATATATCAACAGGTTATTTCGCCCTTATTGCCTGACGCCTGCATTTATTACCCAACGTGCTCGCAATACGCCATCCAGGCGATTGAGAAGCACGGTGTTTTGAGAGGCTGCTGGCTTGCCGTGAGGCGCATCGCTCGCTGCAATCCCCTGCACGTCGGCGGTTATGACCCTGTGCCCTAGCGGGCACTCGCTATCGGAGGAAAACTTACATGTGGGATTGGATCGTTAACATCCTTTTCGAGCTGCTCAAGCTCATCCAGACCTTTGCGGTCGACTGGGGCCTGTCCATCATCATCCTGGTGGTCATCATCCGTCTGCTGCTGACGCCGCTCATGCTCAAGTCGACCAAGTCGACGGCTCGCATGCAGGTGCTGCAGCCCAAGATGCTCGAGATCCAGGAGCGCTATGCCGACGATCCCCAGCGTCAGGCCGAGGAGATGCAGAAGTTCTACAGCGAGAACAAGTTCAACCCCATGGCTGGCTGTCTGCCGCTGCTGATTCAGATGCCTATCCTGTTCGCCCTGTTTACATTGCTGCGCAACCTGCCGCAGTACTTTAACGACGGCACGTTCTCGTTCTTCAACATCCTGCCCGACCTGACCACCACGCCGAGTGCTTCCTTTGCCGATGGCTTTATGGTTGCACTGCCTGCGCTGGTTTGCCTGATCCTGTTCGCCGTCCTGACCCTGATTCCGCAGCTCTATATGTCGCGCAACCAGACCGGCCAGCAGGCTCAGAGCATGCGTATGATGGCCGTTGTCATGACGGTCATGATGCTTTGGATGGGCTGGAGCCTTCCCGTTGGTGTTCTGCTGTACTACGACGTCTCGTCTGCTTGGCAGGTTATCCAGCAGATTTTTGTGACGCAGAAGGTCATCGACAAGGCGAAGGCCGATGAGGAGGAGCGTCTTAAGAACGCTCCGCTGCAGGTTGAGGTCACTCGTCGAGAGAAGAAGCCGCGCCCGCACAAGAAGAAGTAGTGGGATATCAATCTTATTTAGGTACCTAACTTTTGGAGTACGTTATGTCTGAAGAGATCATCGAGGATATGCTTGAGGAGGTTGCCCCGCAGGTCGCGGGCGATTATCCCGAGATTGCACAGCGCTACAAGGCTGGTGAAGAGCTGACCGATGAGGAGCTCGACACCATTGCCGATGTTGCTATTTCCATCCTGCGTTCCATCCTTTCGCACTTCGATGCCGCCAACTCTCCTATCGATGAGTATGAGGGCGACGAAGGTGAGCTGATTTTGGATGTAACGGCTCCCGACCTTGCTGTTCTCATTGGCCGTCATGGTCGCACCCTTGATGCCCTTCAGGTTATGTTCTCTTTGCTGGTGAGCCGCAAACTTGGCTTTAGGTATCCGGTTGTAGTGGACGTCGAGGGATACAAGAGCCGCCGTCAGGACAAGGTTGCCTCCATGGCTCAGTCTGCTGCCGAGCGTGCCATTCGCACTCATAAGAGTGTTTCGCTTCCGCCCATGAATGCCTACGAGCGTCGACTGGTTCACATTGCACTTCGTGGCAATGATGCCGTCGATACTCATTCTGAGGGTTCTGACCCTGATCGCCATGTGGTGATTGTTGCTCGATAATCTACTCGAGTTTATGCTAAGGGGACGTGGTTTCCACGTCCCCTTTTTTTGTCAAAAGTTCTCGATACGCTGATTTTTGTCAGAAAGGAGCTTTCGTTGTTAGTACTTACTGATCAGCAAGCTGACGAGATGTTGAGTCGTCTAGCTTTCTATTGCAAAGAGTATTCCTTGAGCGTAACTGATGTTGAGCTGAGGAAATGTATTCAGCATTTGGATTTGGTTCTAGAAACAAATAAGACAACCAATCTCACCCGTATTCTTAACGTAGAAGATGCTGCAGTACTTCATATCCTCGACTCACTTGTTTTGCTCCCCTATATCAACAAGGCTCCTGAGGGAGCTTTGCTCGATATGGGAACAGGTGCGGGCTTCCCTGGTATTCCATTAACCATAACCACGCATCGTAAAGCTACTTATATTGACTCTGTTGGCAAGAAGGTTGATGCGGTAAATTCCTTTGTCCATGCTCTTGGATTGAAACATGCCCATGCGGTTCATGATCGTCTTGAAGAATATGCTCGGAGCCATAAGAAGCAGTTCTCTGTTGTAACCGCCCGCGCACTGGCCCCTCTACCGATTCTTGTTGAGTATGCGGCTCCGTATCTGAAGGATGGAGGGCTATTTGTTATAACCAAGGGCAATCCTTCGGATGAGGAGCTTGCTTCCGGCATGTCAGCAGCTAAGATTTGCGGCTTCACTTTGCTTCTGAATGACACAATTGATTTGCCTGAAGGCTTGGGTCACAGGGTGTTCATTGTTCTTAAGAAGAGTCATCCAGCATCCGTTTCATTGCCTCGTGCAAATGGCGTGGCAAAGAAGAATCCGCTTGCCTAGATGTTTCACGTGAAACATAATGGATACTAACAACTTGCAGTGTTTCACGTGAAACATGGCGGTTGATATCGATTCGGAATGTTTCACGTGAAACATCCTCCGTTTGACAACTTTAATACACACCAGGAGGGACCGTGGGATTTCGCGACGTTAAGCGTTCAAAGAGCGCAAAAGACACGCGTATCATTGCAATCATCAATCAAAAAGGCGGCGTCGGTAAGTCAACGACGGCTGTAAACCTTGCAGCAGCACTGGGTGAGCAGGGTCGTAAGACACTGATTGTCGATTTTGATCCGCAGGGAAACAGCACCAGTGGATTCGGAATTGAAAAAGAAGACCTTGATCACTGCATCTATGATGCATTGTTGAATGATGTGCCGGCAGAATCACTTGTTCTTGATACAAATTGCAAAAAGGTATTCGTAATTCCAGCTACAATTCAGCTTGCAGGCGCCGAAATTGAGCTCGTAAGCGCAATTGCACGTGAAACCCGCCTCAAAGATTTGCTTGAGCCGATTCAGGACGAGTTCGATTTTATTTTCATTGACTGTCCTCCTTCGCTCGGCCTGCTTACTATCAACGCTTTGACCGCAGCAGACAGCGTTTTGATTCCGATCCAGTGCGAATATTACGCACTCGAGGGCGTTACGAAGCTGCTTGAGTCAATGAAGATGGTCAAATCAAGGCTGAACAAGGGCTTAGACACCTATGGTGTGCTTATGACCATGTATGACTCGCGTACTTCCCTATCGAATCAGGTTGTTGAGGAGGTTCAATCGTACTTTGGTGATAAGGCGTTTAAGACGCTAATCCCCCGTACGGTTAAAATCTCCGAAGCTCCGTCTTTTGGAGAACCAGTAATTACCTATGCACCTCAAAATAAGGGTGCAAAAGCATATATGAACCTTGCAAAAGAGGTGATCAAGCGTGCCTAGTGTAAAGAAACGTGGCGGATTGGGACGTGGACTGAATGCTTTGGTTTCAGAGGCCGAGTATGAGACCGGCGGTTCGGCTGCATCGGCTTCAAATGCTCCATCTGAAACAAAACTACCTATTGAGGATATCGTTCCCAACCCTAATCAGCCGCGAATTCACTTTAACGAAACTGAACTTCGCGAGTTGAGCGAGTCAATCCAAGAACATGGCGTTTTGCAGCCGCTTTTGGTTCGCAAGCATGGAAACGGCTATGAGATCATCGCTGGTGAGCGTCGTTACCAGGCGTCAAGGCTTGCTGGCCTTGAAGAATTGCCAGTCATCATTAAAGAGGTAAATGATGAAGAGATGCTGGCTCTTGCTCTTATCGAAAACCTTCAACGTTCAGATCTGAATCCCGTCGAAGAGGCTAAGGGCTATCGACAGCTCATCGATGCCAGCGGTATGACCCAGGAGGCATTGTCGAAGGCAGTAAGCAAGTCACGCTCAGCAATTACAAACTCACTGCGTCTTCTCGAACTCCCCGAAGTAGTTCAGCAGATGATTTTTGAGGGTAAACTTACTGCTGGTCATGCACGTGCGATTCTTGCAGTTCCCTATGAGGATGCTCGAATTCGACTTGCAGAGAAGGTTGTTGCAGAGGGCCTTTCCGTAAGAGCGACAGAAAATCTTGCTCCGTTGTTTTCTGCCGGAGAGACACCTAAGACGCCGAGGCCTGCAACCCCTCAGTCTTTTAAAAAGGCAGCCCGCGTGCTTCGTCAGGTTTTTAATACCAACGTGCGTGTGAAGAGCTCGCGTGGAAAGAATAAGATTGAGATTGAGTTTAAAGACGAGGAAGAGCTCTCTCGTATTCTTGGCGAAATGATTCAGTTTGATCAAGGAGGCCAAGATGAGAAATAGAATTTTAACTGCGATTGCATTGGCGACGACTGTCGCGGCTGGTGCCTTTGCTGGCTATAAGATCGCGACAGACGATGAACTTCGAGGTCGTTTGCTTCGTAGTGCGCAAGATATTATCGATACATCCAAGAAGAAAATGGATGTTATGACAGAAGATGTTGCAATGCGTACTGCTCAGGTAACGAAGAATCCCAAGATTAATCAGGGTTGGGTCAGCAACCAATGGGAAAATATAGGCTATTAGGTACCTAACAATTACTTAGCATATTGTGATGGGTCCTTGTCTGATTCACGAGACAAGGACCCCTTATTTTGGCCGTAAAAATGGGACCAGTAGCAGCTGATTCAAAATTAAGGTCAATAAATGAAACGACCCCGGTTGCATATCCTGCAACCGGGGTCGTTCGATGTTTCACATGAAACGTTTTGGGTGCGACTCCCCTATGCGTTCTTCTGAACTTTGAAGCGCTGCTTCAGCTGTCCGCAAGCGGCGTCAATATCGTTACCACGGGAGTTACGAATCGTTGTCTCGATGCCACGGGACTCAAGGCGACGCTGAAGATCCTCAACCTTATGAATCGGCGACGGCTTGAGCGGGCTACCCTCGATGTCGTTAAGCTGAATGAGGTTAACGTGGCACAGCGTTCCCTCGCAGAAGTCGCAGAGCGCCTGCATTTCCGGATTCGTATCGTTGACGCCTTCGATCATGGCATACTCATAGGTTGGGCGGCGGCCGGTCTTCTCGGTGTAGAGCTGAAGCGCTTCGTGAAGGCGAAGCAGCGTGTACTTCTTAACACCGGGCATGAGCTTATTGCGCGTCGACTGGATGGCGGAATGCAGTGAAACAGCAAGCGTGAACTGCTCGGGGATGTCGGCAAATTTGCGAATACCGGGAATAACGCCACTGGTAGAGACGGTGAGGTGACGAGCGCCGATACCGATGCCATCGGGGTCGTTGAGGATTCGCAGCGCCTTGAGAACCTCGTCGTAGTTGGCAAACGGCTCGCCCTGGCCCATGAAGACAACGCTCGTGGCGCGCTCGCCAAAGTCGTTGGATACATGAAGTACCTGGTCGACGATCTCTTGAGCGGTCAGAGAGCGCTTGAGGCCGTTGAGACCGGTAGCGCAAAAGGCACAGCCCATGCCGCAGCCTGCCTGGGTGGAAACGCAGACGGAAAGCTTGTTACGACGGGGCATGCCGACAGTCTCGACGGAAACGCCGTCGTGGTATTCGAGCAGATACTTGCGCGAGCCATCTTTGGAAACCTGCTTGGTGAGTTCAGTGGGCGTGTCAAAGGCAAAAGCCTCTTTAAGCTGCTCGCGGAAAGCCTTGGGAATGTTGGTCATATCGTCAAACGAACAAACGTTCTTCTCGAAGACCCATTCAATGAGCTGCTTCGCGCGGAACGCGGGCTGGCCAAGTTCGGCCACGAGCTCGCGAATATCGTTTTGGCTCAAGTCGCGAATGTCCTGAGATTTAGTCCTGGGATTCATGGAAGCCTTTCGATTTTGGGGAAACGTAGAGGGTATCGCTACAATATGGTATCAGCTGCAGAAATTATAGAGGAGGAGTCTGCCCATGCCGGGTAAAAGCCTAGAGAACATGCACGTAGCGGTCTTGGCGGGCGGTCATTCCGCTGAGCGCGAGATCTCGCTCAATTCGGGAAAGAACGTTGTGGTGGCACTGAAGGAAGCCGGCTACACCTCGGTGGAGCTGCTCGATACGGCCGCTGATGACTTTATGGTAACCATGGCAACCGGCGGCTTTGACGTGGCGTTTATCGCCATGCACGGTGCCGGCGGCGAGGATGGTGCCATGCAGGGCGCCATGGAGACCCTGGGTATCCCCTACACGGCCTCGGGCGTGCTTGCTAGCGCCTGCGGTGCCGACAAAGAGGTCTCTAAGCTCCTGTACGCCAAGGCGGGCATTCCCATTGCCCCCGGCCTTGCGCTCGAGGTGGGCGATGAAGTCGATATCGATCATATCGTCGAGGTTTGTGGCGAGCGCAGCTTTGTGAAGCCGGCCGTCAACGGTTCCAGCTATGGCATTTCCCTGGTCCATGAGCCCTCCGAGCTGCCCGCGGCAATTGCCAAGGCGTTTGAGTACGGCGACAAAGTGCTGGTCGAGAAGTGCATCGAGGGTACCGAGATCACCGTCGGCGTGTACGGCGAGGACGACGTGCGCGCCCTGCCGATTGTCGAAATTCGCAAGCCCGAGGACTGTGAGTTCTACGATCTGGACGTGAAGTATGTTGACCCTACGGACATCCATCGTATTCCGGCGCAGATTTCACCCGAGAATTACGCTCGCGCTCAGGAGCTTGCCTGTGCTGCTCACAAGGCCCTCGGTTGCCTGGGCATCTCGCGCAGCGATTTTATCGTGAGCGAGGACGGCCCCGTCATCCTCGAGACCAACACCATTCCCGGCATGACCGATACGTCGCTGTATCCGGATGAGATTCGCCACACAGACGACATGACGTTCCCGCAGGTCTGTGACAGCCTGATCCGTATGGGCCTTCGTCGAGCGGGCATTGCATGCTAATCGAGGACGCGGTTTCGTCAGGAACGCCGCAGTTTGTCATCGACTCCTATGCCACGCTTGCCGAACGCGCCAAAACGCAGTCCTTCGGCCTTATCGAGGAAGATGTGATTGTCCTCGATACCGAGACCACAGGTCTTTCGGTGCAGGACAACGAGCTGATCGAGATCTCGGCGGCCCGTCTTTCGGGCCGCGAGATCGTCGACCGCTTCGATACCTTCGTGCATCCCAAGCAGCTAATTCCCGCCGAGATTACCGAGCTCACGAGCATTACAAATGCCGATGTGGCAGATGCCCCGTCGGCCGCTGAGGCCGTCGCCGCTCTCGCCGATTTTGTCGGTGGTTGCCCGGTGATCGCACATAACGCCACGTTCGATCGCTCGTTTATCGAGTCGGTCAAAGGCGGCGTCAACGTGAGCGATATCTGGATCGATTCGCTGGCGCTGTCGCGCATCGCGCTTCCGCGCCTGGCCTCGCACAAGCTGTCTTTTATGGCCGATCTGTTTGGCTGTGACTCGGTATCACACCGTGCCAATGCCGACGTCGACGCCCTGTGTGGCGTATGGCGCGTGTTGCTCGTGGCGCTCACCGACTTGCCCCAGGGCCTCATGGCGCGCCTAGCCGACATGCATCCGGATGTGCCTTGGTCCTATCGTCCTATCTTCTCATTCTTGGCAGGGCAGAACCCTGGTTCTATCTTCTCTCTCAGCGCCGCTCGTGCTGACGTTCTCAAGGCCGATCGCGCCGACGATCGGGTGGACGCCGACGAACTGCCGGTCCTCAAGATGCCGAGTCGTGAGGAGATTGAGGCAGACTATGCGCCAGGTGGCCTGGTCAATCGCATGTACCCCACCTACGAGCCGCGTGATGAGCAGATCGCGATGGCGCTCGAGGTCCGCGATGCGCTGGTCACGGGCACTCATCGTGTAATTGAGGCGGGCACAGGCGTCGGCAAATCGATGGCCTATCTGGTGCCTTTTGCCGAGGCAGCACGCCGTAACAACATCACGGTTGGTATTGCGACCAAATCGAACAATCTCGCCGACCAGCTCATGTACCATGAGCTGCCAAAACTTGCCGAGCAATTGGACGGTGGTCTGTCATTTTGCGCTCTCAAGGGGTATGACCACTATCCGTGCCTGCGCAAGCTTGAGCGCATGAGCCGCGGCCAGGTCGAGATTACCACCAAGCGCGATCCGGCGGACACGCTCACGGCGGTCGCGGTCATTATGGCGTACGTCTGCCAATCAGCCGATGGCGACCTCGACTCGCTCGGCATTCGGTGGCGCAGCGTCAACCGTCCCGACTTTACGACGGCCTCGCGCGAGTGTGCTCGTCGCCTCTGCCCGTTTTTCCCTGATAAATGTTTGGTCCACGGCGCTCGCCGTCGTGCGGCGCATGCCGATGTGGTGGTCACCAACCATTCCCTGCTGTTCCGCAATGTCGCGGCCGAGGGCAGGATTTTACCTCCGATTCGTCATTGGGTAATCGACGAGGCCCATTCCATCGAGCGCGAGGCGCGCCGCCAGTGGGCGCGCGTGGTGTCGGCGGACGAATCACACGTTCTGTTTGAGCGCCTGGGTGGCTCGAGCACCGGCGCGCTAAGCCAGGTTTCCCGTGATTTGGCAACCTCCGAGGGCTCTACGCTCTATCTGGGCCTTACTGCCAAGGCGACGTCGACGGTTGCGCGCGCGAGCATGGCAATCGCCGACGTGTTCGATGGCGTTCGCGAGCTCGGCCGTCGTGCGCGTGGGGGTTATGACAATGCCAATCTATGGATTGGCCCCGAGCTGCGCGAATCTGACGACTGGCATGATTTCTTACCGTCGGCCTACACTGCCATCGACGCATTGGAACAAGCTGACAAGAGCGTCGACGCGCTGGTGCAAGCCGTCGCCGCCGACAAGCCCGAGGTTGTTGTTGACCTGGGTGATATCTCGCGCCGCCTGCACGAGCTGGCCGAGAACCTCAAACTCATCATTGATGGCGCCGATGAACACTACGTGTATTCGCTGCAGGTCAATCGCAGGTTGCGTGCCGGCGGAGAGTCGATGACCGCAGAGCGCATCGACATTGGTGAGGCCTTGGCAACCGAGTGGCTGCCCGAGGTTCACACGGCTATCTTTGCCTCGGCGACCATGACGGTGTCCAAAAGCTTTGAACACTTTAACCACGCGGTCGGCCTCGATCGCATCGGTGCTTCGACATCCTCATCGCTGCACTTGGATTCGAGCTACGACTTCGATTCGAACATGGCCGTAGTCGTTGCGGGCGATATCCCCGATCCGCGCGATCGTGAGAGCTATCTTACGGCGCTCGAGCGCGTGCTGGTCGACGCCCATCTTGCCATGGGCGGATCGGTGCTCACGCTGTTCACCAATCGGCGCGACATGGAAGACCTGTACGCCCGCGTTGAGCCCAAGATGGCCCGTGCGGGTCTGGAGCTCAACTGCCAGCAGCGCAACTCATCTCCTCGTCGCCTGCGCGACCGGTTTATCAACGAGCCGACCTCGTCGCTTTTTGCTCTTAAGGCCTTTTGGGAGGGATTCGACGCCAGCGGCGAGACGCTGCGCTGCGTCATCATTCCCAAGCTGCCGTTCTCGAGCCCCACGGACCCGCTCTCGTGCGAGCGCAACCTGCGCGAAGACCGCGCTTGGGCGCGCTATTCGCTGCCCGAGGCGGTGCTCGAGGTTAAGCAGGCGGCCGGCCGCCTTATCCGCTCGTCGACCGATTGCGGCGTGCTGATTCTGGCCGACCCGCGCCTGGTGACGAAGGGCTACGGAAAGAAGTTCTTAACGTCGCTGCCCACGAGCTCCTACCAGCGCATCGAATCGGCGCAGATCGGTCACTATCTGCAACTGTGGCGCGCACGTCACGAGCGGCGGCGCTAAAGCGGACAGACGAGGGTTTTTGCCATATCGCACAGACGCTTTGACAGGGCGGGGTCATCCAAGATGCGGATGGCTCCGCCCGCTGCGATTACCTGGCTCAGTAGCCAACGCTCGGAGCCGTAATGCACGGTTACCGTTGCCATGTCTGCCCCGCTGCGCTCGATTAGGGTGATGCCGGCCCAGTCCAGATGCTCCGCCATATCGAATGGCATCAAGAGCTTTGCGCTACGCTGCGTCCGGGCAAGGGAATCGTGGAGGGATGCGACGCCCGGTGTGTGAGGCACGACGGAGTCTTCCGTCAAGGTGAGTCCCTCGATTTTATCCATGCGATAGGTGCGCTGCTCATCGATCGCGATGTCCCAGGCAATCAGGTATGTTTGGTCGCCGTTTGCCGTAATGCGCAAGGGGTCGACCAGACGCTCGCGTGGCCGCGCATCGTCCATCGAGCGATACGAGATGCGGCAACGAACACCGTCCTGAATGGCGCAGCTCAGCTGCTGCCAGTGCGACCCGTGGTTGACGGTGTCAAAGACGCGCTGGTTATAGCCGAGCTCTTCGGGCAGAAGGGCATGTCGAATCCGAGCTGCCGTCTGCGGCTCGATCCCCAACGATTCAAGTTCATGGTTGAGCACGGCGCCCTCGGCGGCACTCAGGCGCAACGGTAGCACGCGCCCGGCGTCACCAGTGAGGGCCACGCGCTCGCCGCGGCATTCGCAGATGATGCGCGCGCCCGATTCTCGGTCCGCGAGCGTCGAGACGATCTCGAGAATCTCGTCGAGCGACGCCCCCGTGATGTCAAAGCGGCTGCAAATCTCGGTTCGTGTCATGCCGCCATCGCCGGCGGCGTAGAGGGCCTCCATGATGTCGATGGCGCGCGAGAGTCTCTGCTCGCTGGTGAGTTTACGCACGGGCATGCTCGTGCACCGTCCTTTCTATGAGGTGGTTCCACGCCTGCTTGAGCGATTTGGGGGCCATGGGCCTCATGCCGTCCATGGCGTGGGCCATGCAAAATGAGGCGGCGGCTTCAAGGCCGCGCACGTCAACGGTCCAGATCCATCCCGCATCGGTGTGTGTGAGCTCACCTCGCCCGCGCGTGAGGCCGTTGATCATATCGATCTGCGTCTGAGGGGCGAACGAGAACGTGGCTGCAACGGGCGGTCGGTCGGCGAAATCGAATTCAAAGAACAGATAGTCGTTGAGATTGAAGTCCGCAGGGATGGCGTAGGCCTTCGAAGGACGCCATGCGCGAACGATACGGTCGCAGCGGAATGTCCTGATGTCGTCGGTGACATTGTCGAGGCCGCAGAAGTACGCCACGCCCTCGCGTTCGAACATGCCGTAGACACAGACGGTACGTTCTTTCTGCTCGCCGCGTCCGTTCTGATATAAAAATCGCAGCGCGCATCGCTCGGCAAAGGCGCTCCATACCGCATCGACGGTGGGAGAGCGGCGGATCGGTACTTCGTCCACCGCCGACATGCCGGTGAGGTAGGCAATTTTGGAGCGAATATCGGCAAGCGGCGCGGCAAAGGTGGAAGAGCCGGCCGCTAGCGTCTGGTCGATGGCGTTGAGTAGGATATCGGCGTCGTCTGCGGTGATGAGGCCGCCTGCAGCAAACGTGTGCTCGCGGTCGATTGTCCACGAGCTTTCCTCGGTCTCCTGCGCACCGGCGGGGCGAACCTCCTTGATTAAGATGCCACGCTCGAGCAGTTTGTCACGATCGCGCCGAAACTTGCGCTTATCCGAGTCGATACTGCCCGAGCCATATCCCAGGTCAGAATCCAAGACGATCTGCTCGGTCGTCAGCGGTTCGGGGGAGCTGTTGAGCACAAAGAAAAGATTGAGGATGCGCTGAGCCGTTTTATCGAAACCGGGCTCCGAACTTCCCTTTTTAATTGTCGCGGTCGCGTCGCTTGCCGTCATAGAATCCTCGCATGAGAAGGTAGTTTGCTGCCATGATTTTAGTCCGATATGGAGATTAGGCTATATCCTTGTCCGCTCGAGGCGTTAAGATGGCCCGAATTCGGTCGTTTGCGCTCGCTCGGGGTATACTTTCGACTATATACGGTTCTAATGTGCATGCATTGGGCCTATTTGTCGGATTATGGATGTGGAGCGCACATGGCGAACACCCAGAACTATATTAACCACCTGTTGCAGAACACCGGCATTACGCCGGCATGCAGCGAAGAAGAGCGCTTGGCTGCCGAGGATATCGCTCAGATCTTCCGCAACCACGGCTTTGACCCCGAGGTTCAGGAGTTCAATGCCCCGGCGCCCAGTAGATTGGCATTTGCCGTTACCGGTATTCTTGCGTTTGCCGGCGGCCTGCTGATGGGCATCGGCGGCGGTATCGGCTTGGTCGGCACCTTGCTGGCCATTGTCGGCGCCGTTCTTTACGTGCTCGAGCGCACGGGCCACCCCGTGGTTTCGCGCCTGGGCAAGACGGGCGTGAGCCAAAATGTCATCGCCTACCACAAGGCCTCGGGCCCGCTCGCGTCTCCGCGCAACCGCCCGGTGGTCGTTGTCGCACACTACGACTCTCCCCGTGCTGAGCTGCTCGCCCGCGAGCCCTATGCTTCGTATCGTGCGCTCATCGCCAAGCTGTTGCCCGTTGCCACGGTTGCCCCTGCTGCCGTTGCCATCCTGCGTATCCTGCCGCTCCCCGGCGCGCTCAAGGTTCTGCTGTGGATTGTCGCGATCCTCGCTTCCCTCGTTGCACTTGCCAACGCGGCAAACATCATCTCTAACCGCTACGTTCTTCCCTATACGTCCGGCGCGGTGTGCAACAAGTCTTCTGTCGCCGCTATGCTCGGCGTTATGGACAACGTTGCTCCCTTCCAGGGCGAGAACGAGTTTCCCGACGATGTTCCGTTCGATACCTATTTTGGGGAGCAGAAACGTCGTGCCGAGGAAATGGCGCGCGCGGCGGCGGAGTATGCCGCGGCCCAGCAGCAAAACGACTACGGCAACACCATCGAGTACGAAGAGCCTACCTACGCCGAGGACGAGTTCGGTCAGCCGATTGCTCCCGACGCTCAAACCGAGCCCGAACAGGGCGAGGCTTTTGACGAGCAGATCGAGGGCTTTGAGGGTGCGTCTGCCGACGAGACGCTGATTGGCGCCATCGTGCCCGAGGATCAGAATCAGGCTGTCCAGGCCGAAGAGTTCAATGACGAGGTTCCCGCTGCTGAGCCGGCGGAGGAGCCTGCCGCGGCCGAGCCCGAGCCCAAGCTCTATCGCAACGCCGCCGGCAACATCCGCTTTGGTTCGGATGCCATCCGTGCGCTCGGAATGCTTCCCGAGTCCTGCGCGCTCGATTACGAGGAGGGCGAGGAGCCGACGTTTGAGCCCGAGCCTGCCCCCGTCGTGGCTGCGCCTGCGCCCGTTGTCGCTGCGGATGATGAGTCTGCCGCGGTTACCGCTGCCGTTGCCGAGCCCGAGGCGGTGTCCGCGATCGATTCCGCGGCAGGACTGGACGTTTTGGCTCCCGCCGCGCCGGCGCAAGACGTTGCGGACGAGTCTGACGACGATTACGTTGAACAGCCGAGGCGCGTGTCTTACGAGAGCGATACTGATTTCTCGGCCGAGATTCCCGCGGCAACGCCCCATGCCGACATTGCATCCGCGTTCTCGTCGATTGGCGCCAGCGCTTCCAACTTCTTTAAGGGTGCGCTTGCAAAGGGCAAGAAATTTGTCGACGATTTCGAGGAGAAGCGCGCTGCCGCACGCGAGGCTGCCGAGCAGGAGGCTATCGCTCAGCAGCAGGCAGCCGAGGCGGCACGTGAGCACGCGGCGCAAGAGTTCGAGCAGAACGAGGCTATGCAGTCCGCGCCCGTCGACGCCGCCGAAGCTACAACGTCTTTCGAGGCTCAGCAGCACGTCGATAGCACCATGTCGTTTGATGCCGCGCAGTTCGATTCCACGATAACGTTTGAAAAGCAGGGCACCGCGATTGCCGAGCCCCTTCCTGTTTCCGATGGACAGGGCGACGCGGCAGACGATGACGAGCCTATTGATGCTGCCGAAATCCAAGATGCCGCCGAGGACGAGCCCGTCGAGGCCGACTCTGACGAAGAGCAATACGTGGCAGCCGATCAAGGTGATTCGACCGAGGTCGAGCAGGAGGAAGTGCCTGCGGTTTCCGAGACTCCCGAGACGGATGAGTCGAGGCCTTATTCCACGCAGATTTTCACCATGCCGACTCCGAGTGGTTCCGGTGCCACGGTTGCCAATGTCGCTCCCACCCAGGACGAAACGGTCGATTCCCTTATGGCCCAGATTTCTTCCCAGGCATCGCCGCGTCCGCAGATGAATGTTCCCGATCCGGCGTCGGCACCGTCGCCTGCACCTTCCTCGTCTCCGCTGGCTTCGGTCCCCGATCCGTCGCTGCCGTCTATGAAGCAGGCAAACGTTGCGTCTCGCACGTCGCTGTTCGACCTTCCCGATCCCTCTGCCCAGGTCAACGACCCCTTTGCTACCGCCCAAGGTCCCGAACCAACATCGGCACCCATTGCACCTCCTGTGCCCGTTGCGTCGGGCGCGCAGCCGATCGAGACCATTTCGGCTCCCGCCCCGGCGGCACCCAAGTCTCGTAAGCGCGGCCTGGGTGGTCTGTTCGGCCGTAAAAAGAAAAACGAGCAGGACAGCATGAGTGACTGGCTAGGCGTCGAAGACGATTACGATGCCAAGAAGTCCGGTCGCGGTATCGGTTCGTGGGATAACTTCGAGGACGATAACGATGGCTGGAAGGGCGGCGCTACGTCTTCCGATGGCGCTTCTTCCGAAGATATGCTCTCGGCTGTCGCCTCTATGGGCGATGATGAGCTGCTCGGTCACGATATCTGGTTTGTGGCAACGGGCGCCTCGGATTGTGATGGCGCCGGTATGAAGGCCTTCTTGGCTTCGCATCGCGATAAGCTCCGCGGCGTATTCTTTATCAATCTTGAATCCGTCGGCGCCGGTAGGCTTTCGGTTGTGACGGTCGAGGGCGAACAACAACTGCTCAAGGGCGATCGCCGCATCATGAACCTGGTCAGCAAGGTCTGCAAGTCGTTCCATGTCGATTGTGGCGCGCTCGAGATGCCCTATGCCAAGACCGATGCCTATGCCGCGCTCGAGGCGAGCCGCCGAGCCCTCACCATCGCCGGCGTGGACGGCACGTGTCTGGCTTGCGCTCGTACCGAGGACGACCTGCCCCACAATGTCAACCCGACGAACATTGCCACGGTATCCGAGGTCGTGACCGAGGTTATCCGCCGTTCGTAGACGGAGCTCTAAGGAGTCAACGTGTTTTCGTATATTAAGCGCCATTGGCCTGTCTACGTGATTTTGACCTTGATTGCCATTGCGTTAGGATTTGGGGCTGCCTACATCGTGGGTGCGAAGGGCTCGACCCCCGCCTCCGCAATCAGCGAAGAGGTGGAGCAAGAACAGAGCACGGGTGCCGATGGGATTCCTGAGTCCGAGCAGGCAATCGTTGATGGTGGATCTTCGTCTGCAGAGTAGATACGGCGATTTAAATGATTGAAAGCGGGCGAGCCAGGGGACTGGCTCGCCCGCTTTTTCATCGCGCTAGCGCTTCTTTGGGATCGACCTAAGGCGAGCGAACCATAGGGCTGCGGCACCCGAGGTCAGGAGCGCGGTGATGCAAGCGGCGATGGGAACTGGTCCTGTTGCCGGTAGGTCCTGCGGTAGGGTACAGCGTTGAATGACACAGTCCTCGTCATGTGACTCAAGTTTATCGCCGCCGCCGTTGCGACAAAGATCGACGCGTGCGCTGTTGGTGAGTGCGGTTTGGGGCGTATAAGCCGATGTTGCCTGCATGTGCACGACTGCGCCCCGAGCGTCTGCACCAAGGATTGCTTTGGCATCGTCAAGGTCGTCGTGCTCATCTTTGAGATCATCGCGGGTCCAAGAATCCGCATCGCTTCGAGTCGTAAAGTCGGCGGCTACCGCACCGTATTCAATTCGAATGCCCGTTACGACGGTATTGGATGCAAGGTCGAGCTCTTCCGCCTCGAGTGTGGTGGATTCCGTGGTCGAGATATCCGCCTTCCAGAGGTGCCAACCGTCGTAATCGACGAGGCGACAGTCCTCACCCAGGCTCTCTTTTACTTCGTCGGACTCAAGCCAAGGATTTTCGTGCCCATCGTCAAGTGTCGCGTTCGCCGGCTCATCGACGTCTGTCGAGTCCAACGGCGTCGTGCGATACCATACGTTGCACAGACCGTTGAGGTCGCCGATGGCGACGGGGGTTTCGATTGAGATGAATCTCGCCGTGCCGTCTTTGGCGCACTCAAGATCATCGGTAATCGTAAACTCATCAACCCAAGTAGCGGAATCGTTTCGAGCATCGATGGTATAGGAGAAAAGCCCATCACTATTGGTTTGCGTCGTGGCGCGGTTTTTACCATCGCCGTTAGCCAACAGGCCCTTTCCGATAGGTTGTACAAGTTCCTGACGCTTGTCGACCTGCCCCTTGATCTCGATGGGCGCATCCTTCATCGCGACGGATTGGACTTCTCCCGTATCTTTTATTTCAAACGTTATCTCCTCGGCAAGGTCATAGGTCCGCGGAGACATCATTTCGCGCAACGAGTAGGTGCCAGGTGCAAGATGTTCGACGCGGTGCGGCTTGTCGGAGGAGGTCCAGGAGTCTATTTCGGTTTTATCGGGACCATATAAGGTGAGCTGTGCGCCTTCCACTTCCTGCTCACCGCTTGCATCGACCTTGGAGACATCAACCTTGGTGTAATCGTCGGATACGTTAAGCCGTGCTTCTACAACGGGTGTTTTCTGGTCGGCATAAGTAAGGTCGACAATATGGGATGTCCGATCGAGTAAGAAGCCTGCCGGCGCTTGAGTCTCGACAACCTCGTAGCGTGCGGTGCCAGATCCCAGCGGGAGGTCGTCCGCGCGTGCTTCTCCAGTTTCATCCGTCGTGATGGTAGCGACAGTCTCACCGTCGAGCGCGGCAATGCTACCGTCGGGGCGCACGATATCACCCGAGGCACGGATCTCAAAGACGGCGCCCGCGAGGCTGCTGCCGTCTACGGCATCGGTTTTAACGATCCTGATGTTTCCGGTCGCGGCGTGGTCATAATACGAGGCGATTGCAACGGGCGTTAGGTTCATGTCGGCGGGTATGTTTACCTCGATCTCCTCGCCGACAAGATAGGGCTCTTTGGCCGAGGTTTCGCGTACATAATAGGTGCCCGGCACGAGCGATTCGGGCAGTGTGACGGTCCCGGTCGCGTCAGTCGTAAAGGTGTCCATTACGTTATGTGCTGGATACCAGCAAGTTTGTGAGACAGGTTCGTGATTGCTGTCGAGGAGTTGGAAGGTGAATCCGGCTAGTGGAACAGAAGCGCCTGTTTGGGCATCGCGTTTTACAATCTGGAGATGCGTCGACAGCGCGTGGTTGTCCACGATATATTGAAGCTCGGCGCCGTTGGAAATCTGATTGGCCCCGACGGTCCATTCCCCTGCACGTTTAAAACCCTCGGGGACGGTTTCCGGAACCTCGCGAACCGTGTAGCCGGCACGGTCGTATGGGACAGCTCCGTGGACACCGGCGGGTCGCTTGCCTGTGCCGAACCATGCTTCGGGCTGATCTTTGGTGGAGGCAAAGCCATAGATGTTTGTGGTCAGTGTGCCAACAACCTGCTGAGAACTGTTGCTGACAACCTCAAAGACAACACCACCCGCCGGTTGCTCCAGGCCGGATTGGTCGCTATTGCCGTAATCCTTGAATTTGGAAATCTCAAGGTCAAACGCAATGGGGATATCGGAAATGCGAGATTCGATCTCGACTACGCCTGAATCGCCGAGCTGGTCGGCTCCAACGGTATAGGTCCAGCTGTCGTTGGATGGCAGGTAGCCCTCGGGGGCTTTTGATTCGTAGATGGTAAAGGTTCCTAAGGGGACATCGACGAGGGTAGCCCGACCGCTTTCGTCGGTCGTGAGGATCTGCGCCCATCCAGGGGTTGATTGCGACACACACGTGAACTCTGCTCCTGCGAGTGAAGATCCCACCTGGGGGCCGGCATTCGTCGCGGCATCGAGTTTTACGATACGCAGGTTGATGGTGCCGGGCTGTTCATCAATGGCGACCTGTCCACCGTCATTCCCCGTGGTAAAGGCGATGCGATCACGACGGGGGACATAGCCGGCCGGCGCCTTCGTTTCAACTAGGTAGTATGCCGTGTTGGGCAGAAGTGTTGCTTGCGCCCGACCGTTGCTGTCCATCTGGATGGTGCCGACATGCGCGCCGCTGGCGCTCTCAAAAATATCGAATGTTGCCCCGTCAAACTGATAAGTATTGTTTCCGCTGGTAATGGCGGCGTTTGCAGACTGTTTTTTGAAGGAAACAGAGACCGCCGGCAGTACATAGAGCATGTCCTGACGTTTGCTGCCGCCCGATACGGCTCCTAGATAGCGTCGCGCGCGGTGCGGAGCGGCTTTGATGCTTCCTGATTTTGCGCTGTCGTGGAGCCACCGCGCCGCCGCCACGACTTCATTGTCAGTGGTAAAGTGCCCACTCTTGGTTTTGCCCTGAGCGGTCGTGTAAGAGTAAGTACCGTCGACATGGGTAGTGCCGTTGAGCATCCATACGGCAAGCTGGGTTGCGGCGCGGGCGCGATCGGGTGAAAGATGGTAACCGCCAAACGACGTGGCGGTAGGATATCCGTGACAAACGATTGCCGCGAACTCGTCGTCGAGCCACACCCAGCCTTGATCAAAGTTGAGCCATGGGCCGCCCGGCTTGGTGGGGCCGGGGCGCTCCTGGTTCATGCAGTAGGCAATCGAGGCGTCTTGAGCTTCATACTTGCCGATGAAGAAGGGCCCACAATCATCGCTAATAGTGCGGAAGCCGAGCTGATCGTAGCCATCGACGGCAAATGCGGCTCCCGGTGTCAGGCAGCCGAAAAGCAGGAAGAGGAGCAGGAGCAGCGGACCTGTTGCGATTGCGCTGTGGACAGAGTGCGTGGGTGCGTTGGACATGGCTGCTCCTTATCCCTCGTGCGCCGCATGGGGAGGTTGCGACGCGTAGGATGAGGCTACCCCCGAGGTTCATGCGGGTAAGTACCGGAGCCTGACCAAAAGCTTGCCCGATTTCTGACAAATCGAGCTCAAATACAACAATCAGATAAAAATGCAGGTAGAAGATGGTAAGAAAAGAAAGACAAAGGTCCTCATCTCCACAATTGGCGCGGTTTTCAAACGATTCTCCATAGCTAAAACAAGCATCGCCACCCTTGTATCGAACAAGACAACCGCGTTATACTAGCCAACACACAAGCGGGCATCGCCAAGTGGTAAGGCATCAGCTTCCCAAGCTGACACTCGCGGGTTCGAGTCCCGTTGCCCGCTCCAGTAAAAAGCACAAGCACGGCAGCGTTACGTTGCCGTGCTTTTTACTACCAAGCGCCGGGACTCGAACCCGCCAGGGTGCGAGCGTTAAGCAAACGCGAAGCGTTTGTAGCGAGCAGGCGAAGGCGCCGACAGGCGCCTGAAGCCGGTGCGTATTTGCGAAGCAAATGCGCGGATGTCCCGTTGCCCGCTCCATCGAGTACGGGGGACCTCGGGAACGTCGGGTCCAACCCGCTGTGCCCGTGCGTGTGCGCGGACCGGGTCTGCCGACCGCAGCCGGTGCGGATTTGCGAAGCAAATACGCGGACGTCCCGTTGCTCGCTCCAATTCCAAAATGTTAGGTTAATGCCTGCTGCCCATACTTGCACTTGCGCACGGTACAATGGTTGGGTTACGACCAACGTGCCAATAACCAAAAAGGAGCCGCTATGATCGATCGCTATACCCGCCCGGAGATGGGGCACATCTTCTCCCTCGAGAACAAGTACGCCATTTGGCAGGAGATCGAGGTTCTGGCCTGCGAGGCCCAGGCGGAGCTCGGCAAGATCGGTATTTCCAAAGACGAGGCCCAGTGGATCCGCGACCATGCCAACTTTGAGAAGGCGAAGGTCGATGAGATCGAGGAAGTCACGCGCCACGACGTCATTGCCTTCCTGACCAACATGAAGGAGTACATCGATGCCGATGTTCCCGAGGGCGACCCCAAGCCCAGCCGCTGGGTTCACTATGGCATGACCAGCTCCGATCTGGGCGACACGGCCCTGTGCTACCAGCTCACCCAGGCCTGCGACCTGATCATCGAGGACGTCAAGAAGCTCGGCGAGATCTGCAAGCGTCGTGCCTTTGAGGAGCGCAACACGCTCTGCGCCGGCCGTACTCATGGCATCCACGCCGAGCCGATGACCTTCGGCATGAAGTTTGGCTCTTGGGCCTGGGAGCTCAAGCGCGATCTGGACCGTCTTGAGGACGCCCGCAAGAATGTTGCCTTCGGTGCTATCTCGGGCGCTGTCGGCACGTACAGCTCCATCGAGCCGTTCGTCGAGGAGTACGTCTGCGAACACCTGGGCCTGGTCCACGATCCTCTGTCCACGCAGGTCATCAGCCGCGATCACCATGCCTACCTCGCCGGCGTTCTTGCCACCACCGCGGCCACCTGTGAGCGCATCGCTACCGAGGTTCGCAATCTGCAGAAGACCGATACACTTGAGGCCGAGGAACCGTTCCGTAAGGGTCAAAAGGGCAGCTCCGCCATGCCGCACAAGCGCAACCCCATCACCATGGAGAAGGTCTGCGGCCTGTCGCGCGTCGTGAAGGCCAACGCGCAGGTTGCCTTCGACAACGTCGCCCTGTGGCACGAGCGTGACATTTCGCACTCCTCTGCCGAGCGCGTCGCCCAGGCCGACAGCTTCATCGCCCTCGACCACATGTTCCAGTGCCTCATCCGCGTTATCGACGGCCTGCAGCTGTATCCCGCTCGCATGATGGCCAACCTCAACAAGACACGCGGCCTCATCTTCTCCTCCAAGGTCCTGCTCGCCCTCGTCGACACGGGCATCACCCGCGAGGACGCGTACGCCATTGTGCAGGAGAACGCCATGGCAACCTGGCACGAGGTACAGGATTGTGTCTCCGGCCCTACCTTTAAGGAGCGTCTCGAGGCCGATCCGCGCTGCACCGTCAGCCAGGAGAAACTCGACGAGATCTTTGATCCGTGGGACTTCCTCACCCGTATCGACACGGTCTTCGATCGTCTGGAGCAGCTGAGCTTCGAGTAGGTTCGGGCATAACGTTAGCTTTTTAGGGCGCTTTGCTGGTAATGTGTGTTGCCGGCAAAGCGCCTCGTTGCATTTAGGGAAAGACGGGGATAATAGTCGTCTCGAATAACATTCTGAGAGGGGATCGCATGATTTCGTTTGATTACAAGCCTCAGGGCGTGTGTGCTCGCAATATTCACCTTGACCTTTCCGATGACGGCAACAAGGTGATGGGCGTTGAATTTACCGGCGGCTGCGACGGCAATCTCAAGGCTATCTCCAAGCTGGTCGAGGGCGCTCCTGCCGATCGCGTAATCGAGGTTCTCGCCGGTAATACCTGCGGTATGAAAAAGACCTCCTGCGCCGACCAGCTTACACGCGCTATCGAGGCCGCTCGCGCCGAGATCGCCTAATGGGTATCGCCGATCACATCAAGAACGGAATATCGCGTCGCGGCTTCGTACTCGGTGGGGCTGCCGCGGGCGCTGCCACGGTACTTGCCGGATGCTCGAAAAAAACGGGCACCAGCGATGATGCCGCCGGCGAGCCGCAGGTTATCAAGGACGATTCCAAGATCATCTCGATTACGGATGAGTACGAGGCAGTCGACATCGATCTTGAGCCGGCGGCGTCGTGGACGCTGCCTCTGGGTACGCTGCTGTACTACTGCGACGGCGATTACGCCGCGGCGATGATGGCGCCCGCATCGGCGCTGCACGCCAACACACTCGGTGTGCTCAACCTGGGTGATGGCTCGCTTACCACATTAATCGAGGATCCTATCGAGGGCACGGGATATGCATTCTACGACGTCCGTGCCGGCGACGGCGTATTCGCGTGGGTTGAGATGAACTTTGCCAATTCATCGTGGAAGCTCTACGCTCAAAATCTGTCGGGCGCTTCGCTCTCTGGCGATGTGGTTGAGCTCGATCGAGGTGGCAAGGACTATGATCCGCCCCTGTTTACGGCGTTCGGGTCATCGGTCATCTGGTATAAAATGCCCTCGGCAGGTGGCAATAAAACGAGTAGCGATTCGTTTTGCTATCGTCGCTCGCTTGATGAATCCAAGGCCGAGACAATTTGGAAATCGACGGGTCGCTTTGCATCGGCCCCGCGCGCGAGCGACGGCATTTTGACCATCTCGCCGCGTGTCCGCAACGACGAGGGCGTCTACTACGGCATAACGGCAATCGATCTGACCGACGGCAACAACACCAAGCGTGCCCAGTTGGTCCTTCCTTCGTCAGTTTCGCCTTTCGAGGCCGTATATATGGGCGATACCTTCGTGTTTTCTATCGAGGCGGCCTATAGTGGCGTGGGCAGCCTGGGCAATATGGGCACGTATATCGGTAATGAGGGAGGGCCGTACCTCTTCCTGTCACGCGAGCCGCTCGCATGTGCGGCTGGCAAGAAGAATAAATACCTTGTTAAGGTACAGGCGTCGCATTTCCTGATCGACACCTCTGCCAAGACCTATGGCTCGCTGCTGTCGCCCGACCGCGCTTTGGAGTATGGCGATTATCCAGCTACGGCGGGAAAATCGGACTCATTCCTTACATACGCCACGGTGCGCAACAGCCAGGGTATACCAGAGACGGTCACTGCACGCCTATTCTCTCTTTAAGCTTAGAGGGGTTAAAAAGGCGCCAACAGGGGAATAAACGCGTTGTAATTGTGAGTACCGCCCGCCGAGCTGCCGCGTCATAGCGGCATCTGGCGGGCTCAGGTGCGTTAAAATGGGCTTGTTCTTAGCTAATTGAGACAGGGGGGCCGTGTTATGGCTTCAGATGCAAAAAAGATTCTGCTGGTCGAGGATGAGAAGGCAATCCGTGACGCCGTCGCTGCCTATCTCGAGCGCGAAGGCTACTGGGTTGTGGGCGTCGGCGACGGCCAGTCCGCGATCGAGGAGTTCGAGAAGCATCAGTTCGACCTGGTCGTGCTCGACCTTATGCTCCCCAAGATCCCCGGCGAGCGCGTTTGCCGCACCATTCGCGATACCTCGGATGTTCCCATCATCATGCTGACGGCTAAGGGCGAGATCGAGGACCGTATTATCGGTCTTGAGCTCGGCGCCGACGACTATCTGATTAAGCCGTTCTCGCCGCGCGAGCTCGTCGCTCGCGTTCGCGCTCTGTTCCGCCGTGCCCATCAGGCCGACGAGCCCGCCGTCGAGGTACTCGACTTCGGCGATCTGGTCATCGATATCTCGGGCCACAAGATCTTGGTCGAGGGCAAGGAAGTCGATCTGACGGCTTCCGAGTTCAAGCTGCTCACCACGCTTGCCCGCCATCCCGGCCGTGTGTATAACCGCATGGAGCTGGTCGAGAAAGTGCTCGGGTATGACTTTGAGGGCTATGAGCGCACCATCGATAGCCACGTGAAGAATCTTCGCGCCAAGCTGGGCGATGATCCCAAGAAGCCCAAGTGGCTCTACACCGTCCATGGTGTCGGCTATCGCTTCGAGGCTCCGGCCAAGACCGATAAGTCGGACGAGAAATAGGGAAATCACATATGACACCTGCGCGCTTTGAAATCGGACAAAAGCACAAGCAGGAGAGCGAGGCGGGTTCCAAGGCTAGTTGGAACACGCCTCGTTCCGATTCACGGCCAACGATGAGCTATCCCTCGCGCATGGCACTTGCTTTTGCTCTGACATCGCTCATGACGGTATTGGTGCTGGTGGGCGTTGTCTCTGTTGTGTGGGGCACGGTCTTTTCGGATTACACACGCTCCAATATCGTCGAAATCGCAAATTCCGCTGCCGAGAAGTTGGCAACTTCATATGAGGAAAACGGCTCTTGGACCGCGGGAGAACTGCGCACGGTCGCAACGTCGAGTTTGGTTTCCGACGATCTGGGCATGCAGGTCGTCAATAAAAAGGGCGTGATCGTTTATGACGATTCCTGGCCCTCGGCAAGCGCTACTGCCGATGTACGCGAAAATCAGGCGACGACCGACGACACGAGCGGCAAGAGGGCATCGCATAGCCCGGTCTCGTCTGCTCCAACCGACTCCGATAGCGTTGCTAACGTCGAGATTGTAACGTCTTCCGGCGAGCATGTCGGACAGGTAAAGCTGTGGGCCATCGGCTCCGACGCTCTGCTCACCAAGGCGGACTCTGCGTTTAGGGAGAAGACCTTTAACGCCATGGCCCTCGCCGCGGTTGTTGCAATCTGCATTTCGGTCGTTATCGGATCGCTCGTGTCGCGCATGCTCACCAAGCCGATTCATCGCATCACCAGTACCGCAAAGCAAATCCGTGACGGCGACCTGTCGGCCCGCACGGGACTGCGCGGTGATGACGAGATCGATCAGCTGGGTGAGACCTTCGATGAGATGGCCACTTCGCTCGAGAAGGATATGAAACACGAGAAGCGCCTGACCTCAGACGTTGCACACGAGCTTCGCACGCCGCTTATGGCCATGCTCGCAACGGTCGAGGCCATGCAGGATGGCGTGTATCCCACCGACGATGAGCATTTGGAGACCGTTGCTTCCGAGACGCGTCGCCTGGCTCGTCTGGTGCAGCAGATGCTCGACCTGTCGCGCATGGAAAACAGCACGGCTCCGCTCAATCTAGAACCGGTGGACATGGTTCCGTTCGTGCGATCGATTGTGAACGGCCAGGAGCGCCTGTTTGTCGACCGCGATCTGCGCCTGCGTTTTGCGGACGAGACCCAGGGTCACGACGATGTCGTCGAGGCCGATCCCGACATGATCACGCAATGTGTTATCAACCTCATGAGCAACGCCATGCGCTACACCCCCGAGGGCGGTTGGGTCGTGGTGTCGGTGCTCAGTGACCGCAAGCACGTCAGCATTGCCGTTTCTGATACCGGTATCGGTATTGCCAAGGACGATCTGTCGCGTATCTTCGGACGATTTTGGCGCGCCGATGCCAGCCGCGCCCGCGAAGCCGGCGGCCTGGGCGTTGGCCTCGCCGTGACCAAGCAGATCGTCGAGCGTCACCATGGCTACATATCCGTGGAGTCGGAGCTTGGAAAGGGTACGACTTTTACAATTCATCTGCCCCGCGAGCACACGGCAGACGCGGCATCTACTACAATGGAGCACTAGCTTTTCGCTATTCGGTGAAGGAGGGGCCGCGTCCCTGCCGCTCCGAGTTTGCGAAAACATGCGGGAAAGAACCCGCATTTCTGTCGTATTTAGGTAAGGAGTGACTCACGTGACAACGATGGAGCGTCGTCCGGATTCCCGTGGCAAGGTTCGTGATATTTACGATGCCGGTGAAAATCTGCTGATGGTCGCCACCGACCGCATTTCTGCGTTTGACTTCATTCTTCCCGACGAGATTCCGTTTAAGGGAGAGGTACTCAATCGCATCTCGGCATTCTGGTTCGATAAGTTTGCCGACATCGTCCCCAACCATCTCGTTTCCATCGACCCGGCGGATTTCCCCGAGGAGTTTGCTGAGTATCGTGACTACCTCGCTGGCCGCGCCATGCTGGTTAAGAAGGCCCAGACGATTCCTATCGAGTGCATCGTCCGCGGCTATCTGACCGGTTCGGGCAAGAAGACCTACGACGAGAACGGCACCGTTTGCGGCATCCAGCTGCCTGAGGGCCTGACCGAGGCTTCCAAGCTTCCCGAGCCGCTGTTCACGCCGTCCACGAAGGCCGAGATCGGTGACCACGACGAGAACATCTCGTTCGAGCGTTGCTGCGAGATCGTGGGCGAGGACATCGCCACGCAGATTCGTGACCTTTCCCTCAAGATCTACAAGGCCGCTGCCGAGTACGCCGCGACCCGTGGCATCATCATTGCCGACACCAAGTTCGAGTTTGGTGTCATTGATGGCAAGGTCACGCTGATCGACGAGTGTCTCACGCCCGACTCCAGCCGTTTCTGGCCTGCTGCCAGCTACGAGGAGGGCAAGATCCAGCCTAGCTACGACAAGCAATTCGTCCGCAATTGGCTCAAGGCCAACTGGGATATGACGGGGGAGACCCCGCACCTGCCCGCCGAGGTCATCGATGGCACGTCCGAGCGCTATCGCGAGGCCTTCCAGATCATCACGGGCTCCCAGTTCACAAGCATGAAGGAGAACGCATAAGTGAGTACCCGTAGCGCCACGAACAAGCGCACGCAATCCCACGAAGTTACCGGGGTTGCGCGCAAGTCTGCCGCATCTGCTAAGCCCGCCCGTCAAGCAGCGAGCTCCGTTCGCGTCGTGCCGGCTTCGTCTAAGGCACGCCGCAAAGAGCTCGAGAAGGGCGAGAATCTCGAGGGCCTCTCTAAAGAGGAGAAGCGCGCCCGCAAGGCTAAGCAGCGCGCCAAGGAGGACCGCATCTATACGGTGTCGAATATCCTCCTCAAGCAGGACGAGGACTACACCAAGCGCCGTCGCATCTGGTGGATTGTGCTCGCCATTGGCATGGTGCTCGTCGTGGCAATTTGGGCCTCGCTGTACTTCGCTCCCGCTGGCATGGTGTCCAGCCCTGTCCAGATGGTCGGCATCGTTTTGTCCTATGTCATCATCCTAGGTGACTTTATCTACGACTTCGCTCGTATTCGTCCCTTGCGCAACATGTACCGCGCGCAGGCCGAGGGCATGTCCGAGAACAAGCTCAACGCTCTTATCGAGCGCGCAGCTGCCGAGGAGGACAAGAAGGACTCCAAGAAGAAGTAGCGTTTGCATACATACTTATCGCTAAGATATAAGGCGCGTCGTTTTTGCGGCGCGCCTTTTTACTGTTCTATAGATAGATGGAGTGGCACATGATTCGAGCTGCCCTGACGGTCGAAGAGGCCCTGGAGGGTATGAAGTCCCTGGAGCCCAAGATTAAAAACTATGCGCGCCTGGTTGTCCGCAAGGGCGTAAACGTTAAGCCCGGCCAGGAAGTCGTCGTTCAGTCTCCGGTTGAGTGCGCGCCGTTTGCGCGCGTGGTGGTCGCGGAGGCCTATGCTGCCGGCGCCGGCCACGTGACGGTCATCTGGGCCGATGATGCCGTGACGAGGCTCACGTACGAGCATGTCGAGAAAAGCTATTTTGAGCAGACGCCCGAGTGGAAGCGCCTGCAGCTGGATTCCCTGGCCCAGGACGGTGCCTGCTTTGTCTTTATCGAGGGTGCGGACCCCGCCGCCCTTAAGGGCATCGATCCCGCTAAGCCCGCTGCAGCTTCTAAGGCAAAGAACACGCAGTGCAAAGTTTTCCGCCGTGGACTGGATTACAACATCAATCCGTGGTGCATCGCCGGCGCTCCGGTCGTGGCTTGGGCGCGCGAGGTGTTCCCGGGAGACGCCGACGAGGTTGCAATCTATAAGCTGTGGAATGCGATTCTGCACACCGCTCGCGCCGATGGCCAGGACCCAGAGAGCGACTGGGAGCTCCATGACGCCGCATTCGAAAAGAACCTGCGTTTCCTGAACGACAATCGTTTCGACTGCCTGCATTACACCGCGGCAAATGGAACCTATCTGATGATTGGCATGACGAAGGGTCACGAGTGGGCCGGCGGCAAGGGCAAGACGCCCGATGGGCACCCCTTCTTCCCCAACATTCCCACCGAGGAAGTCTTCACTTCGCCCGATCGCATGCGCGCCGACGGTATCGTGTACTCGGCCATGCCGCTCATCCACCACGGCAATAAGGTCGACGATTTTTGGATTAAGTTCGAGGGCGGCCGCGTGGTGGACTACGACGCCCGCGTGGGCAAGGCAACGCTTGCAAGTATCATCGATACGGACGAGGGCGCTGCTCACCTGGGAGAAGTCGCGCTCATTTCCAAGAACACGCCGATCCGCGAAAGTGGTGTTCTGTTCTACGATACGCTCTATGACGAGAACGCTAGCTGCCATCTCGCGCTAGGTGTCGGTTTCCCCGAATGCATCGAGGGTGGGTACGACATGTCCAAGGAGGAGCTCCTGGAGCATGGTGTTAACGTCTCGAGCACGCACGTCGATTTTATGATCGGCACGGACGACATCGATATTGTGGGCATTACGCCTGATGGACGTGAAGTTGTGATTTTCCAGAACGGCCAATGGAGTTGGGAATAGTCCCAGACCGTGGTACAATGCCACCCGCGGGCCGTTAGCTCAGCTGGCAGAGCAGGGGACTTTTAATCCCAAGGTCCAGGGTTCGAACCCCTGACGGCCCACCCAAAGATTGTTGAGACGGTCAACTTCGGTTGGCCGTCTTTTTTGTCGCCCTTTCATGGGTTCGAACCCGTCGGGGCGCGGAGCTGAGTAAACGCGTGAGCGTTTGCCAGCGCAGCGCGCAAGGCGCGAAAGCGCCGCAGCGGCCGCCTGCGAAGCAGGCTGAACCCCTGACGGCCCACCCAAAGATTGTTGAGACGGTCAACTTCGGTTGGCCGTCTTTTTTGTTGCCGGTGCACGGGTTCGAACCCGAACTTCTCTATATATAAGAACGCTTGGCGAACAAAACCCGCCTTTTACCGATGGGAAACAAATAGCTGATGCCTTTGGGGTAAAGTAGCGCTCCAGAGATGACCGATGTCTCAATACTCATAAAACAGCTGGTCATCGCCAATATCAGAAGCCAATGCTTCAGTTATAACCTCAGGGACGCGACTGAGGGACATATTCATTTGTGAACAAAATATGGAGTGCCAGATTCCCGCCCCCGGGGCCCCTCCGGTCTGGCAATATATCTCCTTGCCGCGCGGCCCGGTGGAACCGGATCAGCCGCGAGGGCGTGCACCTTGAGAACCGGATACTGCGAGGATGGACACACCAGCTGTGTCGCATCC
>DBFOLV010000055.1:0-26492 GCA_048430825.1 Collinsella sp.
ATTAAACTGCAAAGACGAGCGTCGGTAAGACACGCCGAGGTCGCCGCGGACGGGCTGATATAGGGAGAGGGCCTGACCCCATATCGTTGGGGCCAGGCCCGATTTTGCCTCTTGACAATGTCCTGCTCATATTAAAAGGAACGTCCCTAACTGCCGGTTGTGGGACAATACCGAGCGAACGTGATTGGTTGTCCGTGGAAAGGGTCGCGATGAACAGGTTGAGGACGCTTGCCGATGTGCTGCGACAGGCTGGCTTTGCACGCATTACGGGCCTGTTTCTTATCTTTTACCTGCTGTGCTCGACGGCTGTCTGGCTGTCCGAGCCTACGACCCTCACCTTTGGTGATGGTCTCTGGTTTAGCTTTGAGACGGTCTCGACGATCGGCTTTGGCGATATCCCGGCAGAAACGCCGGTTGCCCGCGGCATTACCGTCATCCTAAGCGTCATCAGTATCTTCTATATCGCCATGCTTACGGGCGTGGCGGTGAACTACTGCAATACGCTCATCAAGCTGCGCCAAAAGGACACCATGGCGCGCTTTATGGACGATCTTGAGCATTTGGAAGAGCTCGATCGTGACGAGCTCGCCGATCTGTCGCGCCGCGTGCGCGAATATCGCCGCCGCCAACGCTAGAACGGGCGCCGCGCGTCACGATGAGGGGGACTGAAATGAATATCACCGTGTATCTGGGTGCCAGCGTCGGTAGTGACCCGGCGTTTCTACCTGCGGTACAGGAGCTGGGCAACTGGATTGGCACCAACGGCCACGCGTTGGTGTACGGCGGGTCCAAATCGGGCCTGATGGGCGCGCTCGCCGATAGCGTGCTCGATGCTGGCGGACATGTGACGGGCGTGGAGCCGAGCTTTTTTATCGAGGCCGAGTTTCAGCACGACGGAATCGACGATCTCATCGTGACGAGCGATATGGCCGAGCGTAAAGCCAAGATGATCGAGCTTGGTGATGCCTTCATTGCCTTTCCCGGCGGGACGGGTACGCTCGAGGAGATTGCCGAGGTCATGTCCGCGGTGTCGTTGGGGCATCTCGATGCGCCGTGCATTTTGTACAACCTGAACGGTTACTACAACGACCTCAAGGCGCTGCTCGGGCACATGATTGATAAGGGGCTTTCGAGCCTGAAGCGCCAGCACGGCATCTACTTTGCCGACGATTTGCGCGAGATTGCCTCGATTATCAACGGATAAGTCTTGAGCTTGCCCCACTATGGCTCCCAATGGTGCCGTTCGCGGCGCAGACGGTTGGCTCGTTCGGGCAACGCTCGCTCTACAATAAAACGTAACTATGTCGACTTTGACCGCGGGAGGACCCGATGGATAACCTTGCCAAACCCACAAACCGCGCGCTGTTTTTAGTTAGCGTTGCCGTGACCGGTGCGTTCGCAGGTGCCGCGGTCTGGCTGTTCTTCTTTGCGATGGAGCACGGTATCGACTATCTATGGACCGAGATTCCGCACGCGCTGGGCGTCGCTTCGCCCGAGCTTGCCAGCGGTCCGTTTGGCTTTCTGCCGTACCCGTTTTTTGTCTGCCTGCTGGGCGGCCTGCTGATCGGTCTGTATGAAAAGGTGACGGGCACCAAGACCGATGACCTCAACCAGGTGATGGCCAAGGTCAAACAGGATGGGTGCTACCCCTACGACAATCTGGGCAAGCTGTCGCTTGCCGCGCTGCTACCGCTGCTGTTTGGCGGAAGTATTGGACCGGAAGCCGGTCTGACCGGCGTCATTGCGGGACTGTGCAGCTGGGTCGGCGATCGCATGCGTCGCTTTGGAGCCGAGTTTAGGGAGCTCACGCTGCTGGGTACCCAGGCTGCCCTGACGGCGCTCTTTACCGCGCCCGTGTTTGGCTTTGTGGCGCCGCTTGCCGGAAGTGCTGACGGCCAGGGCGAAGGCGCCCATGATGAGTCCGCGTCCGGCGAGATCACCATCAAGCTGCCCAAGGCGCAAAAGACCGTGGTTTACGGCATCGCGATTGCCGGCGGTCTGGGCACCTACCTGCTGCTCGGCCAGCTCATGGGCGGCGGCATGGGTATGCCGAGGTTCGAGGCTGCCGTGGTGGGCAACCTCGAGGCCGCTTGGCTCATTCCCCTGGCGCTCGCTGGTACCGTTTGCGGATGGCTGTACTTTGTCTCTGAGCATGCGAGCGAGGTCCTGGCGCACGCGATGGGGGAGCGCCCCGTCGCCAAGGCCATGCTGGCCGGTCTGGTACTTGCCGCCTGCGGTACGGCTCTGCCCTTCACCATGTTTGCCGGCGAGACGCAGGCCGACGTGCTCATGGAAACCTATCTGACCATTCCCGCCGGCGTGCTTATCGCGACCGGTCTTGTTAAGGCCATGCTGACCCCCGCCCTTATCAACATGGGCTGGCGCGGCGGCCACTTCTTCCCCGTAATCTTCTCGGGCGTAAGCCTGGGCTACGGCTTTGCTATCCTCACCGGCGCAGATCCGGTCTTTTGCGTCGCCGTCTGCACGGCATCGACGATGGGTGCGGTCATGCGCCAGCCTGTCATGGTCGTGGGCCTGCTGCTCATGTGCTTCCCACTTAAGGGTATCGTCTGCATGATCATCGCGGCCGTCATCGCCGCCGGCATTCCGCTGCCCAAACCGCTGCGCAAGTAGCATGGTGGCGCGCGCCGGGGACATGCCATTTGTCACGGATTTGCGGGGAGGGGCGGCGATCGCGTCCTTCGTGGATCGAGGCTCGCGTGGCTACAGGTCGCGTACTCGATAAAGCTTGGTGCTGACGGTGCAGCTGATTGCACATAGCGCGAGGGCAAGTGCGGCGATGCCTGCACACAGGCAGCCAAGAACGGCAGGGTCGGGATTCGCTCCGGCAATCGACATGAGCCAGTTGCTGATGGGGTTGGAGGAGCTCAACGTTGCCATGGTAAGACACCCGAGCATGGCAAACAGGCCAACGGATAGGCGCAGCGCCTCCATGTGTCCAAAACGAAAGAATAACGGCTGTGCCAAAAACACCATCATGAGGGAGATAAGCATCGATGCTGCCGAGGCGATTGCGATTTCAAAGACCGTCTGTCCCGTCGAAGGAATGCCCGCGCTGTTGAAGAGCGGGATGGAAGCGATGCTCAAAAGCGTGGCCGCACATGCCATGACGGCGGAGAAGACAATAACGCTCAGGTAGCGTGCGCAGATGATGTCTTTGCGTGAGAGGGGCAGCGTTGCCCGATAACGCTCCCATCCGTTTTGATTGTCGAAGCCGGCCAGCGAGCTCATGACCATGATAGGCGACATGGCGCTGACCGCGCAGGCGCCGGCACTCATGCCAGAGTCACCGTCCGATGCGTTGGCGAGGGTCAACACGACGAATATGAACAGGCCGACGCCCGCGATGCTCGGGACAAGCGTGCGAACGATGGCGAGCTCGGACATAAAGGCGCGTTTCATTTCGAAGCTCCTTTCAGCATGAGGCGAAGATAGTCATCAATGGTTGCTCGATCGCTGGGAATCTCGGGGAAGGCCTCGAGCGTTTCGCGACGGTTGGGCACGAGCACGTCCACGCTATAGGCGTGGTGGGCGGCACGGGCGCCTTCGACGCAAGCCATAAGCTCGGCGGCCTGTGCTTGGGTGCAGTGGGCGATGCCGGCTCGGTCGGTAATGTCCTCGCGCGGCAGGTTAAACACAATCGACCCGTTATCGATGCAGATGACGCGGTCGGCAGTGCGATCGAGGTCGGACGTAATGTGGCTCGAGAGCAGCACGCTGCGCTGGCCGTCGGAAACGAAGGCGAGCAGCTCGTCGAGCAGCTCTTCGCGCGCCATGGGATCGAGGCCCGCGGTGGCTTCGTCCAAAACGAGCAGCTTGGCATTGTGGCTGAGTGCACAGGCAAGCTGCAGTTTCATGCCCATGCCGCGGGAGAGGTCCTTGACCTTTGCCTTGGGATCCAAGCCAAATCGGTCGATGAATCCGGCGAACGTTTCGCGGTCCCACGTGGGGTACGCCGGGCCTACGAGCGACTCGATCTGGCCCACCTTGAGTGTGGAAGGGAAAGGACACGTGTCCAGCACGAGACCGACACGGGTGCGCAAGCAGCGCTGCGCTTCACCGGGTGCGTCGGCGCCACAGCGCTGCCCAAACAGGTGCACCTCGCCGGCATCGAGCTTTATAAGCCCGAGAGCAGCTCGAATCGTCGTTGTTTTGCCAGCACCGTTGGCACCAACAAAGCCGACGATCTGGCCGGGCTCCACGGCAAGCGTGACGTCGCGCAGCGAAAAGCGGTCGCTTACAGCGCGTGAGATGCCTTTGAGTTCTAAAAGGTTTTGCATGGTATAGCCTTTCTTGCAGATGGCTACTGCATGGTTTCGGGGGCTACCAGGTCGAGCATTTCGTGCAGCTTGTCGCGCGTGACGCCCAGGGCTTCGGCTTGGCTTGCCGCTTTCGCAAGCAGCTCTTCGATATGGCAGAGCTGGTTTTCGCGCAAAAGCTCCTGGTTGCCCTCGGCGACAAAGCAGCCCTTGCCCTGCACGGTGCAGATAAACCCGAGCTGCTCCAGGTCGGCGTAGGCGCGCTTGGTGGTGATGACGCTCACGCCCAGGTCGCTCGCGAGCGCACGGATGCTGGGGAGTTTGGCTCCCGCAGTGAGTGCGCCCGAAAGGATCTGAACTTTGACCTGCGAGGCTATTTGCTCGTAGATGGGCTTGTCGCTCGAATTGGATAGGATGATGTCCACAGCGGCTCCTTAGCTGTTGGGCTACACGTGTATATAACCGGTAAGCACAGTATATATACTATGCACAGTTCTGCAAGAGGCAAATAGGGATTGTCCGCCCGTTCATTCATCTCAATCTGTAACATCTGGAACCGATTTGGACGGCTACCTGTTACGGATTGAGATTTTGCTGGCGGGCCCCACCTGGTTGTCTCAATCTGTAACAACTGGAGAAGTTTTTGGCTGCTAGATGTTACAGATCGAGACATTGGCCACCCGTCTATCCTTATATCTCAATCTGTAACAGATAGACCCGTTTTGAGTGGCTAGATGTTACAGATCGAGATCTTTCTGGGACGCCCACCTGTTTGTCTAAATCTGTAACAGGTAGAGGTTCAAAAACCGTCTAGATGTTACAGATCGAGACAAACTGCTGCGGAGTGCCGCCATCGACTGCTACCCTAGGCCCCAACTGATGAATTTGTCCTGATAGGTGCCCTATGGCGGAATTTCGCGGCTACAATAGTACGGTTACATCGACGTAATGCACTCAATGCAAGAAAGGATCCGCATGGCAAGCCTGTCGGATGAAATCTCGTCGCGCCGCACATTCGCGATCATCAGCCACCCGGACGCCGGTAAGACCACACTGACTGAGAAGCTGCTGCTCTATACCGGCAGCATTCAGACCGCCGGCTCGGTCAAGGGCAAGAGCTCGGCCAAGCATGCCGTCTCGGACTGGATGGACATCGAGAAGGAGCGTGGTATCTCCGTTACCTCCTCGGTGCTGCAGTTCACCTATAACGGCGCCTGCGTCAACATCCTCGATACCCCCGGCCACCAGGACTTCTCGGAGGATACCTACCGTACCCTTATGGCCGCCGACGCCGCGGTCATGGTCATCGACGGCGCCAAAGGCGTCGAGGCCCAGACCAAAAAGCTCTTTAAGGTCTGCACGCTGCGCCATATTCCCATCTTCACCTTTGTGAACAAGCTCGACCACGAGGCTCGCGATCCGTTTGAGCTCATGGAAGAGATCGAGAACGTCCTGGGTATCAATACGTATCCCATGAACTGGCCGATCGGCAGCGGCCGCAACTTCCGTGGCGTGTTCGATCGTCAGACTCGTCGCGTCATTGCCTTTGAGGGCGACGGCCACGCCAACGCCACCAAGAAGGTCGCCGAGGTCGAGGCTGAGCTGGGCGATCCTTCCATGGATGAGCTCATTGGCGAGGAAAACCATAAGAACCTGATGGACGATATCGAGCTGCTCGATGGCGCCGGCGACGAGCTCGACTTGGATGCCGTGGCCTGCGGTAAGCTGAGCCCGGCGTTCTTTGGCTCGGCGCTCACCAACTTTGGCGTGGAGCCCTTCCTCAAGGAGTTTCTGCGTCTGGCCCCGACGCCGCGCGCCTATACCGATACGCTCACCAGCGAGCCGGTCGATCCCTGCCGCGACGACTTTAGCGGCTTTGTGTTTAAGATCCAAGCCAACATGGACAAGAACCACCGCGACCGCATCGCCTTTGTGCGCATTTGCTCGGGTAAGTTCGAGCGCGGCATGGATGCCTTCCACGTGCAGGGCAACCGCAAGCTTAAGCTTGCCACGGGCACGTCGATGATGGCCGACGACCGCGCCATCGTGGACGAGGCGTACGCGGGCGATATCGTGGGCCTGTTCGATCCGGGTATCTTTAGCATCGGCGACACCGTGTGCTCCGGCAAACGCCACGTGCAGTATCCGCAGATCCCGACGTTTGCCCCCGAGATGTTCGCTCGCATTACACAGGTCGACACGCTCAAGCGCAAGCAGTTCGTCAAGGGTATGGAGGAGCTTGCCCAGGAGGGTGCCATCCAGATCTTCCGCGAGCTGGGTGCCGGCATGGAGAGCGTCATCGTGGGCGTGGTCGGCGTGCTGCAGTTTGAGGTACTCGAGCGCCGCCTCAAGGCCGAGTACCGTGTTGAGGTTCGTCGCCAGCCACTGCCCTATACGGACATCCGCTGGATCCAGAACGACCCCGACACCATCGATATCCCGGGCCTTTCGCTCACGCGCGACACGCTGCGCGTCGAGGACATGCGCGGCGGTAAGCTGCTGCTGTTCACGAGCCCGTGGAACGTGGATTGGGCAACTGACCACAACCCCGACCTTATCCTGTCGGAGTTTGGCAACGTAGCGTTTTAACGCATCGGCGCGGTGGCCCTGCGGGGCTGCCGCGCCGTTTGCTTGCCTGATGCCGTGTGAGCGGCTATCATACCCACCGTCGTCTTAAGACCGAGGCGTCCGAGCAGTTCGGGTCCGATATCCTGCTCGTTAAACCTAAAACCAAAGGAGTACATAATGATCAAGAAGGTCATGGAGGACTACAAGGTCCTGTTGCGGAGCATTCCCGCGGCAACGGTTTCGCTGTTTTTCGTGAGCGTCATCATGATGAACCTGCTGGCCAACAAAGAGCTTATCAGCCTGCCGTATCTGGCGCTCGACTGTGGCTTTGTGGTGAGCTGGGTTTCGTTTTTGTGCCAGGACATGATCTGCAAGCGCTTTGGTGCCAAAGCATCCATCAAAATCTCTATCCTCGCGCTGCTGGTCAACCTGGCCGTGAGTTTGTGCTTTTGGGCATGCTCGCTCACGCCCGGTATGTGGGGTGCCTACTACGACACCGGCATGATCGAGGTCAACACTGCCCTTAACGCCACCATCGGCGGCACCTGGTACGTGGTGCTTGGCTCGTCGCTTGCCATGCTCGTTTCTGCCGTGGTTAACTCCACGCTTAACCAGTCGCTCGGCCGTATGCTCAAAAAGAATAACTTTGCGAGCTTTGCCTTCCGCTCCTATGTGTCCACGGGTGTTGGCCAGTTTATCGACAACTTGGTCTTTGCCATTGTGGTGAGCCACACGTTCTTTGGTTGGACCTGGGTGCAGGTCCTTATGTGCTCGCTGACGGGTGCCGTCGCCGAGCTGCTGTGCGAGGTCTTCCTGAGCCCCGTGGGCTACAAGGTCGTGCGCGGCTGGGAGCGCGAGAATGTGGGCGTCGAGTACCTCGAGCGCCACGCAACCGCCTAAGGAGCAAATATGCGGGTTTTGATCACGGGCGCTTCGGGTGGCATCGGAGCCGCGTGCGTGCAGCGCTTTTTGGACGAGGGCCACGAGGTCGTGGGCTTTGATCTGCTGCCGGCGGCAATCGAACACGAACACTACCGCCATCTGATTGTTGATGTCCGCAAGCCGGACGCGTTTCCGGACGACCTTGAACCCCAGGTGATCGTGAACGTTGCCGGTACGCAGGATTCGGCCGACGACATCGCCGCCAACCTGTATGGCACCATCAACGTGACCGAGCGCTACGCCTTTGCGGGGGAGGGGCTTGCCGCCAAGCCGGCGCCGGCTATTAAATCCGTGGTCAATGTGGGGTCGGCGAGCGGGCATACGGGATCAGAGTTTCCCGACTATGCCGCCAGCAAGGGCGGCGTTATCGCCTACACCAAGAACCTTGCAAACCGCTTGGCACCGCAGGCTATCGCCAACAGTGTGGACCCGGGTGGCGTTATCACGCCGCTCAACCGTTGCGTGATGGAAGACGAACGCCTGTGGAACCAGATTATGGAGCTCACGCCGCTTAAGCGCTGGGCCACCGCCCAAGAGATCGCCGAGTGGATCTACTTTGTGGGCGTGACCAACCGGTTTATGACCGGGCAGAGTCTGTTGATCGATGGCGGCGAGGCTGGCCGTACACAATTTATTTGGCCCGAATAGGAAACGCGTCCGATGGAAAGCCGTCGGGCGCGTTTTTGATGTATCGATTTTTAGCCGAGGCAAGTCCAATTGACGGGGGTCGAGCCATGCTGCTCGAGTAGCCGATTGGCTGCCGAGAAGGGGCGCGACCCCATAAAAGCGGGGAGTTCTGCCGTGGCACGGTTGGCCGAAAGCGGCGAGGGATGCGTGGACGCCAGACGGAACTTGTCGGTTGCCTTGCCCGCGCCAATCGCGGCGAGCTTACCCTCAACCATCTGCTGGGCAAAGCGGCCCCATGCCAAAAAGACTACCGGCTGGGGCAGCTGGCAGCAGCGTTCGATAACGTAGTCGGTCAGGGTGCTCCAGCCCAGTTTGGCGTGCGAGTTCGCGGCATGCTCGCGCACGGTGAGCGTGGTGTTGAGGAGCAGGACGCCCTGTTGTGCCCATGGCGTTAAGTCTCCCGTGGCGGGAATGGGACAACCCAGATCGGCTTCGAGTTCCTTGTAAATGTTGCGCAGGCTCGGCGGCAACTTGGTTTGCGCCGCGGGGACCGAGAACGACAGCCCCATGGCCTGGTTGGGTCCGTGATAAGGGTCCTGACCCAAGATGACAACTTTGACCTGGTCGGCCGGTGTGTAGGCGAGGGCATTGAGGATGTCGTCTTGTGCCGGGTAGATAGTCTGCTCGGCACGCAAAAGGGCAATGCGCTCGAGCAGCTGGTTCGTGGTGTCACGTACCGGCTGCGGCGCATCGCCCAACCAAGTTGCTATGTTGCGGTCGCGAGTTGCGGTGTCCATGGGGCTCCTTTATGGCAGATGCTCTGTTGGCATCTATTGTAAAGGCGCACCGGTTGCCTTTGTGTCGCGGCTGCATAAGGAGTGGGGTCTACGAGACGTGCTCGGGCGCTCCTGCCATGCGAGCCTGTCCATGTGCGCGGAGGCGCGGAGGCTCGACGGTTGCCACCATGACGCCGGTGAGGATGAGGGCGGCGCCAAAGAAGGCGATGGGGCTCAGGACCTCGCCGACCAAGAAGAACGAAAAGACGGCGGAGCAGACTGGCTCGAGCGAGAAGGCGAAGCCGGTGGTCTCGGCGGGCACGTGGGGCTGCACGAGCGTCTGGGTGATAAAGCCGTAGGCAGAGCAGATGAGTGCGAGTGCGACGACAACGACGATCTCGCTCGGCGTGCCGGGAAGCGTGAAACCGCCAAAGGTGAATGCGGCGATACCCGAGAACAAGCCGCCGAAGCCCAGCTGCCAAAAGCCCAGAGCAAGCGGATCGACTTCTTCGACAAAGCGCTTGGCCACGATAATGTGGCTGGCATAGATAAAGGCGGAGAGCAGCATGATGAGCGCGCCCGGGTTCAGGCTGGTGAAGTCGGCGCCCGAGAGCAGCAGCATGCCGCAGGTGACGATAGCCGTGCCGACGAGCACCTTGCGCTCGGGGGCGCGACGCAGCAGGGCGGCGTTGGCAAACGGCACGATCACGACCGTCAGGCTCTGCAAAAAGCCGGCAGTGGAGGCAGAGGTGAGGCTGGAGCCCAGGCACATGCAGGTGAGCTCGGTTGCCATGATGGCGCCGATGATGGCGGCGCGAACCATAAGGTCGCGGTTGATACGGAAAACACGCTTGTGGAAGAGCAGCAGACAGGCCACAAAGGCGATGATGCAGCGTAGCGCGACGATACTCGTGGCGTTCATGCTGTCCATGCCGATTTTCATGAGGGGGTACGAAAAGCCCCATGCGACGGGAACGGAAAATGAGAGCGCGATTGCTTTTTTGCGATCCATGGGACTCCTTTTGTTACAGAACGGTTTCGCAAAAAGGATTCTGCTCCCAGATGTGGATGTAGTAAAGCGAATGTATCTTCAGTATGATTAAGAAATACTAATGTAGGCAGAAAAAGCCCTGGCAAAACGTTTTACGGCTGCATTGATGTGGAGGCACGATGGCATCGCGGTATCAGATTGTTTGTATGGTGGTCGATTGCGGCAGCCTGAAACGTGCGGCCGACGAGCTGGGCTATACGCAAAGTGCGGTGAGCCAGGCCGTCAAGGCGCTCGAGCGCGAACTGGGTACCACGCTTATCGAGCGCGGAAAGCAGGGCGTTTCGCTTACGCGCGACGGCAAGCAGTACCTGCCGTATTTGCGACAGATTGTGACTGCCGAGGCTGAGCTCGAGGGCAAGCGCCAGGAGCTGCTGGGGCTTTCGTCGACCGATATTCGTATCGCGACGTTTACCAACGTGAGCCGAACCGTGTTGCCGCGTGTGATCCGCGACTTTGGGGCCTTGCACCCGGGCGTACGTTTTACCCTCAAGCAGGGCGATTACACGCGCAACGCTCAGTGGGTGCACGATGGCGTGGTTGATTTTTGCTTTACGGCGCGCGGATTTACCGCGGGGCTCGAGAAGCGCGTGGTCTATCACGACGAGTTGGTGGCGCTGCTGCCGGCCGCGCATCCGCTGGCGGCAAAGGAAAAGGTGACGCTCGCCGACCTGGCGTCCGAGCCGTTTGTGCTGCTGGATGAGGGCGAACAGAGTCTGGTGCTCGATGCATTCGCGGCGCATGGCCTGTCGCCGCACGTGACGAGCGGGGTCACCGACGACTACACCATCATGGCGATGGTGGAGGAGGGCCTAGGCGTGAGTATGCTCTACCGTCGTACTGTGGAGGGCATGCGTGCCGATATTCGCGTACGTCCCATCGTGCACGCCCCCTCGCGCGACGTAGTGGCGGCCTGGCGCAGCTGGGACACCATGCCTATCGCCACGAGGCGCTTTATCGACTATATGAGCTCACATATTGTCAATTAATGACTGGCGTGGCGTTGAGTGCGGTGTTTAGCGGGCTGTCGCTTTGGCTTGGGTGGCGCGATAGGTGCGTGCCGGGTGGCAAAGTAGTACCGCTACGACCATAAAGAACGCCGTGGTGCCCAGGCTGATGGGGTAGACCATCATGATGTTCGCAAAGGTGCGGAAGTGCGGGAACACGCAGAACACCCAATAGAAGCGGATGCCGCAGACGCAGATCATGGTGATGAGGGCGGGTGTGAGCGAGATACCAAAGCCGCGCAGGTAGCCTGACATGTTTTCGTAGAACATGCTAAAGGCGTACGCCGGGAAGATCGAGCACACGCGGATATAGCCGATCGAGACGATGTTGGGATCGCTGTTGAACAGCGACAAGATCTCACGCCCCAGGCCGACAATAACGATAATTGTGGTGAGCGCGACGATACCGCCTTCGACCAGGCAGACCTTGAGCGTTTTGGTGCAGCGGTCGATCTGGCGGGCACCGTGGTTTTGTCCCACAAAGGTGGTGCAAGCCTGGCTAAAGCTGTTGAGCAGGTTGTAGCACACGTACTCCAGGCTCATGGCGGCGCTCGAGGCTGCCATGACTTCGGTGCCCAGACTGTTGATGGCAGACTGGATGATGATGTTGGCGACGGCAAAGACAGCGCTTTGGATGCCGGCGGGCAGGCCGATCTTGACGATGCGCTTGAGGGCGACGGGGTCGATAGCCAGGTCGCGCGGGGTGACGCGGACGACGGAGTCGGTCTTGAGCAGGCGGATAAAGAGCGTAGCGGCGCTGACGGTGTAGGCGATGGCGGTGGCGATGGCGACGCCCGCGACGCCCCAGTGGAGTACGGGGACAAAGATGAGGTCCAGGCCAATGTTGAGGACGGTGGACACGGCAAGCGCCTGCAGCGGCATGCGGGTGATGCCGACGGAGCGGAAGATCGCGGCCTCAAAGTTGTAGAGCAAGATCGAGGGCAGGCTGAGCAAAAAGACGCGCAGGTAGAGCGAAGCGAGCGGCATGGTCTCGGCAGGCACGTTGAGCGCAGCGAGCATGGGTTCGGCAAAGACCTCGCCCAGAGCGATGACGACAAAGCCCACGAGCGCCATTAAAATCGAGGTATGGACGGCGCGTTTGACCATGTTTTGGTCGTTGCGGCCGATAGCGTTGGCGATGACCACGTTGGAGCCAAGCGACATGCCAATAAACAGGTTGAGCATAAGACTGGTAAGCGGAACATTGGAGCCGACCGCCGCCATGGCGAGGGTTCCCTGGTCGCCCGAGAAGTTGCCGATGATGACCGTGGCGATGAGGTTCGACAGCTGCTCCAAGATGCTCGTGGCGGCCACGGGGAAGGCGAACAGGGGAATATTTCGCCACAGCGAGCCGGTGGTCATGTCAATGTGCTTAGATACGGTATCAGCCATACGCTCTCAATCTCTAACATGCTCTTTCGTGCTTATTTGCGCAGACGATGATACTCCTAATCGGCTAGTCATTGGGGACGTTCTAAAACGACTAGTCATTCAAGAATGTCCCCAATGACTAGGTGGGGAAGGCGTGCGACAATGGTGTGCGTCGTGTTGTTCGCGCTAAGGAGTTGTCATGTTGTTGTGTCCCGTTTGCCATGAGCCGTTGGTGGATGACGAACGCGGCGCTGCATGCGCGGGCGGACATCGGTTTGACCGTGCGCGCGAGGGCTATCTATATCTACTGCGCTCGTCCAAGAGCGGCGACTCCATGGGCGATTCCAAGTCGCAGGCACGCAGCCGTCGTGACTTTCTGAACCGTGGCTACTATGCGCCGTTGCGCGATGCGATGGTTGAGCTGGTGCGCAAGCAGGTGTCTGGGCGCACCGCGTCTACGAACGGCCCCATGACGTTGCTCGATATTTGCTGTGGCGAGGGCTACTACACCAGCGCCATGGGCGCGGTGCCGGGCGTGGATGCTTACGGTTTCGACCTAGGCAAAGAGATGGTGCGCCTGGCCGCCAAGCGCGGCGATGCGACCTATTTCGTGGCCAACATGAAGGACATCCCCGTGGCCGATGGCGCCTTCGATATGGTGACTGAGCTCTTCGCTCCCTTTAACGAGCGTGAGTTTGCCCGCGTGCTGGCGCCCGAGGGCTCGCTCTACACCGTGGTGCCAGGTGCCCGCCATCTCTTTGGGCTCAAGGAGGTGCTTTACGACACGCCGTACCTTAACGATGAGAAGCTGCCGCAGACCACCGAGCTCGAGTTGGTCGGAACGCAGCGGGTATCTGCGAATATTACGCTTCAGACCCAGGCCGATATCGAGGCGGTGTTCCAGATGACGCCGTACTACTACCGCACGCGCCCTGCCGACAAAGAGCGCCTGGCAAACTTGGACACGCTCCAAACCGATATCGACTTCATTATCGCCGAGTACCGCCACAGCTAACAACCTGCCAAAAAGGGACAGGTTTATTTTGGTAGGTTTTATCTGGTCAAACGTAAAGGACCGACCGCGGAGATGCGCGATCGGCCCTTTTTAGTTGCTTGGCTACAGAGGTTATGAGTAGCGAGCGCTACAGGCGGTCCTTGTTTTCGGCCTTAACGGCGCGTGCCTGCTGAACAAAGAACAGGTCGTACACCACGATGACAAAGGCGCCGATGTTGACGGCGCTGCCGCCGAGCGCGGGAAGCGTGAGCACCGCCTGGACAAGCGTGGCGACCGCGGCAACAATACCGAGCTTAAATGCGCCGTCTACCTGCGAAGGCTTGTTGGCACCCTTGATGCCCGCAACGCCCGCGGCGAGATCGATGAGACCCTTGGCGATAATCACGGTCGCGGCGAGCATGGCGTTCGATCCGTAGGTGGACTCGAGCTTGCCGGTCGCGACGCCGGCGATTCCAATGACGAGACTGGCGATGCCCAGAACAAAATAAATCAGGGCAAGGATTTTGAGTGTCTTGCGAGCGGCGCTCATAGCTGGTCCTTTCGATGCGGGCGCGGAGAATCTGCCGCACCCAGGTTGTGGCACATATCGTGAAGCACATTGTAGTTCAACGCGGCGATGCATGCGCCTGAAAGCGCTTTGAGCCCGCGCGGCCCAACCCAACCTTTCAAAAAGGAAAGCTGGGCGTAAGTCAAATCGATGGCAGCGTATGCGCGGCGCTGCGATGATGGGGCCATGGTAAGAGTTGGACCGAAGGAGGAGCCATGATGTACGGAACAGGGCAAGTGCGTGAGCCGCGGTCGTTGGGAAGGCGCATGGGTGATTCTGTGATCGCTGCCGTGTGCACGGGATTGATGGCGGTGCTTTGCATTGCGATGCTGTGGGCCATGTCGCATGTGGGACAATAGCGGACGGTTGGGTGCTGGCATAAACGGCGCCCCGCGTATTCGTTTTGCTTGCTAAGGAGTACCCATGGGCGTCGTCGATCCCTTTTCTGTTGCTCGGGCCGCGGGGCTTGAGCTGACCGGGAAGCCCGAGGGCCTCACGCTCACCGACGGCACGATGGAGCTGCGTGCCGATTTTGGCCGCATGCTGCCGCGACTCAAGCAGGGCCGTCTGCAACAAGAGCTGTTGGTGAAGGCTGCGCGCACAAAGGGCATCGAGCGACCATGGGCGATTGACGCTACGGCAGGCTTTGGCGAGGATTCGCTGCTGTTGGCGGCCGCGGGCTTTACCGTCGATCTGTATGAGCAGGATTGCGTGATCGCGGCGCTCCTCAAGGATGCCTTGGATCGCGCGGCAGATGATCCGGCGCTTGCGACGGCCGTGGCGCGCATGCGCTTACATGCGGGCGAGGACAGCATTGCCGGCCTTCGCCATACAGCTGAGCTGATCGGGCAGAGCGAGCTCACCGCTCCCGACGTGGTGTATCTGGACCCCATGTTTCCCGGGCGCACCAAGAGCGCGGCGGTTAAAAAGAAGTTCCAGCTCCTACATCATCTGGAACAGCCGTGCGCCGATGAGGAGACGCTGGTCGAAGCTGCGCTTGCGGTGCATCCGCGCAAGGTGGTTATCAAGCGACCGGTGAAGGGGCCACTGCTTGCCGGCGTTAAGCCGAGCTATCAACTTGCGGGCAAGGCCGTTCGCTACGATGTTTTGGTGCCGCCGCGCCCGTAGCTTGCGTGCGATGGTTGGCGCTCCGTCAGTGCCGTGCCGATGTGGGGTCTATTTCCAAGGGTGCGACGTCAGGTGCCAGCCGCCGCAGTATTCGCATTTGTAGCAGGCTAAGCCGCGCCGCCCGCGGTTTTCGCAGTCGGCCATAACGGCCTCGGCCTCGGCGCGCGTGTCGTAACGGTTTTTGCGTTCGCACGACTTGTAGCGCCAGGCTTCATTGCGCTCGGCGTTCAGGGCGTCGCGGCGCTCGTCTTCGCGCGCAAACAGGTCGCTCATATCGCCGCCGGTGGCAGCGCCCAAAAACTCGCTTTTGGCCTTTGACCAGGCGGCTCGCTTTTTGCTTCCCATCTGCTTCGCGCCCCTCTTCAAACGCTGGTATCATTGCTCAATCAAAGTGATACCAATAAACGTGAGGCCGCCGCGTGATGATCAGAAAAACCCTCGATACCGACATTCCCGTCGTCATGGCTATCTACGACGCTGCCCGCGCCTTTATGCGCGCGCATGGCAACGCCACGCAATGGCCCGAGGGCACGCCTTCTGCCGAGCAGCTGGCTGCCGATATCGCCGCCGGTGGCAGCTATGTGTGCGAAGTCGACGGTCGCGTGGTAGCGACGTTTGCCTTTTTACCGGGCCCGGACGAGTGCTATGACGTAATTGAGGACGGGCAATGGCGCAGTGACACTCCGTATGCTGTGCTGCACCGTGTGGCGTCCGACGGCACCGCGCACGGTATCGCGGCTGCGATGTTTGCCTTTGCCAAAGAGCGTGCCGATCACCTGCGTATCGACACGCATCAGGACAACCTGCCCATGCAGGGTGCCATCATAAAGGCCGGCTTTGAGCGCGCCGGCGTCGTGTATGTGTCGGACGGTACGCCGCGTGTTGCGTTTGACTGGCTGCGCGAGGCATAAGAGCGGAGACGCGTATCAACAATTCGCGCGAACGAAAATGGCCTCGGGTGGGAATATTTTCGTTCGCTGCACTGTTTTGAAAGCCGGCTTTCGCAAGGCGCGAACCTACGAAAATCGCCGCGCGGCAACGCGGAGCGATGAGCTCGGTCGGGGGATAGGGCCCGCTTCGCCCGCCGGCTCGTAAATTGTATCATCCAGTGTGGAACGAGGACGCCCGTTGCCGCGTGCGATGGGCTTGTAATAAGAGGAGAGCCATGTCGAAGCAGGCAGTCGTTGGAATCTTGGCGCATGTCGATGCCGGCAAGACCACGTTGGCCGAGGCCATGTTGTTCAATGCGGGTCGCATTCGCAAGCGCGGCCGCGTGGACGATGGCGATTCGCATCTGGACACTAACGCGATCGAGCGCGAGCGCGGCATTACGATCTTCTCGTCGCAAGCCGTGCTCGACCACGGCGATACCCACGTCATGCTTGTGGATGCGCCCGGCCACGTCGATTTTTCGGCCGAGGCGGAGCGCACGCTGCGCGCACTCGACTATGCGATTTTGGTTGTGGGCGCCAACGACGGCGTGCAGGGGCACACCGAAACCCTGTGGCGCCTGCTTGCACGTTATGACATCCCGACATTCATCTTCATCAACAAGATCGATTTGGAGAATCCCGGCCGCGATGTTTTGCTGACACAACTTGGGCAACGTCTCTCCGAGGGCTGCTTGGATGCCAACGAACTGTTGGCGGGCGGGGCCGTTCAGGAGGACGCTGCCGCGTTAGACGAAGAAGCGCTCGAGGAGTTTCTTGAGGCGGGTGAGCTTTCCGTCGCGACGCTGTCACGCATGGTTGCCGAGCGCAAGCTCTTTCCCTGCTTTGCCGGCTCGGCGCTTAAGGACCAAGGCGTGGACGAGCTGCTGGATGGCATATGCGCGCTGATGCGTGAACAGGCGTGGCTCCCGGAGTTTGCCGCGCGCGTCTATCGTGTCAGCCGCGGGGATCGCGGCGAGCGCTTGGCTTGGGTTAAAGTGACCGGCGGCACGCTGCATGCCAAGCAGGTGATTGGCGGACGTTCCGGTGCCGAGGCATGGGAGCAAAAGATCGACCAGGTACGCATCTATAACGGCGATAAGTATGAGCTTGCCCAAGAAGTTGCTGCTGGCGGTATTTGTGCCGTGACGGGTCTTGCGCACGTTCGCCCGGGGGACGCCCTGGGCGCGGAGCCCGCGGGCGATGCGCCCGTCATTGCGCCGGTCCTCACCTATACGGTGCTGCCGGGCGAACATGACGTCCATACGGTGTTCAAAGCACTGACTGAGTTAGCGGACGAAGATCCCATGCTTGGCGTAAGCTGGAACACGCATCTTGAGCAGATTCATCTGCAGTTGATGGGTGCGGTGCAGCTCGAGGTCGTGCAGCGGGTGTTGGCCGATCGCTTTGGCCTTTCGGTTTCGTTTGAGTCTGGCGGCATCCTCTATAAGGAGACTATTTCGCAGTCGGTCGAGGGCGTGGGTCACTTTGAGCCACTGCGCCACTATGCCGAGGTGCATCTGAGCCTGGAGCCGTTGCCAGCGGGTTCGGGCGTGCAGTTTGGCACCGTGGCCTCGACCGACGAGCTCGATCTTAACTGGCAGCGTTTGGCGCTCACCAACGCCATGGAGCGCGATCACCTGGGCGTGCTGACCGGCTCTCCCATCACCGATATTCGCATTACGCTCACGGGCGGTCGTGCGCATGCCAAGCACACCGAGGGCGGCGATTTTCGTCAGGCAACGTACCGCGCGATTCGCCAGGGCTTGATGCAGGCGCGTGAGGCCGGCGCGGCGGTGCTGTTGGAGCCGTGGTATCGCTTTGAGCTCGAGGTACCGGGGGAGTGCGTGGGTCGGGCGCTCTCGGATGCCACGCGCATGGGTGCCGAGTACGAGCCGCCGACGATGGCAGGAGACCGGGCGAAGCTTGTGGGTCGCGTGCCAGCATCCGAGGTGCAGGATTACGCGCTGGAGGTGGCCGCCTATACGAGTGGTCGTGGGCATCTGTACCTAGAGTTCGCCGGCTATGCGGCTTGCCATGATGCCGAGCGCGTCATCGAGACGGCCGCCTATGAGCCCGAGGCCGATCTGCCCAACACGCCCGATTCGGTCTTTTGCTCCCACGGCGCCGGTTACACGGTCAAATGGTACGACGTCCCCGAGGCAGCCCACGTAAAGGCCGATCCCTCCACCTTCCGCCCCTGGCGAGCAGCAGACGCAGAATTCTTCTGCCATAGGTGATAGAAGGGCGGCCTCTTTGTCACCTGCTGTTGGTATAACTCGGTATAAGTTGGTATAACTATAGGCAGCGTTTGCCAATCCGAGGAGGCCGACATGAATCCAAATCCCTTTAAGCCAACGGCAGGCAAGCGGCCTCCGATGCTCATTGGTCGCGAGTCGGTCATCGAAGATTTCGAGGAAGGGCTCGATAACGGCGCCGGAGCGCCGGGCAGGCTCATGCTCATTACGGGAAACCGCGGCTGCGGCAAGACGGTTCTCCTGCGGGAGCTGCAGCGTTTAGCTAGCGAGCGCGGATGGGCGGTTGTCTCCGATTCCGCTTCGCTTGGCTTATGCGACCGATTGGCCGACGCGCTTCGCTCGAATAAACCCGTTGTGACGTCAATGGAGTTCGGTCCGTCGTTTGGTCGGATGTCAGTCGAGGCGGCGCGAGCAAAGGGCGAGACGTTGCGAGGGCTGGTCAACGAGCGCCTTAAGAAGCTCGGTCCAGGCAAGGGCATACTGTTTGCGATTGACGAGGCGCAATCGGCGTCTATCGAGGAACTGGCGGCTCTTGCCGTTCTCTATCAGCAGGTGCTCGGAGACCAGGATGCCGCGGGATTACCCGATAGCGACCAGCGCGGTCTTGCGCTGGTTTTTGCCGGCTTGCCCAGTATGGTTGACGATCTGCTCGAAGAGCCGAGCGTGACGTTTTTGCGCCGCGCCCAGCAGCGTACGCTGGGGGCGATATCTTTGCCCAAGGTGCGCGATTCATATATCCAGACGGTCAAAGACGCTGGTCTTTACGTTGACGCGGAGACGGCGGACCTTGCGGCACGCAAGAGCATGGGGCATCCCTATATGGTTCAGCTGGTGGGATATTACATGTGGCGGTCTGCTGTCCGGCGTGGCTCGCAGGTCATCGAAAGGCGCGATGTCGAGGATGGCCATGCGGATGCCGTCTCCGAGTTCTACGAAGCGGTTGACGCGCCCCTGTATTACGGGCTGCGCAGTCCACAGCGCCTCTTTATCGAGGCCATGGCGGTTGACGAGGACAAACCGACGCGCATGGCGGATATCATTGAGCGCTGTGATCGTACCCAGAGCTGGGCGAGTAAATATCGCGCAAGCCTGATTCGCGAGCGCGTCATCGAGGCTGCCGGATACGGTCTCGTCCGGTTTACTGTGCCCATGCTGGGCGAGTACATCCGCGACCGCGTTTTATGGCATAAGTAGGGTGATAAAGGTGACGGAACAGAAGATGAGCCCGCAGGCTATCGAGGTGCGTGGCGCGCGCGTCCATAACCTCAAGGACATCGATATCGACATTCCGCTGGGAAAACTCGTGGGCATTGCCGGCGTGTCGGGCTCGGGCAAGAGTTCGCTGGCGCTGGGGGTTCTTTATGCCGAGGGCTCGCGTCGCTACTTGGAGGCGCTCAGCACCTATACTCGACGTCGCCTGACGCAGGCCGAGCACGCTCAGGTGGATGAGGTATTGCACGTACCGGCGGCGCTCGCGCTACACCAGCGTCCGAGCGTGCCGGGTGTGCGTTCCACATTTGGCACCATGACCGAGCTCAACAATAGCCTGCGTCTACTCTTTAGCCGCTGCGCCCATCACGTGTGCCCGCATTGCGGGGCGCGTGTGGAGCCGAGCCTTAACGTGGCTGCGGGCCTGTCGCTCACGTGCCCCGCATGCGGCCGCGAGTTCTACGCGCCGGGTGCCGAGGACCTTGCCTTTAACAGCGGCGGTGCGTGCTCTACCTGCGGCGGCACTGGTGTCATGCGCGAGGTGGACGAGGCGAGCCTGGTGCCCGACGAGTCAAAGACCATCAACGAAGGCGCGGTGCTTCCCTGGGGTACGCTCATGTGGGATCTGATGAAGCAGGTAGCCGGCGAGATGGGCGTGCGCACCGACGTGCCGTTTAACCAGCTCACGCCTCAAGAGCGCGACATCGTGTTTCATGGTCCGGCGGTTAAGAAGCACATTCTCTACGTCCCCAAAAACGGTGAGGGCGCCACGCCGCTCGACTTTACCTATTACAACGCCGTCTATACCGTCGAGAATGCGCTCGCCAAGGTTAAGGACGATAAGGGTTTAAAACGCGTTGCGCGCTTTTTGCGCGAGGGGCCATGCCACGATTGCGGCGGCACGCGTCTCTCCGAGGCTGCGCGCCTGCCTCAAGTGCGCGGTATCAATTTGGCGCAGGCCGCGGCCATGACGCTAGGCGAGGCGATTGAGTGGGTGCGCGGGGTGCCTGCATCCTTGCCGGCCGAGATGCAGCCCATGGCAGCGGATATCTGCGATTCGTTTTTGGGTGCTGCCCGTCGTCTGATCGATCTGGGTCTCGATTACCTTTCGCTCGATCGCGCCGGTGCCACGCTCTCCACGGGTGAGCGCCAGCGCGTGCAGCTCGCCCGCGTGGTACGCAACAGATCGACGGGTGTGCTTTATGTGCTGGACGAGCCTTCGATCGGCTTGCATCCTGCCAATGTTGACGGTCTGGTGGGCGTGATGCGCGATCTGGTGGATGACGGCAACACCGTGGTTGTTGTCGACCACGATACGCGCGTACTGGCGGAGGCTGATTATCTGGTCGAGATGGGCCCCGTTGCCGGAGCAGGCGGCGGCAGTGTAATCGCCGTTGGTACGGTAGACGAGGTCGAGCAATCGCAGGGCAGCCGTATCGCGCCGTTTTTGCGCGCCGAGCCCAAGCGCTTGCGTCCGCAGGTGACTGACGACGAAATGTTCGATCGGGGCCATATCCGCATGGCAACCGATGTCATTCACACCGTTAGGCCACTCGAAGTCGATATACCGCGCGGTCGCCTTGTCGCGGTGACGGGCGTTTCGGGTTCGGGCAAGACGACGTTGGTGCTCGAGACGCTCATTCCGGCGCTTAAGGCGCAGGCAGCTGGCGAGCGCCTGCCGGGGCACGTGCGTTGGATCGATGCCGAGGGTATTGCCCGCGCAAACCTGATTGACGCTACGCCCATCGGTGCCAATGTGCGCTCGACGGTAGCGACCTATGCTGACATCCATGACGAGCTGCGTCGCGCCTTCGCTCGTGCGCCCGAAGCCAAGGTAGCCGGCTACAAGGCGGGCGCCTTTAGCTACAACACCGGCGCCTTGCGCTGCCCTACGTGCGATGGCACGGGCTCGATATCGCTCGACGTGCAGTTTTTGCCCGATGTCGAGATCGTCTGCCCGGCATGTCGCGGCTCGCGTTATGCAGACGCGGCTTCGCAAATTCACCGCGAGGGCAAGGACGGGAGCCTGCTTACGTTGCCGCAGCTCATGGATATGAGTGTGGACGAGGCTCTCGACGCCACGGTGGGGCTCAAGAAAGTTCAGACGCGCTTGCAGACCTTGCACGACCTAGGCTTGGGTTATCTCACGCTCGGTGAGCCCACGCCGGCGCTTTCGGGCGGCGAGGCACAGCGTCTTAAGCTCGCGAGCGAGATGGGACGCGTGCAGGATGATGCCGTATTCGTGTTCGACGAGCCCACGATCGGCCTGCATCCGCTCGATGTTCAGGTGCTGCTGAACGTGTTTGACGGCCTCGTTGCCAAGGGCGCCACAGTTGTCGTGATCGAGCATGACCTCGACCTTATCCGTAACGCCGATTACGTGATCGACATGGGCCCGGGCGGTGGCGACGCGGGCGGGCAAATCGTCTGTGCCGGCACGCCGGGCGACATCGCAGCTTGCTCTGCAAGCATCACCGGCCGCTACCTATAGACAATGAGGCAAAGGGACAGCCCCTTTGCCTTATTGATGCCTATTTCACGCATTGAGCCGCGAGATAGTCGCGGAAGAATGGCAATTCAAATGCGACGAGCCCTCGTCCTCGTTCTCCAATGATGCCGGCATCTATCATGCGGCGTCGGTAGCGGGAGACCTGCTGCGGCGAACGCTCAAGGCGCTCGACAAGGTCAGCAGTGGTGGACTCTTCCTCGTCATCGAGCATGGCGATGAGGAATCGCTTGTCCTCTGCAGTGAGTTCCCGATAGGTTGCCGCGAGGATTCGGTCGTCCATCTCGTCGCGCGCGATTTTGATTCCCAGGTCAAAGTCGCGTGACGAGATTTCCTTCGAATCGCTTGTGAGATCCCAGGCACGGTAGCCTACGAGTTGCAATAGGAAGGGAAAACCAGAGATCGAGCGAACGGCTCTATCGATTCCCTCAGCATCTGCCAGGCGATCGTTTTCCTGGATTGTGCGAATCAAGGCCTCGCGTACGTCATAGTCGGCAATGCGACCCAGATGATATTGTTGGGCGCGGCGAAGGAACGAGACCGTCTTGTGGTTCAGCAGCGTCGATACGTTGTTGGGAAGTCCCGCCATGAGTAGGGCGACGCGTTTCCCATCGGTCACAAAGTGCTGATACGTCGCTGCGAGCTGAATCATCTCGTCGAGTGTCGGGTCCACCTCGTCAACCGTGACGAGCAGACCGGTGCCCGCCTCGTTGAGCTGGTCAATGATGTCGCTCATGCGATAACGCCAGGTTGAGGCATCGTGAACGCGATCGACCTCGATGCTGCCGAGCGGTGCAATTCCGAGACCGGTGACTTCGAAGCGGTTGGACGAGTCGATGAGATGGGCTGCGGCGCGTTTCGCCCCGAACTCGATTTCCTCAAGCATTCCCGGGAGCGCGGTCGTCTTTACGGCTATCCAGCCGTGGGATTCCGCCCTAGTCGCGAGCGACGACATGAGAGCGGTTTTACCGGTTCCAAGCGCGCCTGAGAAGATCGAGGTCAATTCTGGGCGCCTGCGCTGGCTCAAGAAGGCACGGTCCAAATCCCGAATAATCTGTTGTCTGCCAGCGAGATGGGCAGGAACCTCGCCAAAGCTAGGGGTAAACGGGTTTTCGAGGTATTCCACGTAGCTCTCCTTTCACAGCGCCGTTTAACTTCATTTTACTTTAGTTAATTCTGATTAAAAATGATGGTTCGTTATTTCGAGCATCAATCAGGCGCGTGCGCCATCGGCGTGGCGCTTGAATGTGACAAAGGGACTGTCCCTTTGTCACATTCCCGGAAAGCCTGTTTGGCGCAGGGCTTCGTAGAGGACGATGGCGGCGCTGTTGGAAAGGTTGAGTGCGCTGATGCGGTAGTCGTCCGGGTTGACGAAGTTGCCGCAGATATCCTGTTGAAGGATGGCCTCGTGGCTGTCCTCGGTATGCCCGAGCGACTCCTCGTGGGCTTTCCAAGCCTCGGCGTTATCGAGTGAGTCGCAATCGCGCAGCATCGGGATGCGCTCGCAGCGCTCGGGCGCCGCGGCGAGCAGCTCCTCGGGAATGCCCGAGCTCTCGCTGCCAAAGACCAAGTAGTCGCCATCGCGGTAGGTGCTTTGCGCATAGGTGCGGCGTGCCTTTTTGGTTAGCAGATGCAGGCGCTCGTCGGCAGGGGAGAGGTCGTTGCGCGCAAGGAAATCCTCCCAGCCGGCATAGGTCGTCACGTCCAAGTTTTGCCAGTAGCCCAGGCCGGCGCGACGTACCGTCTCGTCGTCGAGCGAAAACCCCAGCGGCTCCACCAGATGCAAATGGGCGCCGGTGACCACGCAGGTACGGCCGATATTGCCCGTATTGGCCGGAATCTCGGGCGCATACAGCACAATGTTGAGCATGAATCTCCTTGGCTCAGAACGAAAAACCACCGCGAAGGGCACCTTCGTGGTGGTTTGGCGGCTACGTAGGCGGAAAAATGCCCGCTTGGATAAACCTAGGCGCGGTGCCAGTCGGTCAGGCAAGCATCGAGGGAGGCGATGAGCGCATCCTTGTCCATGTGACGGCCGATGATGCACAGGCTCGTCATGCGGTCGCCCGTCTCGTCGTCCCAAATCTGCATGATTTCGGGGTTCTCGTCGATGATCTTCTGTTTCTCGCCCTCGGGCGCCGAGTCGACAAACAGGCCGTTCTCCATCAGGCGCATCTGGTGGCCGGCCTGCTCAAACATGTAGCACATGTCCGGGTCGCCGGTCTGCCACAGCGGACCCTTGACGCGGATGACCTCGTCGGGCCACTCCTGCTCAACAAAATCGGTGAACTTCTTCAGGTCAAACGGCTTACGGCGCGAGTAAACAAAGGTCTCGATGTCGTACTCGAGCACCTCGGGGTCGTCGTGCTCCTCGGGATGCTCCATGGCATCGATCCAGGCGGCGGAGTTGTAGGCGCGCATAAAGTCGAAGCGGTCGGTATCGAGCAGTTCCTCCATGGGAACCTCGCCGTTTTGAGCCTCGACGATCACGGCGTCCTTCTGCAGACTGCGCACGATAGCCTTGAGCTCGGCGATCTGCTCAGAGCTCACGGTATCGGTTTTGTTGAGGATCAGCGTGGAGCAGAACTCGATCTGCTGGATGAGCAGGCTCTCGATGTCGTCCTCGTCGATATCCTCGGCCAGCAGGTCGCGACCGCCGTTGAACTCGTCGTACATGCGGGCGCAGTCGACCACGGCCACGATGTTGTCGAGCGCGAGCTTGGGCTCGCCGCCCACCTTGGCCTCGTCGCAGAAGCTCGAGATGGTGTAGGCGATGGGGATGGGCTCGCAAATGCCCGAGGCCTCGATGATGATGTAATCGAAGTTGCCCGAATCGGCGATGCCCTGCAGCTGGTTGGCCAGGTCATCCGAAAGCGTGCAGCAGATGCAGCCGTTGGTGAGCGGGATGAGGTCGTCGGTCTCGGAAAGGCCGCCGTCGGCGATGAGGCTGGCGTCCACATTGATCTCGCCGATATCGTTGACGATTACGGCGGCGCGGATACCGCCGTCGTTAGCGAGGATGTGGTTGAGCAGCGTGGTCTTGCCGGCACCGAGGTATCCGGTAAGCATGATGATTTTCACGGGTTTGTTGGGCATGTGCCCTCCTTTGTTAGACATGGCTTACAGTTGAATCATATGCCAAACGCCTGCTCTTATACCCACGCGCTGGCAAATAACACAGGCTACTCCCAGGCTCCCCATACATCGGGGCAATAACCGACGGTGGCCTTTTTGCCGTTACGCACGATGGGCTCGGCTAGAACCTGCTGGTTCTCGAGCAACTTGTCGAAGCGCTGGCTGGGGGTGAGGTGCTGGATGAGCGCGAGCGTCTCCTCGTCCTTGGCCTTGGGGTTGAGCAGCTTGTCGATACCGCCGACCGCCTGCATCACGCTCGTGAGCTCGCCCTTGCTCATCTCCTTTTCCTTAAGGTCGATAAACTGCACCTTAATGCGGCGCTCTTTGAAGAAGCGCTGTGCTTTCTTGGTATCGAAAGACTTTTTGGTGCCAAAAATTTGCACGTTCATGTATTTGTTCCGCCGTTCTACCTGATGAAGTTGGTGCGCTCGCGATCGGCTTCGGGGGCTTCGATACCGGCGGCCTGTCCTGCCTCGATACAATGCAGGAGCCAGGCCATGTTCTTGCCGATGTTGCGCATGGTGGCCAGGCCCTCGGCGTCCTGGGCGGCCTCGCCCGGCATGGCGCCAAACACGTTGTTCCAGTACGTGGAAGCAACCACGGGCATCTGGTTGATGGTGAAGTACTTATTGAGCACGTCGAAGGTGGTCGACGTGCCGCCGCGACGGGCAACGGCGACGGCAGCGCCCGGCTTGTGTGCAAAGGCTTTGCTGCCGGCATAGAATGCGCGATCGAGGGCCGAAAGGATGCGTCCGCTGGGGTGCGCATAGTAGACGGGCGAGCCAAAGATAAAGCCGTCTGCCTGCTCGGCGGCAGCGATGAGCTCGTTCACCACGTCATCGTCAAAGGTGCAGCGCCCGCCAAGCTTGCCGCACTGACCACAGCCGATGCAGTCGCGAATGGGCTTGGCGCCCAGCTGAAACACCTCGGTATCAATGCCTTCGGCGTTGAGCTGCTCGGCGACCTCGGCGAGTGCGCGGGCGGTGTTGCCGTTTGCCTTGGGGCTGCCATTGACCAAAAGAACCTTCATCACAAACTCCCTCTGCTGTCGGTGACTTCTGCGGAGGATTATCGCACGAGAGGGCAGATGGCGTGGGGCGCGATGTGAAACGGCCTGTGTTTCACATCGTGCCCCACAACGCTAGT
>DBFOLV010000056.1:0-22091 GCA_048430825.1 Collinsella sp.
CCAGGAAGATGCTCGAGTCCGGCCTCGAGCTTGCGGACAGGGTCGAGGCGGCATAGGATATCAACCGTATTCCAGATTCTAGGACGCCGGGCCGACTCGCTTCGGATGGGGCTCTACACCAACTTTCTCGACACTACCAACTTGTCGAATATAGAGACCTCAAGGGTCGACCGTTTTGGGAATTGACGGCTTCTCCCGATAACTCTCAATTCCAGAAAATGTTGTCAGACCATGAGCGGAAATTAACCGCTCAAACAATGATCGGCCAGAATAGCACGTCAGCTTCTGGAATCTGAGCGCTGACTTTTATACTTGGTTTTCGAAACGGAGAATACAATGATTAAAGTAGATCTATCTGATTTTTATGCCGAAACAGAAAGTATCGAAACGCGCGCTTATGAACATGCACTAGATATTGAGTTTATTGTTCATCGTGAAATGAAACATTTGGGATTGAGCAAAAGTGAGCTGGCAAATCGTATGGGCATAAGCCTTCAGTCGCTTTCTAAGCTCTTGAATTCTCAACCTAATATGACTTTGAAGACGATTGCAAAGTTCGAACTTGCTCTGGGCATTAAGATCGTTCCGCAGGTTATCGTCAGTTATTCCAAAGAACTGCCGTTTCTTTCATCCAATGATTCCGTGCGAGAGCAATGTCCATCGCCTGGCATTCTCCCTGCAGAGCTGTCAGCAGATTGCGATGTGCCTTTTCAGAGCGAATAGTAGCCTCTCAATGAGCCTGGGTCGGACGAGTTGCCACTCCCACATCCTCTAAAAAAGTTCTTAAAACAGCCTTAAAGGCGCCCCAGCTCGCGTTGACAGCGTAAAATACGCATGTTTGACTATGACTAAAGTGGATTTTAGGGGAGGGGTGCGCTATGGAGGTGCTGGTTGTTGGCAACACCGCATATGTTGACGATGACTTTTGCGCCAAGGCGTTCCCCGGGGACCACGTGCAGGTCGTAGCCGCGCAGGACGCGTACCGCGACGAGTCGTCGCCCCATTCCTCGTGGAAAGAGCTTCTGCAACACCTGGATCAGGCCTACGAGTTCGACCGCATGGTCTACCTTTCCAATTACCTTACCCCGCATACCGATACCGTGGGCGATATCGAGCTGTTGCGCTCGGTCTTTCGTGCGTGCGCGGGTCGCCGGGTCCAACTGCTGTATGTAGCGGGGCCCGCGGGTGCCGAGGGTGCCACCGACGCCGCGGGGCGAACGGGCAAGGGCATTATCGCCCGCGCAGCCAACGACCTGTGCCGCTACTACGCTGCTCGCGAGGGCGTTCAGACCAAGATCCTGCGCGTGCCCTTCCTGTACACTGCCTCCGCCGCGCTGGAAGATCCGTTTTTGGTGCCGTTGTTCGACGCGTGCTCAACCGGATCGGTCGCTCTGCAGGGCGCGCAGGATGCGGCGTTTCCCCTGCTGTGTGCCGAGGAGCTTGCGGTGCTGGTACGCCGTATCTTCGATAGCTGGGATGGTAACTTTGAGACGCTCGACGTAGCCGATACCTTCCATCACACGGCGGGTGAGGTGGGCGACGCCCTCAGGGCGCTGTTCCCCGGCCTTGCCGTTGCCTATGGCGATTCTGCTGGCTACGCCCTGCCCGCCAGCGACGTCGCTCGCGTGCGCTATGGCTGGTTTCAGCGCTACGACTTGCTGCGCGATCTCTCGACCATTCAAGCTCGCTGGGGCGCTGGACGCATCAAAAAGATCAACCCGCTGCGTGCCGCCATCGACCGCATCCAAATGCGCACGCTGCCTATTAAATGTCTGGAGACGGCAGCCGCCTGGGTCCTTTTCGAGGTGCTGGAGCACCTGTTCTCCCAATCGGCCCAGCTCAACGTGCTCGATTATCGCCTGCTCTTCGTGGTGTTGATCGGCACGCTGTATGGCTTGGACTTTGGCCTGGTTGCGGCGCTGCTGGCGTCGGTGGGTTTGGCCGCGAGTTACTTTACCCAGTACGGCTATACCTTTCAGGGCCTGTTCTACGAGCCGTCCAACTGGCTGCCGTTTATTGCGTACTTTGTGGTGGGTGCCGTGTGCGGCTATGTGCAGCTGCGCAACAGCGAAGCCATTAGGACGGAGCGCGATCAAAACGAGCTCGTGCGCAACCGCAATACGTTCCTTACGCAGCTCTACCACGACGCGATCGAGGATAAGCGCGCGTACAGGCGCCAGATCGTGGGTCGCCACGACAGCTTTGGCAAGATCTTTGCGGTGACGCAGGAGCTCGACGTGCTCAACCCACGCGATATCTATCGCAAGTGCTGCGAGCTTCTGGGCGAGATCCTCGAGAACGATTCGGTGGCGATCTACCATGTTTCGGGCGGGGCATTTGCACGCTTGGTGGCAGCAAGTCCCGCGATTGCCGAAGATGCCGCACGCTCGCTCACGCTTGAGCAGCTTGCACCTCTTTTGGGCGACGGGGGTCGTTCGAACCTGTGGGTGAACCGCGAGCTGACGCCGGGGCTTCCCATGTTTGGATACACGATCGAGCGCGACGGGGCATCCGCCGTGTTGATCTTTGTGCGTAGTGCGGCCGAAAACCAAATGACCCTCTATTATCAAAACCTGTTCCGCATCTTGTGCGGGCTTGTCGAAAGCGCGCTGGGCCGTGCCTTTGACTATGAGGCGGTGGCGCAGGATAAACGCTGCGTTGACGGCACTTGCGTGCTCAAGCAGGCGGCCTTTGGCCAAGAGCTCGCGGCGGAGCAGGCGCTGGCAGATAGCAAGATGGGGAGTTTTTTGCTCCTGCGCGTTGTACCGGGCATGGAGCCTGTCGGCGAGCTGGTGGGCGCAATTGGGTCGGCAATCCGCGAGAGCGACGCGGCGGGCTTGGTCGACGGCGACGTGCTCTACCTGCTTATGCGCCAGGCAAAGGCGTGCGATCTGCCCATTATCCGCGAGCGCCTGAGCGCAAAGCATATTGCGGTGGAGCCCGTCGACGGCGAGGACATCGTGGCGCTGCTGCAGCACATCGCTTACACCGGTGACGGTGAGGGGGGTGCCGCTTGATCTCGCTTGTCGTTGCTGCCGTCTTGCTGCTGATTCATGCGCTGGTTTGCTTGATGCTGTGGACGCTCATGAAGCTGGGCCTGCTGCCGGTGCGCGGGCACATGCTGGCTGTGATAGTGCTGGTGCCGCTGTGGGGCCCGTTGCTGGTGGTTCTGCTATCGGTCTGCAGCGCGGTGTTTGGCGAGGGGCTGAAAGAGTCTGCGCTGGAGTCGCTGCGCTTCAACGACGACCTGCATCGCAGCATCCTGGTGCACGACCGTGACACCGATGCGGGCGTGGTCCCGCTCGAGGAGGCGCTTATCGTCAACGACCCGGCATACCGGCGCCGCCTAATGCTCTCCATGCTCACCGAGGAGCCCGACGCGTACCTGGCGCAGCTGCAGGCGGCTAAGCTTAACGACGACGTTGAGGTGGCGCACTATGCCGCGACGGCGGTGGCGCAGATCTCCAAGGAGTCCGACCTTAAACTGCAGCAGCTGGAGCGTTCCTTTAAGACGGACCCGAGTGCGCAAAACCTCGACGAATACTGTGATTTTCTTGGTGAATACTTGGGCTCGGGCTTGGCTGAGGGGCGCGTTGCTCAGATTCAACGCCAACAGTACGCGCGCCTGCTTGCGCGTCGCTGCGAGCGCGAGGATACCCTTGAGCTGCGCATTCGATACGCGACGGCGCTGGCCGATGTCGGACAGATCGACGAGGCGCAGGCCGTGACCGATCAGTTGGTGCTCGACGTGCCCGAGGAGCAGGAGGTTTGGATGCTTTGCCTGCGCCTGGCCGTGATGCGCCGCGACGGTGACGAGGTTCACCGTGTGATCGATGCGATTGACAAGCAACATGTGTATTTGAGCGCCGACAACCGCGAAAAGTTGGCGTTTTGGCGCGACGGGGAGGAGGTCAGATGAGTGTGGCGCAACATATCCGCGACCGTGCAGGCCGCTTTCGTTGGATGGGACTCCTCGTGGTGTGGGCGGTCTTTATTGCCATGGCCGCCGTGCTGCTGGTGGAGCGTGCCGGCGTGCAGTACAGTGCGGGCCAGCATAGGCTGGGGATGCTTGCCGCCAACGACGCGGTGCCGGCCTCCTCGGCGATGTTTGGTCAAAAGCCGACGTGCCTGGTCATTGCCGATACCGACCAAGACGGCGTCGAGGACGTTAAAGACCAGTTCGACCAGATTTTGCTCGATATGAAGATCGCGCACCGCGACGTGGACCTTGCCCTGGACGGCGCGGATGCCATTCCCTCGCTGACGTCCTTCGATCGCGTGATTTTGCTCATGCCGTCGCTCGATGGACTCGGTGCGCACCTGAGCGACATTATGAGTTGGGTGAGTGCCGGCGGTTCGCTTATGCTCGCCATGACGCCGGATAACTCGAGCTACCTGCAAGTTATTGCCCCCAAGCTTGGCATTGATTCGGCTGGATATGGCTATGTAAAAGCCGAAAGCATTGTGCCGAGCGAGGACTTTATGTTGGGCGGGGGAGAACGTTACGAGTTCTCGGACCCCTTTGATTCGTCGCTTTCGGTTTCGCTGCGCGAGACGGCGCACGCGTGGGCTAAGACCGGTGATGCGGGCTCGCCGCTTATTTGGTCGAATGATTGCGGTAGCGGACGCACCGTGGTGTGCAATATCGGTATCTACGGCAAGGTTATGCGTGGGTTTTACGCCGCCGCGATCAGCCTGCTCGGCGATGCCACGGCATATCCGGTCATCAATAGCGCCGTGTTCTACCTGGACGACTTTCCCAGCCCCGTGCCCTCGGGCGACGGTACCTACATCAAGCGCGATTACGGGCTTTCCATCGCCGACTTTTATGCCAAGGTCTGGTGGCCCGATCTGCAAAAGCTCGCGCAAAAATACGACATTCGCTATACCGGCGTGATGATCGAAAACTACGAGGACGCGGTCAACCAGACCGAGCCCGCGCGACAGGCCGATACCACGCAGTTCCGCTACTTTGGCGGCATGCTGCTGCAGATGGGCGGAGAGCTGGGCTTTCACGGCTACAACCATCAGCCGCTGGCGCTCTGGGACACCGACTATGGCACGCTGTACGACTACAAGACGTGGAAAAACAAGGAAACGCTCGTTGCATCGCTCAACGAACTTATCGCCTTTCAGGACGAGGTGCTGCCTAACGCGCACGGCTCGGTCTACGTCCCGCCGTCAAATATCCTTTCGGCCCGTGCCCGCAAGATTATTGGCACCGACGTGCCGCGTATTAAGACCATTGCCAGTACGTATTTTGAGGATGGCACCGATTTTCCGTACGTGCAGGAGTTTGGCGTGGCGAGCGACGGCATTGTGGAGCAGCCGCGCATTGTCTCGGGCGGCATGGTCGGCGATTCCTATATGCGCCTGGCTGCCGTGTCCGAGCTCAACATGCACTACGTAAGCACGCACTTTATGCACCCGGACGACCTGCTCGATCCCGATCGCGGCGCTACGGAGGGCTGGGAGGTCTACAAGGGCGGCCTGACCGACTACCTGGACTGGCTTACCAAGTCTGCGCCCGACCTGCGTCGCCAGACCGGCTCGGAATGCTCGGGCGCCATCCAACGCTTTTCGTCGGTTACGGTGAGCGTGGATACCAGTGCGGATGCCTGGACGCTCAACCTGGGCAACTTCCACGATGAGGCGTGGCTCATGTTCCGCGCCAACAATGGCGAGCCGGGCACGGTCACAGGTGGCGAGATTACGCATCTGACGGGTGACCTGTACCTGGTTAAAGCGACGGACAAGACGGTGACTATCGCGCGCAAGGAGGGTGGCGACAAATGAGAATCTGCTTGGTACTCGAGGGTTGCTACCCCTATGTGTATGGCGGCGTGTCCACCTGGATGCACGGATATATACAGGCCATGCCCGAGCACGAGTTTGTGCTGTGGGTGATCGGCGCGCATGCTGCCGACCGCGGCAAGTTTGTCTACGAACTGCCCAAAAACGTCGTCGAGGTGCACGAGGTGTTTCTGGACGACGCCCTGCGCCTTTCGGGCGAGCAGAAAGAGGTCGACTTTAACGACCGCGAGCGTGAGGCGCTGCGCCGCCTGGTGTCGCTTTCTAATCCGGACTGGGACGTGTTGTTCGATATCTTCCAGCGCCGTCGCGTGCATCCGCTCACGTTTTTGCAGAGCCGCACGTTTATGGACATCTTCCGCGACGTGTGCCTGGCCGAGTATCCCTACACTCCTTTCGCCGACGCCTTCCACACCATGCGTTCGATGTTGCTGCCCGTGCTCTATCTGCTGGGCGGCGAAGTTCCGGTGGCCGATGTGTACCATGCCATCTCGACTGGCTACGGCGGTCTGCTCGCCTGCCTGGGCTCAAGCGTTCACCATGCGCCGGCATTGCTGACCGAGCACGGCATCTACACGCGCGAGCGCGAGGAGGAGATCATTCGCGCCGACTGGGTGGTGCCGTCGTTTAAGGACCGCTGGATTCGCTTTTTCTACCTGCTTTCGGAGGAGATTTACCGTCGCGCCTTCCGCGTGACCAGTTTGTTCCATAACGCCCGTAAGACGCAGTTTGACATGGGCTGCGATGCGGACAAGTGTCTAGTCATCCCCAATGGCATCCAGTTCGACCGTTTTAAGGACATTCCCTTAAAGCCCGATGACGGCTGGGTGGACATTGGCGCGGTGGTGCGCCTGGCGCCCATCAAGGACGTCAAGACTATGATCTATGCGTTCTTTGAGCTGCACGAGCGCCTGCCCAAGGTGCGCCTGCACATCATGGGCGGCGTGGACGACGAGGAGTACGGAGCCGAGTGCCACGCGCTGGTCGACACCCTGGGCGTGCGCGATTTGATCTTTACCGGCCGAGTGGACGTGGTCGAGTACATGGAAAAGCTCGACTTTACCATTCTGACGAGTATCTCCGAGGGCCAGCCGCTCAGCGTGCTGGAGTCGCTTGCAGCGCGTCGTCCCTGCGTGACGACCGAGGTGGGCTGCTGTCGCGAGCTGCTCGAAGGCGCCCCGGGCGACGACTTTGGCGTGGCTGGTTTTGTGACGCCGCCTATGTATCGCAAGGGCTTGGCCGATGCCATGGAACGCATGTGCACAAGCCGCGCCCGTCGCATTGAGATGGGGGAGCGCGGCCAGCGCCGCGTTGCCACGTACTTTTTGCACGAGCAGATGCTCACCAACTATCGCGCACTGTACGACGAGACGGCGTGTGCGTTTAACCTGCCCAGAGAGGGGGAGTAGCCGGTGGCCGGAATTGGTTTTGAGCTCAAGCGCCTGTTTAGGCGCAAGGGCCTGTTTGCCACGATGCGCGCTTACGGCTACGCCGGCATTGTGTGCACGGGCCCGATGCTGCTGGGCGTGCTGCTCCAGGTGGGTATCTTGGTACTGTGCGGTCTGTGGGGTGTGGGCCGTGCCAACCAGGATCTGCTGGTGTGCATGGTGACCTATACGCTGCTGGCGTCGCTCACGCTCACGAGTTTTTTCTCCATGCCGGTCACGCGCTTTTTGGCTGATATGTTGTTTGCCGAGCGCGAGGATGAGATCCTGCCTTCGTTTTGGGGCTCCAACGCCATCATGCTCGTTGCGGGCACGGTGCTCTACGGCGTCTTTTTGCTGTTCTCGGGCGCTACGCTGCTGCAGGGGCTGCTGTGCCTGTGGCTGTTCAACATTATGATCGTCAACTGGAACGGCATGAGTTACCTCACGGCCATCAAGGATTACCGCGGCATCCTGCGCAGCTTTGCGGCCGCCATTGGCGTGACGTGCCTGTGCGCCCTGGCCGCGCTGGCGCTGGGACTGCCGCCGGTCGAGGGGCTGCTGGGCTCGATCGCCCTGGGCTACGGTGTGATGCTCGCCTGGGACGTGGTGCTGTTATACCGGTATTTTCCTCAGAGCGATCGCAACCCCTGGCTCTTTTTGCGCTGGCTCGACCAGTTTATGCCGCTCGCGCTCACGGGCCTGTTTACCAACCTGGGACTCTTTGCACATCTGGTAATTATTTGGGCCGGCCCCATTGGCGTGCAGGTCAAGGGCTTGTTTTATGGTGCGCCCTACTACGATGTGCCGGCGCTGATCGCGTTTTTGACGATCCTGGTCACGACCGTCAACTTTGTGGTCTCGGTCGAGGTCAACTTCTATCCACGCTACCGCGACTACTACAGTCTGTTCAACGACGGCGGCGTGGTGGGCGACATCGTGGTGGCAGAGGAGGGGATGCTCTCCACGCTCAACAGCGAACTGCGCTTTTGCGCGCTCAAACAGTTGTTTGTGACCGCGGCGGTCATCTCGCTCGAGACCACGGTGCTGTCGGCCTTACCGTTGGGCTTTAACAACCTTATGCACGGGTATTTTCGCACGCTGTGCGTGGGCTATGGCCTGTATGCCGTGGGCAATACGGTGATGCTCATCTTGCTGTACTTTACCGACTACAAGGGGGCCGTGATGGCATCGGGGCTGTTTGCCGGTGTGGCCGGGCTGGCGACTGCCGTGTCGTTGCTTTTGCCGCAGCAGTTTTACGGCTTTGGCTTTTTGTTGGGTGCAGCGGTGTTTTTTATCGTGGCGCTTCTGCGGCTCGATACCTATACCGCCAACTTGCCGTATCGTATCCTGAGCCAGCAGCCCATTGTGGCGACCGACAAAACGGGTCGCTTTACACAGCTGGGCCGCTTGCTCGACCGTGCCGAGCAGCGCTATGAGGAAGGTCGCCATAAGGGTGAGCCATATGGCGCGTTTGAGCGCGCAGTAGTTCACGTGTATCGCAAGCATTGGGGAGGTTCTGATGACCGATAGGATGATGTCTCGCCGTCGCCTGTTTGAGGCGGCTGCCGGTGCGCTGTTGCTTTCGGGCTGCTCGGTGCAGGAAGACTCCTCGACCAAAAAGGTCAAAAAGCAGGACAAGATTAAAAAGACCGAGGCCTCCGACCAGTCCAAGCACCTGCGCGACAAGGACGAGCTCTACGAGGTCTACGATGACTCGGGTATTGTGACCATGTACCTGACGGTCTCACGCGGCAACAGCTCCGAGAACACCGACCACAGCTGGGCCGAGATCAACACGTACTCGGTGTATGACTATGCCGACATGGGCGTGACGCGCTATCAGGTTATGGGCCTGCTGCAGCCGGGCGACGAAGACGGCCCGGTGGCCGGCGAGGTTGGCTATGGCGAGGAAGCGCCCAATGCTACCGTGCAGGTGCGCGGTCAGACATCAAGCATGAACTCGCAGAAGAATTACAAGGTGGAGCTCAAAAAGGGCAAGGGTACCTGGCGCCAACAGCGCGCGATTGCGCTCAACAAGCACATGGGCGAGGGTATGCGTTTTCGCAACAAGATGGCCTACGACCTTATCCGCGGGATTCCCCAGATGATGGGCCTGCGCACGCAGTTTGTGCATCTGTGGGTGTGCGACCAGACCGAAAAGTCCAACGACACCTTTGAGGACTACGGCCTGTTTACGCAGGTGGAGCAGCTCAACAAGACGGCGCTTAAGGCACATGGCCTGGATAAGAGCGGGCACCTGTACAAGGTGAACAGCTTTGATTTCCATCGCTACGAGGACACCATTAAGCTTGCCGATGATCCCGACTACAACCAGGCAAACTTTGAGGGCATGCTCGAGATTAAGGGCGATTCGGACCACACCAAGCTCATCGAGATGCTCGATGCGCTCAACGACGAATCGCAAAAGATCGATGGTGTGCTCGATACTTACTTTGATACCGAGAATTTGGTCTATTGGCTGGCGTTTCAGATCCTGACGGGCAACTGCGATACGCAGAACCGCAACTGCTATCTGTACAGCCCGCTTAACTCCAAGGTCTGGTACATCTTGGATTGGGATAACGACGGCATGCTGCGTAAGCTTGAGCTGAGCCTGACGGGGTTCTCGGATTATGCGAGCTGGGAGCGCGGCGTAAGCAACTACTGGGGCAACGTGCTATTCAATCGTGCGCTGCGCAGCAAGGCGTTCCGCGGTGAGCTCGATCGCGCCGTCAAGGACCTGCGTACGTATTTGACCGAGACGCGCCTGACCAAGATGATCAAGCACTACCGCGAGGTGACTGAATCCCTGGTCTTTGCTTCGTCCGATATCGACAATCTGCCTGTCACCAAGGACCAATACGAGCAGATCGCCGCGGCGATTCCCTCCGAGATCGAGGAGAACTACAAGAGCTTTCGCGAGAGTTTTAAAAAGCCCATGCCGTTCTACATCGGCGTGCCGCAGATCGATAACGGTAAGCTGCGCATTAACTGGGATGCGTCCTACGACTTTAAGGCGCGCGACATTCGCTACACTGTAGAGCTTGCGCGCGACTATGCCATAAGCGACGTTGTCTTTAAGGCCGAGGACGTGCTGCTTCCCGAGGTGACCTGCGATGCGCCCGATGCCGGCCAGTATTTTGTGCGCGTGCGTGCCACCAACTCCGACGGCTTTACGCAAGATGCGTTTGACTACTATGTGACTGACGACGGCAAGCACTACGGCATGAAGTGTTTTTACGTGCAAGACGGCGGTAAGGTCGTGGAGGACACGTATGAGGAGGGCTAGCGCGCTGCTTGAGCGCTTGGCGGCCCCGCCTGTGCGTACCACGCAGGAGCGTTACCGCCACGAGCTCAAATATCTCATTAACGAGGGCGAGCACGCCGCGCTTGCCTGTCGCATGGCGCCGGTGTTTAAGCTGGACAAGCATGCGCGGGCGGGCGGTTACACTATTCGCAGCCTGTATTTTGATGACTACCGAAACTCGGCCTACGAGGAAAAAGACGCCGGCATTCTCATGCGCAAAAAGTATCGCGTGCGCATCTATAACGGCAGCGACAAGGTGATTAAGCTTGAGCGCAAAAAGAAGTACGGCAGCTGGATCTACAAGGAGGACGCGCCGCTTATGCGCGGTGAGTTTGAGCAGATTCTGGCTGGCGACTACGACTTTTTGCTGAGGAGCCCTTATCCGCTCTGTCGCGAGTTCTACATCGAGTGCATCTGCAACATGATGCGCCCGCGGACCATCGTGGACTACGAGCGCGAGCCGTGGGTGATGGACGAGGGCACCGTGCGCATCACGTTTGACATGAACGTGCGTGCCGCGGTGGGTAGCTTCGACATCTTTGATGCGACGCTGCCCGCGCTGCCGGTCCTGGAGCCCGGCAAGCTGGTGATGGAGGTCAAGTTTACGGAGTTTTGCCCACAGCTCGTGCGCGATATGGTGCCGCCGGGCGCGGCCGAACTCACAGCGGTCTCCAAGTACTGCCTGTGTTACGAAATGACCGCCTACCTGCGCGGATTTAACTACTGGGAATCGGATTTTGAGAACCGAGGGGATATTTAGACCATGAGCACCAGGGACTTTTTTAAGAACTCCGTCTTGGAGGCGTTTGGCCAGGTCGACCCTGCCAAGATTGGCCTTTCGCTGCTCGTGGCGCTCGCCATGGGCATCCTGATCTATTACGTGTACAAGCGCTTTTTTACCGGCGTGGTGTATTCGCGCAGCTTTGCCGTGACGCTCGTGGGCATGTGCGTGCTCACCTGCATGGTCACGCTCGCGATCTCGACGAACGTGGTCATCTCGCTCGGTATGGTCGGTGCTCTGTCTATCGTCCGCTACCGTACGGCGGTCAAGGACCCGCTCGACCTGCTGTATCTGTTTTGGGCCATTACCACGGGCATTACGGCGGGCGCCGGCATGTATGCGCTCGTGGGGCTCACGGCGGTGGTGATCGTGGTGATGATCGCCGGCTTTGCGAGCCACCAGGACAAGTTGCGCGTGTACATGATGGTCATCCACTACACGGGCCAGACCACCGGCGACGATATCGTGCGTGCATTTGGCCGCACCAAGTTCACCGTTAAGTCCAAGACCATGCGCGGCGACAAGGTCGAGATGGCCGTCGAGGTGTTCTCTGACGGTGTGGATATGCCCTATGCCGACGCCGTCCGCGCGCTCGACGGCGTGGAGGACCTAACGCTCATCCAGTACAACGGCGAGTACCACGGTTAGAACCCTAGCGAGCAAATGGGCGCTCCTGGTCGAGCATACGTCAGCGAGCGGGCGGCTGCCGTGGCGAGGTGCCGCGAAAGAGGAGCGACGCGTACTTCATGTACGCGAGCGACGGTTTGAGCGGCAGATCGTCCGGCAGATACCCGCGCAGCGTCGAGTAGTCCGGCGTTCGTCAGAACGCCGGAACGAACAGGTATTATGGTGAAAGCGATTTCAACGACAGGGGTTCTCGTGGTAAAGATGAAAGATGTGGCCGAGCTGGCCGGCGTTTCGAGCGCCGCCGTCTCGCGCTACCTCAATGGTGGCTACATATCGGCGGATAAGGCCGATCGCATTAAGCAGGCGATTGAGCTGACAGGATACGTGCGGTCCAGCCAGGCTCGCGCGCTGCGCACCGGTTCCACTAAGCTCATCGGCGTCATCGTACCTAAGATTAACTCGGAATCCGTAAGCCGCATTACCGCCGGTATTGGCCAGGTGCTCGGTCGCCGTGGCTACCAGATGCTGCTTGCCAATACCGACAACGCGGCCGATCGCGAGCTCGAGTACCTCGATTTATTCCAAAACCACCCGGTCGATGGCATTGTGCTGGTGGCAACTATGATTACCGACGAGCATCGCCGGGCGATTGAGTCGTGCCGCGTGCCCATCGTGCTGATCGGCCAGAATGTTGAGGGCGTGGCGTGCGTCTATCACGACGATTACGAGGCCGCTTTTGAGCTGGGCCATGCGCTTGCAGGCCGCGTGGACGGCAAGATCGCCTACATTGGAGTTACCGAAGAGGACCGCGCGGCCGGTTATGACCGCCGTCGCGGTTTTGAGGCCGGATTGCGCGCCGCGGGTAACCCGCTCGATGCCGCCTTGATTCGCCTCGGCTCGTTTACGCTCGACTCGGGTTATGGTGCGGCGCGTGAGCTGCTTTCCGTCGCTCCCGATGTTTCGTTTATCGCGTGCGCGACCGATACCATGGCGGCGGGCGCGCTTCGTGCCATCGATGAGGTTCGCGGCGTGGGCGAGGGCATGCATCGCGTAAGCGGTTTTGGCGACAACGCGTTTTTGCGCGCGCTGACGGGCGGTATTCCCACCGTGCATTATGGCTACCTGACCAGTGGCGTCGAGGCGACCAATATGTTGCTCAACACGCTCGATGGCGTGGAGGGGGAGAGCGGTCTAAAGACGCTCAAACTCGGCCATCAGCTTATGAATGTCTAGATTTTGGGCACGTCTGCCTGCCTCTGAGCCCTTATGTTTGTCTCAAAACTACCATTCGCCGGCTATTTCCTACCGTTCACCCTACTATGAAAACGATTACAGACATATGAAACTGAAATCGATTACAGTGTAAGTGTCAAAGACGGCCGGGTGCACGTGCGCCCGTTTGAGGAAAGGGAAGTCATGGACTACCGCAAATCAGCCCAAGAGGTGCTCGACAACATCGGTGGCGCCGGCAACGTTGTTTCGGCCGCACACTGCGCCACGCGTCTGCGCCTGGTGATTGCCGATAACGCCAAGGTCGACAAGGATGCCCTCGAGAATATCGACGGCGCCAAGGGCGTCTTTGAGGCCCAGGGCCAGCTCCAGATTATTTTTGGCACCGGCACCGTCAACAAGGTCTACGAAGAGTTCATCGCGCTCAGCGGCGTCGAGGCTGCCACCAAGGCCGAGGTCAAGGAGGCCGCGGCACAGCAGCAGAACATCTTTATGCGTGCCATTAAGGTGCTCGGCGACGTCTTTGTTCCCATCATCCCCGCCATCGTGGCTTCGGGTCTGCTGCTGGGCATTATGAGCGCCCTCAACTTTATGGCCTCCAACGGCTTTGTCGCGCTCGACACCAATAACTTTATTTACAAGATTGCCGACCTGGTCTCGGGCACGTCCTTTGGCATTCTGCAGATTCTGATCGGCTACTCCGCGGCTAAGGCCTTTGGCGCCAACCCGTATCTGGGCGCTGTCGTCGGCGGTGCGTTCATCAACTCCTCGCTGCAGAGCGCCTACACGGTTGCCTCCGAGGGCGTGCAGACTATGGTCACCGTCATTCCCGGCGTGTACAGCTTTGAGTGGGTCGGCTATCAGGGCCACGTGATCCCCATCGTTATCGCCTGCGCCATTCTGGCCTTCCTCGAGAAGCGCCTGCACAAGATCGTTCCCGAGATGTTCGACCTCTTTGTGACCCCGCTCGTCTCGGTGTTCGTGACCGTGCTCGTGACGCTCGTTGCCGTCGGCCCCATCTTTGTCTGGGCCGAGAACGCCGTCCTCGGTCTGATCCAGGCCCTGCTCACCCTGCCCTTCGGCATCGGTTCCTTTATCGTCGGCCTGTTCTATGCGCCTACGGTCGTCACCGGTATCCACCAGATGTACACCGCCATCGACCTGGGCCAGCTCGCTCAGTATGGCGTGACCTACTGGCTGCCCATCGCCAGTGCTGCCAACATCGCTCAGGGTGGCGCCGCACTCGCCGTTGCCTTTAAGACCCGCGATGCCAAGATTAAGGGCTTGGCGCTTCCTTCGGCTCTGTCCGCCTTCATGGGCATTACCGAGCCGGCCATCTTTGGTGTGAACCTGCGCTTCTTTAAGCCCTTCATCGCCGGCTGCATCGGCGGCGGTTGCGGTGCCCTGGTCTGCGCGCTCACTTCGCTGGCTGCCTCCGGCACGGGCGTTACCGGTATCTTCGGTATCCTGCTGTGCCTGGCCCAACCCGTGCAGTACGCGATCATGTTTGCGGTCGCCGCGCTGGTTTCCTTTGCCGTCTCGTTTGTCTTGTACAAGGACGAGCCCAAGGCTTCCGAGCAGGCCTAAGAGCTTTTGATTGAGGGGTGCCCGCGGGTTGTATGCTCGCGGGCGTTTCCCGTATCTGGTGCCGACCTCTGGCGCCTTGTTACTTTCGATCCGTTAGGACTTTGATATGTCTAATGCACTTGGTCGCGACCTTGCAAAGCTGGTTGCCGCTGTTGACGCTGCCGCCTCTGAGTGCGGTCATGGCGCGTATGGCCAGCACTTCCATATTATGCCGCCGGCGGGTTGGCTCAACGACCCCAACGGTCTTTGCCAAGCAGGCGGCGTGTTCCACGCTTATTTTCAATATGCGCCGTTTGATGTCGAGGGCGGCGTTAAGGCCTGGGGTCATGCGACGAGCCGCGACCTTATGACGTGGGACTACGTTGGCGCTCCGCTGCTGCCCGACGAGCCGTTCGATTGTCACGGTGTGTATTCGGGCTCCGCGCTTGCCGAGGACGGCCACATACGCGTACTGTACACAGGCAACGTTAAGCTTTCCGATGCGGACGGTACGTACGACTACGTCAATACCGGACGCCGCGCCGATACCGTCTATGTCGAGAGCGTTGATGGCCTTGCCGGTCGGGAGTTCAGCCAAAAGCGCGTGGTGCTGGCGTCCGAGGATTATCCCGAGGATTTGACCTGCCACGTGCGTGACCCCAAGGTGTGGCGCGATGATGATGGACGTTACCACATGGTGCTGGGCGCGCGTCGTCGCGTGGACGGGCCGCATGTCCATAGTCGATTTTGCGCCATGCACGGCGAGGGTGCCGGGCGCGATGTAGGCGAGATCCTGGTGTATGGTTCGGCGGACATGATGAGCTGGGAGCTCGAGAGCCGTGTGTCTACGCCCGAGCGTTTTGGCTTTATGTGGGAGTGCCCGGGATACCTTGAGCTTGAGGACGATGGCGGTGTGCCGGCGAAGTGGCTGTCGTTTTCGCCCCAGGGGCTCGAGGGCGGTCGTTGGGACCGCGGCAATGTGTATGCCGCTGGCTACATGCCTGTATCGGGCGACATTACTGGTGGCAAGGACGCTTATGAGCTGGGCGAGTTCCGCCTGTGGGACGCCGGTTTTGACTTCTATGCTCCGCAGGAGTTTACGTCCGAGGATGGTCGCCACATTCTGATCGGCTGGATGGGCATGCCCGATGAGCCGACCTATGACAATGCGCCCACCGTGGCGTGCGGCTGGCAGCACTGCATGACAGTGCCGCGCGAGCTTACGGCCGGTGACGGCGGCGTGGTGCTGCAGCAGCCGGCGCGCGAGATTGAGCGCCATTATGCCTCGGTGCGTGTGGGAGAGGGCTCGTTGGAGGTTGCCGGCGATACCTGCTTTGACGTTGTTGTTGACGGTGTCGACGGCGCGCTTACCGCGATCGTTGATGATGAGCTGAAGCTGGCGTTTGTGCCCGCCAATGGCGAGCTGCCTGCGCGCTTTGAGATGCGATTTACCGATGAGGGTCGCGCTTCTGCCGGTTGCGGTCGTACCGTGCGCTGGGAGCCCGTCGACGAGGTTCGTAACGTGCGCATTGTCGGCGATGTCTCGTCGGTCGAGGTGTTTGTGAATGATGGCGCGCTCGTGTTTTCGACGCGCATCTATCCCGAGGCCTATGGCGTGACCGTTGACGCTCCGGGTGCGAGCGTGAACTATCACACGCTCAACATCTAGGCGATTCGTCGCATATCGGCGCTATACTGCAGCCGTTGCCCACGATGCGGGGAACACCCGCATCGTGGGTTTTTGCTTATGAAGGGACGGTGTCGTATGGGCGTACAGCAGCTAGAAGAGGCCTGGGCTTTGAGGGCCGGCGCCCGTGAGGCGTTGTTGCTTGCGGCCTCGCATGTGCCGGCGGCGTTGTCGCTGTTGGGGATTGTGCGCCCCGGTGACCGCCTGGTTGCGTTTGCCGATGACTTTGCCGATGCGTTTGCGCGCAGCTTTGATGGCTGTGATGTTGTGCTGGTGGGCTCGCCGTCCGCCGAGGCGTTTGTCGCTGCGTCCGAGGGCTTTGATGCTTCGTTTGATGCCGAGGGGCCGCACCTGTGGTGGTTCGTCAACTCCATCGGCGGGTTTGGTCTGCGTGTGCCCGATCTGCGTGCGCTGGGTCGGGCGGCGCGTGAGGCCCATGCGCTGCTGGTTGTTGACAACACCGTGGCGTCGGCTTTTGGCTGCGATCCGCTGCGGCTGGGTGCCGTGCTGTCGCTCGAGGCGCTCGACCGCGTGTGCGCTGGCAAGGCTCCGCGCAAGTTGGTTGCCGTATCGGTCGCGCGCTCGCAGCTCAAGCGCCATCGTGTGGATGCTGCTGCCGAGTGCGCGCATGCCCTGCTTGAGGGCTGTGGCTTGGCCAAGCTTGATATGCCTGCTGACGAGGCCGGTGTGCTGGAACGCGGGCTGGACTCGCTCGATGTCCGCATGCAGGCGCATTTCGATCGCGCCCGTGCGCTGGCCGAGTATCTGGCCGCCAACGAGATGGTGCGCAACGTACGCTATCCCGGGCTGAGCTCGCATCCCGACCATGCTGTTGCAACGGGAATCCTCGAGCACGGCTTTGGCCCGGCAGTTGAATTTGATCTTATCGAGCGTAGTGCGGGCGAGCTGTTCGATGCTTTGTCCGGGGAGTTTCGCACATCGCCCGCCGGCGGCGCAACGACGCGCCTTTCGGCTCCACGCGGCAAGCAGGGGAGCACCGTCCGCCTCTTCGCCGGCACCGACGACCCCTTGATCGTGGCCGCCACCCTAGATAACGCCCTCCGCAAGTAGCTACTTTTTAGTGATGCTGGCGATGAGGTCGTTTGCTTTGGTGGCAATGACGTTGTTGATGTCGGCCTGTAGCTCCTCGTAGACCGCTATGGCTCGCTCGCCGGCGGGGGTGAGGGTGGATCCGCGGGCTCCGTCGCGCTCGATGAGTTTGCATCCCAGCTGCCCTTCGGCCTCGTTCACAATGCGCCAGGCCTTGGAATACGCCATGCCCATGCTTTTAGCGGCTCGGTTGAGCGAGTGTTCGCGGGCGATACCTTGCAGCAGCAAGACGCAGCCGTGGCCGAACACGCCCGGCAAATCCTTGTCGCACGCTTGAATGACCAACTTTGCCGTCGTCTTGTACTCCATACGCTCCACGTCTCCCCGCTAAAGTGTTTGCTGGGCAAACGCAAAGCCTGCGTCAAACCCTCGTGTGCTCTTCTTAAATCATGCATTGTAGCAGTCAAAGTGCGTTAAGATACTTCCCCAGTATTGGGCGCCCAAGGTTGGGCTGGGTCCTACGAGGCCTGCAGCCGACCGGTCGCATGGAAAAAGGAGAAACATGGCTACGTTCTTTCCCGGTGAGTCCCACACGTTTTCGGAGTATCTGCTGGTCCCTGGTTACTCGTCCTCGCAGTGCATCCCCAACAACGTCTCTCTTAAGACGCCGCTGACCCGCTTTAAGCGCGGTGAGAAGCCGGCAATCACCCTGAACATCCCCATGGTTTCCGCCATCATGCAGTCCGTCTCGGGCGTCGACATGGGTGTCGCGCTCGCTACTGAGGGCGGCCTGTCCTTCATTTACGGTTCCCAGAGCGCCGAGTCCGAGGCCGCCATGGTCAAGGCCGTCAAGGATCACAAGGCTGGTTTCGTTCAGTCCGATTCCACGCTGACCCCTGACATGACCATGGAGCAGGTCATTGAGCTCAAGGAGAAGACCGGTCACTCTACTATGCCGGTTACCGACGACGGCACTCCCAAGGGTAAGCTCCTGGGCATCGTCACCAGCCGTGACTATCGCCCCAGTCGCGATGACCACCAGACGAAGGTCTCCGAGTTCATGACCCCGCGTGAGCAGCTCATCGTGGGCGACAAGAACATCAGCCTCAAGGTTGCCAACGACGTCATCTGGGACAACAAGCTCAACGCTCTGCCTATCGTCGACGACAACGATCACCTCATGGGCATCGTCTTCCGCAAGGACTACGACAGCCACAAGACCAACCCCAACGAGCTGCTCGACGGCGACAAGCGCTACATGGTCGGCGCCGGTATCAACACCCGCGACTATGCCGAGCGCGTGCCGCTGCTCATTGAGGCCGGCGCCGATGTCCTGTGCATCGACTCTTCCGAGGGCTTCAGCGAGTGGCAGAAGCGCACCATCGAATGGATCCGCGCCAACTACGGCGAGGACGTCAAGGTCGGTGCCGGTAACGTCGTCGACGCCGAGGGCTTCCGCTTCCTGGCTGACTGTGGTGCCGATTTCATCAAGGTCGGTATCGGCGGCGGTTCCATCTGCATTACCCGCGAGACCAAGGGCATCGGCCGTGGCCAGGCCACTGCGCTGATCGACGTCTGCCGAGCTCGCGACGAGTACTACGAGGAGACGGGCGTCTACGTGCCCGTGTGCTCCGACGGCGGTATCGTCTACGACTACCACATGACGCTCGCCCTTGCCATGGGTGCCGACTTTATGATGCTGGGCCGCTACTTCGCGCGCTTTGACGAGAGCCCGACCGAGCGCGTCAACGTCAACGGTCAGTACATGAAGGAGTACTGGGGCGAGGGTTCTGCGCGTGCCCGCAACTGGCAGCGCTACGACCTTGGCGGCGCCGCGAAGCTCAGCTTCGTCGAGGGCGTCGACTCCTACGTCCCGTACGCCGGTTCCCTCAAGGACGGCGTGGGCGGCACGCTTTACAAGGTCAAGTCCACGATGTGCAACTGCGGTGCCCTCTCGATCCCCGAGCTCCAGGAAAAGGCACGCCTGACCCTGGTCAGCTCGACCTCGATCGTCGAAGGCGGCGCCCACGACGTCGTCGTAAAGGATTCGCAGCAGTCCGTAAGTTATCGCTAGTTACTAAAAAAAATGATGAAAATGGGGTCGCGTGTCTGTTGGATTGCGACCCCATTTTGTTATAGGTCTCCTTCTCTTTCGCTAATCAGATAAGGATTGTTTCTGACCGTGTTTGAAACAAAATCCAAATAGTCTGCTTCGGTGACGAGATCATTCGGAACAGGTTTATCTACCGTACTGCCCTCTCGAACAATTTCAATCAACTTTGGCCAATACGTTTCAATTTTTCCGTTACGACGCTCCGCCTTCATTCGATTCCACGCTTTTGCGCCGCAGGATTCCCTGAATCCCTTTCCTGAACTATTTTCAGTATTCGTTTTATTTTTTACCTGAAACATGGCAGTGCATTCATCGTTGCAAAAGTCGATTGCCGTGAGAATCTTCCCTCTGCACCAAATCCATCCATATGGCTTAATTTTTGAATATATGTACTCCTCCAATAGGTTGCCACCTATATTTTCAGCACTCATGAATAAATTGTGGTGCGCCGCCCACTCGTAAGCGCGCTCTTTTGATCCTGCGTGTTTTGCGTCCATTACCATATGTATCAGTGCTTCATCGGTAACCGTCTTTTTGGGATTCGCGACATAATCACTTGGAAGCGACTGCCATTCCGAAAGAAATTTTGAAATCCATTTGTTTAGCCAAAGTTCCAAAAATGCTTTCGAGTCTAATTCGAGTATATCTGGCTTCATTGGAATCGAGGGAATCATTGCTGAGGTTTCGGCTTGGAGAAGAATGGGAAATAGTGACTTCATTTCTCTTTTTCTTTCCTCGGCGTCATAGCGACAGGTTTCGTTGTTAATTGTTCGGTCCGCGATGGATTCAAAGAGTTCTTGCGCCGGAATGTGATGCGAGTTGCAGTAATTCAGTGATTCCGATAATTTCTTTTTGACATCTTCACGTTTTGCGTTTTTAGTCATGGTCGTGCCTCCTTTGTGTTGATTTTCAACTAGATAAAACCTATACACAAGCGTATATTTGAATTAAAATGGACTAAAAAATGTTCAATTACTTAATTACTGGAGTCCATTTTGGAAAATGAGGCGATACTGTCTTCCGCGGAAGTTGCGAGCCGTCTCGGGGTGACATCTCAGACTGTTACAAGACTATCTCGTAACGGAGAGCTCAATTATGCGCTTGTTGGTAAGCGTAGAGTCTATAGAGAGAACGATGTTATCAGCTTTATGAGGAAAAAAAATCTATGCTTCGCTCCCGCAGACCATCGCGCTACTGAAGTAGTTGATTCGACATTAACTGCGGTTTCTTTTTTTTCTGGGGCGCTTGGCTTGGATTATGGAATGGAGAGGACCGGTATTTCGTCCAGTCTTTTCTGTGAAAATGACACGAAGTGCCGAATGACTATTGCGTCCAATCGGCCTAATGTTGGTTTGCTAGGAGATATTAATAAGGTTACTCCCGATCGGGTATTTGATTATTCGGGCATTAGCCCGAAAAGGGGTATAGATGTTATGTTTGGCGGGCCTCCTTGTCAGGCATTTTCTACGGCTGGAGCGCGTCGCGCCTTCGATGACGTTAGGGGCAACGTATTTCTAAAGTATCTCGATCTTGCTGACCATCTTCGACCTAAGTATTTGGTAATTGAAAATGTCAGGGGGCTCTTGTCTACGGCATATCCTTTGGAAGCTGGCGGAGAGCCCGTACACGGCGGCGCTATGAAAACGGTTCTCAATAAACTTGAATCAATGGGCTACGGTGTGAGCTTCAATTTGTATAATGCTGCGAACTTTGGTGCGCCTCAAATTAGGGAGAGAGTTGTCTTGATTGCTAAACGAGACGGCTCAATCTGCGATTGGTTGACTCCTACCAATTCCAATGACCCCAAGTGGCAACTTGATACTTGGAAAACTTTTTCAGATGCCGTCGGGGGATTAAAAGGCGAACAACATTACGTTCAGTTTTCGGAAAAAAGGCTTAAGTATTTTCATTTACTTAAAGAAGGTGAGTATTGGAAGAATTTACCCGAGGACATTCAGGAAGAGGCTATGGGAAAGGCGTATCGGCTTGGAGGTGGTAAAACGGGCTTCTATAGAAGAATATGGAACGATCGTCCTTCTCCAACTTTGGTTACAAGCCCGACAATGCCTGCTACTGATTTGTGCCATCCCACAGAAGATCGCCCTCTTTCAATTGAGGAATATCGTGCCATTCAGGGCTTTCCTGAAGATTGGATTTTCCGAGGTGATATTAGCGATATTTATAGGCAAATCGGCAACGCTGTTCCCATTGCTTTGGGAGAGGCTATAGGCAGGGCAATTCTAAAAGACATCTCTAAGTCCAAGGACAACAATAAAGAGATGTTCAAAGGGTTCCCGTATTCGAGATATAAAAATTCAAACCAGCTAACTTGGAGTATTCGATAGCTTGTTATGTTTAAAGTCACAGGCACCTTGGTTTTTGTGATTTGCTATCATCATGCGAGTTAACGATGTGGCGGGGCGTTCTTACCTTTACTCGCTGCTGCGGACAGTCCTGCTCGCAGCAGCGAGTAAAGGTAAGAACGCCCCGCC
>DBFOLV010000057.1:0-1744 GCA_048430825.1 Collinsella sp.
CCACACTCGGGCACTTGGAACGGGGGAAACGGCGGTCGACGAAACTGGAGAGGAGGTATTACGAGCTCCTGTGCGAATTGGAGAGAGCGCTCCCGCAAACTGCCTCTTGACAACTTATAGGAGCGTCGGTTTTAATTTCGCGATTTTTCCCATGGTCAAGTAATACAGGTCCAGCCCCGTAATCCGCCATACTTTTAAAACCAGCCCATTTGGGACGGGCCTCTTTTGACTACTTTAGCCCGAACGTTCGCTCAAATGATTTTTCTGAGACGGGGATTAAATAATCATTCCGCATGTTTCTTTTACAAAGAGTGTCCCCAGGTGTCGGCATAAAAGGAACGTCCCTAGCTGCCGGGCATGGGATACCATGGTGACAACCTAGCGAAAGGATGTTTAATGGCACATGTCGATGACCAGCGTGTGGCGCGCGTGCTCGATGCGCTCGAGGCTCAGCACCCCGGCGCGCAGCTGCTTGTAAACGACCCGTGGTCGATTTATTACCTGACCGGCTTCTATGCCGATATGTTCGAGCGTTTTTGCGGCGTGCTGCTCGCGCGCAATGCCGAGCCAGTGATCCTAGTCAACGCGCTGCATCAGCTGCCCGAGTATGACAATGCCCGCGTTGCCTACCACACCGATACCGACGTCGTGGCCGATGCCATCGCTCGCGAAATCGATCCGACCAAACCGCTCGGCATCGACACCGTCATGCGCTCTGGCTTTTTGATGCCGCTCCTAGAGCGCCACGCCGTAAGCGAGTTTTTCCTGGGTGACTTTGCCGTCACCGCAGCGCGCACCCACAAGGATGCCACCGAGCAGGAGCTCATGCGCGCGTCCTCGGCCGCCAACGACGCCGTGATGGACGACGCCATCAAGCTCGTCCACGAGGGCGTGACGGAACGCGAGATTGCCGACCAGATGCTCGGCTTGTATCGCAAGCACGGCTGCGAGGGCTTTAGCTTTCCGCCCATCGTGAGCTTTGGCGCCAACGCCGGCGACCCGCATCACGAACCCGACGACACCGCGCTCAAGCGCGGCGACGTGGTGCTGTTCGACATTGGCGGACGCCGCTGCAACTACTGCTCGGACATGACGCGTACGTTCTTTTGGGGCGAGCCGAACGAGGAGACGGCGCGCATCTACGATATCGTGCGCCGCGCCAACGAGGCCGCCGAAGCGCTCATCGCACCGGGCGTGCGCATGTGCGACCTGGACCGCGCCGCGCGCGACGTGATTGAAGACGCGGGCTACGGCAAATACTTTACGCATCGCCTGGGACACTCGATCGGCCTGCAGGATCACGAGCCGGGCGACGTCTCGCTCGTCAACGAGCAGGTCGTAGAGCCGGGCATGACCTTCTCCATCGAGCCGGGCATTTACCTCCCCGGCCGCACCGGCGTCCGCATCGAGGACTTGGCCCTGGTGACCGAGACCGGCGTCGAAATTCTCAACGCCTACCCCCACGATCCGGTCCGCCTAGACTAGGCAATGCGGCAAAGGAACAGTCCCTTTGCCGCATTGCATGAATGCCGCCACAAAAACGGCCTATCTACTACGTTTAACCCGCATGGGTCGACCATAACCGGGTTTTCGCAAAACTGGCAAGCCATCTACCTGCACTGATAATTGTTCTCGGGGGAAGCGGGCACTGCGGGGCGCGGCAACGGCGCGCGATTTCCGCGTCGCAGCGCTACCCTGATGCTGAATGCCGGGACGATGACCCACTGACCTGCTGACGCCTCTT
>DBFOLV010000058.1:0-17889 GCA_048430825.1 Collinsella sp.
GGCCAGGAAGATGCTCGAGTCCGGCCTCGAGCTTGCGGACAGGGTCGAGGCGGCATAGGATATCAACCGTATTCCAGATTCTAGGACGCCGGGCCGACTCGCTTCGGATGGGGCTCTACACCAACTTTCTCGACACTACCACTCTTTCTTAATTTCGATAAGATTCTCGCGCCTTCCCAGATACATCTTTGGTCTGCTCTGGCCCAGAATTAGCCTCTTGTTGTCCTTCAGGAAACCCCGAAGCCCCTGATTAACCAGCTCATATAGCGGAACGAGCAAGCGGTTGGGCCCTTCAGTAATGTCAGAGTCTTCGATGACAGATTTATCCATGCCCTTCTTCAGCCAAAATGAAACATCATTGAGGTCTAGAAGGCGTTTGCATGTATCAGAATCGAGGGTTCCATATTTATTGCAAAGCAAAAATGATCCAATTTCAGCAACCGACAATGCCATCTGTGCCTTCCAAACACCAAACAAAAAGTCATTATCTTCATTTAGTGCGATGAGTTTCTCCTGTTGAGTCGCCCTCGGGCTGACAACACCAGTATCCTCAAGCCTTGCCAGAGCCTCGTTTTTCAGCTTCGTCGTCCCAACAGGCTTGACGCGGTATTCAAGATAGCGCCCGACCGCCATTGCCAATAGCAATTGATATTGAGTGGGCTGTCCGTCCTCAAGTAAATCGGCTTTATAGCTAAAGTTGGGCTTTTTCATTTGCTCCCAGAGGGCAGGAGAAGGCCTCTTCGCAAACACGGAGGAATACTCCGGGTCTCGAAAGTACTTAACTCCGCCAGCATTGGCTTTAGGAGCGTTTCCGATCCATGCCCACCAGATTTTTGCCAGGTCTTCGTTATCGATATGCCTGTAACGATTCTTGCCCCTTCTCGTCGATCCCTTAATCTCGAAGTAACTTTTCTTTGGCTCACGCTTGTTCGACTGAAGGAAGGAATCGAGTTCTCCGTCCTTCCTGATATAGAAATAACGCATCTCTTTTTTAAGTGGGTCTTTATAGAAAGAAGACTGCAGCTTTCGCTGCTCGGCAGAATTGGACTTTAGATTGCGATCATTCATTGGGTTCTGGTGATTCGATGCGACGATGATGTCGTCGAGCAGCTCATCTTGATTTGCCGTACTGCTATTTAAGACCTTAGCAATGATCTTCACATCGGAACAGATGCTCTCTTTCACGCTATCGTTAGATGCCATGTAAAAGTCAAAAATAGTGCTCAGGGTCTGGCAGCCGTTCACTACTTGGGCATCAGCCACCTTAATCGAAGGCTTCCTGTCCCCTTGACTTGGCTTCACATAGTTGTTGCAGGTAATCACGATTCCATTGTTAAGATGGACGAAACGCTTTCTACCCTTTTCAGTCGACAGCTGCTTCTTGATTGCCGCATTCACGTTCGACCCCTTCAACGTTGATCGAACATTCATGTCAAACAAGTCATATCCGTATTTTGCAATAGCGTCAATTAACGGTTTGACATCCAAGACAGCGCAGAACCAGCCGTTTTGCCATATAACGCAATCATTAATATCACGCGTAGTCAGCTTTAACTCGATATGGGTTCGGTTGGCAACCTCATCATTTCTGTGCCAACAATCGTAAATATCATTCTCCTCGTAAAGACAGATATTTATTCCCTCATTGGCTTTTTGAGAACGTACCTCCTCAAAACGCCTTCTTGCAGAGTCGCTGAGTCTACCCTCAAGCGCAAGCACGGCAGTTAAGATGCAATTAGCCTTTTTGAATTGATATCCCTGCTTCAGTTTTCTCACACCGGCGTTCGAACCAGCATCATTATCCGAAGTAATAAACTCAACAGCTTCTTGCAACTCATTAACAGGTGTTGCGTCAAACACTTTTCCCTCTGGATAATTATCCAGATTGCACGATTTGCATTGATAGAACGTGTAGCCATCATCGCGCGCAATGTAAAAATCAACACCGTGGTCATTGGCCCCATCGGTATAGATAAAGCTATTCTCATCGGAAAGAATATCTTCGCCTTCAAAAACGGCCGCAACGGTATAGGCGAAGGCGACATCATCCCCTTCGCCATCATCCAAATAGTTTTCACGAATATCGTCCATCTTTGATGTGATATCCGCATTAAACTCTGATCTGTCGAACGTGATGCCCATACGCCACTCCATCCTAAATGTGCTTAAGCGAAATTAGATCACCACTCATTAGGGCGATCAAGATCTCAAACCACCAAGCGGCAGCCACATTTAGAAATACGGCAGCGAGGTCATGCGACGGATAACATACGCCGCCGTCCAAACGCCAATTCAGTCCGTTGTCTCAATCTGCCCGCAAAAGCGCCGGGCCGGGGAATCACTTCCGGCCCGGCGCTTGTTCGTCCTACTTGTTCCCGTCCCCTGTGGGTGAGTTCTTTTGGTTGCGACGGTTACTCCGGGTCACGTTGTGTTCCTTGTAGTAATCGGGCGCCTCGTTGCCGCTCGCACTAATGGGGTCATTGCCGGTGAGGGTGTCGGCAATATCCTGCACGAACTTAACGAACAGGCTCGAATCGTCGATCTCGGACGAATCAAAGTCAAAACCGAACTCCACCGCGCCGCCGATGATCTTGTCCACGCACTCCGGGTCGTCGCCGTCCAGCCAAATGACCACGGTGTATTTGTCCACATCGCCCACCTGATACTGCAGCAGCAGCTTTTGGTTTTCGTCTATGAGCAGCGGCTTGCCGGCGAGCATGGGTGCGCTCATAAGGAAGTACGCCTCGTCCAGGTCCTCTTTGTACGTGGCAAGCATGTTGAAGTCGGTTTTTTAGCCCATGGGCACGTCGAATGCCGCCTGAAGCTTGGTCCCCAGCGTTATCTGCTGCTCTGCCATGTATTCTCCCCCAGTCGCGGGCGCCGATATCATCGTCGTGCGCGATGCACATTGGGCTATCGTAACTGCTTTGCCGCAGGTTTCGTTGCACAGCGCGCGAAATGGCGCGATGCGGGGAGTGGGCGTCAGTGCAGCTGCTCCGCACGCAGCATCAATCTGACAGCAATACATGTCCCCGACAAACCGTCTGTCTGTCTATCTCTCAGCTATCTCTCGTAATTATCTCTCGTCTCTCATTTATCTCTCACATTAGAGATGAGTGAGAGATGAGAAACAAAAATGCCGTTATCGGTTCAATCAAATCACGTTCGCGCAGGTAAACGCATGTATACGGGAACTTTGACTCGATCCCCCAGCCACCTTGCAGCATTGTTATCTCTCATATTTATCTCTCGTCTTTCTGCTATCTCTCGTATTAGTGACGGATGAGAGATGAGAGATACGTGAGTGATGGACGGGCGTGGATTTTTGGACGGTTTTTGGGCGTTTTGAGGCTGATTCCGTCCGAAAATCCACTCTCATTCGATAGGCGTCCAAGTTTCCACGCTCGCGCGGCGGTCACGCGGGGCCTTTGCCCAATCCGCCAGTATCGTCTTCAGTTCGCCGCAGAGCCGCGGCCCCATATGGGTATACTCTCGGGGATTCGACTCGATTCGCCCCCGCTGGGGCGTCAAAGGAGACTGCATATGTCCACCACCTCAACCGACCCGCGCGCCGCTGCTGCCGCGCTGCTGGTGCCCGGCACCACCTGCCACGGCTTTGCCGTCGAGCGTTGCGAGACCGTGCCCGAGCTCGACTCGGACGCCTACGTGCTGCGCCACACTGCCTCGGGCGCTCGCCTGCTGTACCTGGCGTGCGACGACGAGAACAAGGCCTTTGCCATTGGCTTTAAGACGCCGCCGGCCGATTCCACCGGTGTGTTCCATATTCTTGAGCACTCGGTGCTGTGCGGATCGGCCAAGTTCCCCGTCAAGGAGCCGTTTGTCGACCTGATCAAGAGCTCCATGCAGACGTTCCTCAACGCCATGACCTACCCCGACAAGACCATCTACCCCGTTGCCACCACCAACGAGCAGGATCTGTACAACCTGATGGACGTGTACCTGGACGCGGTGTTCAACCCGGCCATCTACACCAAGCCCACCATTTTTGAGCAGGAGGGCTGGCACTACGAGTTGGACCTGCCAGAGGGCGCCGAGGGCGAGGGCGACGGCAGCTCCGCGAGCCTGCGCGAGGGCACGCTGCGCTATAACGGTGTGGTGTTCAACGAAATGAAGGGCGCGCTGTCCGATCCCATGAGCGTGCTGGACGACGCCGTCAACGCCGCGCTCTATCCCGACACCGCCTATGCGCACGAGAGCGGCGGCGACCCGCGCGCGATTCCCGCGCTCACCTACGAGCAGTTCCTGGATACGCACGCGCGCCACTACAATCCTTCCAACTCTTATATAACGCTCTACGGCGACCTAGATGTAGACCGCGCGCTGGCGTTTTTGGACGAGCGTTATCTGTCGCAGTCGAGCGCCACGAGCCGCCGCATGGACGCTGCCGTTGCCGCCGGCGAGGACCCGTCCACGCTGGCACCCAATCCGCTGGACGTGCAGGCGCCTGTGACCTGCGAGTATAAGCGCGTCGAGATGGCCACCACGCCCGAGAACGCCCTGGTGGGCCTGGGTCTTGTGCTGGGCAGCGCACTCGACCGCAAGCGCACGATCGCGGCGGACATCCTGTTCGAGGCGCTGCTGGGTTCCAACGAAGCACCGGTTAAGAAGGCCATTCTGGCCGCCGGCCTGGGCGGCAACGTGGTGAGCTACACCGCGGCCGAAAGCCTGCAGCCCTATGAACTCATCATGCTGCAAAACGCGCAGCCCGGCGTGGCGCGCGAGCTGCGCCGCGTGTTCCAGGACGCCTGTCGCGACCTGTGCGAGCACGGCGTTCCGCGCGAGCGCCTGGAAGCTATCATCAGCAGCAACGAATACGACCTGCGCCAGCGCGACTATGGCATCGCCGACGGCGTGGCCATTGCGTGCGACGCGCTGAGCACGTGGCTCTACGATGACGACGCTGCGACGCTGGCGCTCAAGTATGGCCCGGTGTACGAGGAGCTGCGCGGCGAGCTGGACGGCAGCTACTTTGAGGACCTGCTGCGCGAGCTCGTGCTGCAGAACGACCACATGGCGTTGGTCGAGCTGGTTCCAGTGGACGCTGCCGAGGGTGCGGAGGGCGCCGAAGCTGCCGAGCTGGCAGCCAAGCGCGACGCCATGACCGATGCCGAGCTGGCCGATGTGGTCGAGCGCACGGCCGTGCTGCGTGCCGCGCAGGAGGCCGAGGACACGCCCGAGGACAAGGCTACGCTGCCGCGCCTGCGTGTATCCGACATTGGCGAGGCGCGCCCCGAGCCGCCGCTGGTCGTGGACACGACTGCGCCCATCCCCTGTCTGCGCCATGACATTCCCACCAACCGCCTGGCCTACGCCATGCAGTATTTCGACCTGAGCTGCGTCGCGTTTAAGGACCTGCCCTATGTGACGCTGCTCTGCCGCCTGCTCAAGCAGCTGCCCACGCGCGAGCATTCGGCCGAGGAACTCGACAACCTGCTCGCCGGCAAGCTGGGTTTCTTGAGCTTTACGACCGAGGTCATGACGCAGCCCGACGTGGACGGCGTGCGCCCCTACCTGCTGGTGAGCGCCGGCGCCCTGTCCGAAAAGATCGACGCGCTGGCGAGCCTGCCGCGCGAGGTGTGGTCGAGCACGCTGTTGCTCGATGCTGACGCCGACCGCGTGCGCGACGTGCTCACGCAGATTCGCATTGGGCTTGAGCAGGGCTTTATCAACAACGGCCACTCGGCGGCGCTGGGTCGCGCGATGAGCTACAGCTCGCCTTCGGCCGTGGTGCGCGAGCAGCTTTCGGGCGTGGACTTCTACCTGTTCCTGCGCGATCTGCTCGAGCACTTTGACGAGCGACTGGACGGCCTGCGCGCCAAGCTTGCCGAGCTGGCAGACCACATCTTTGTGGCCGATGGCTGCATGGCGAGCTTTACCGGCAGCGACGAGGACTTTGACGCGTACTGGGATGCCGCGGGCGACCTGGGGCTTGACGCGGGTGACGGCGCCGATGCCGGCCGCAACGCGCTCGTGGTGCCGGAGCCGCGCGACCGTCACGAGGCTTTCGTCATCCCCAGCGACATCTGCTTTGCTGCGCGCGCGTGCGACCCGCGCCGTCTGGGCATTGACGTGACGGGCGCCTGGGCGGTTGCCGCCAACGCGCTCTCCTACGACTACCTGTGGAACGAGATCCGCGTGAAGGGCGGTGCGTACGGATGCGGATTCCGCGCGGCCGGCGAGCGCCAGACGGCGTTCTACACCTACCGCGACCCGGCGGTCGATCCTTCGATTGAGCGCATGGAACGCGCGGGCGCATGGCTCGGCAGCTTTGAGCCCGACGAGGCCGCCTTCGAGGGCTTTATCGTGAGCTGCGTGAGCGGCATGGACGCGCCCGTGAAGCCGTACGCGCTCACCAAGCGCCGCAATACGACCTACCTGGCTGGGCTCGATCCGCACGCACGCGAGGAGCGCCGCGCCCAGATGCTCGCGGCCACGCCCGCTGAGCTTCGCTCGCTCGGCGCCGATGTGACGCGTATTGCGGCCGTCGCACCCACCTGCGTCTTTGGCGGCCGCGACGTCATCGCCAAGAGCAACGCCGGCTTTAACGTCGTCGACCTGCTGGCCTAGCCACAGTCAAGCAAAACCACCACAAAGGGGACAGGCACCTTTGTGGTGGTTTGCGAGTGGGCCGCTACTTGATAAACGGGTTCAGCCTGGCCTCTAACGGATTGAGCTCGTACATGGTTGCAAAGCACTCACGACCATAATCGGAGTCGTTGCTCCAGCTACCCTGGTCGACGTCGTACTCTGCATCCAGACGAATCCACTCCTCCGGCTTGTTCTTCTCGTGCTTGTTACAGAAGTAGCGCTAGTACTCGACCTCGTGCTCAAACTCAAACTCGGCATCCGAACCGCGTCCGGCATACTCGTCGACCGACGTCAGGTTGCCGTACTCGTCGTAATAGAACTCCGCATAGCCGCCGCGCTCGGAATCGATCCTGTCGAGCTTTCCGTCGCTGTACGAATAATCCACCGCTGCGTACGAGTTCAGCGAGCCGTAGTCGTTGCCGTGCGAGTCATATGCCACAGGCGAGATACGCGAAATGTTGCCGTCCTTGCCATACTCGTAGCCCGCGGTAATCGTCCACGTAGTTCCCACCGTGTCGCCCTGGCAGTCCAGCGTAAAGGACGTCACGCGATCCTTGTCGTATCCGTACGAATACACGACCGTCCGAGGATTGGCCGGGCTGGTATCGGTGTTGGTCACCATGTTGCCGTCCTGGTAGACATACGTGCTCGCGCTCTCACCGTAACCCGCATGGGTCGTCTTGTTGATCAGGTTTCCGTCCGCGTCGTAGGTAAACGTCGTGGTGCTCGACGAATCGCTCATGTCGGCATCGCAGTCGATGCGCGTGACGTTACCGTCGGCGTCGTACGTAAACGTGTTGACGTTCTCGTAACCGCCCGCCAGATCTTCCTCAATCTCCGAAATGCGATGCGACTCATCGTGCTCGACGCTGTAGCTTACACCGCCACCTTGCTTGACGGCAGACGTGAAGCCCGTGACGTAGCCGTTTTCATCGCGCTCGATCTCGTAGATATCGCCGTACTGGTCCGATTTATCGGTGCCTTCATAGGACACCGGCAGCCACAGCTCGTCGAGCTGCGTGTCCTTAATGCCGCCAACCTTCGTATCCTGCGGCAGTGCCAACGTGGCGAGCTTCTTTTTACCCGAAAGATCGACGCTTTTGAGCTCCCCGGCATTTGAAAGGTCGAGCTTCTCGATGTTGTCGCAACCGTCCAGGTTAACGACGGTGACGTTGCTCGCCGAGTTAAGCTCGACGGTCTTAAGGTCGCCGCAGCCCGAGAGGTCCAGGTTGACGAGTTTATCCCCACCGTATTCCACACTGGTAACGTTGGGGAACACCTTGCCCAGACCCTGCGTTGACGTAACGCCGTCCAGCTCGATCGACGTCACCGCCTTGGCCTCGTCGCGTGAGATACGGCCGTCACCGTTAGTGTCGTACTTGGTCGAGACAAGCGCACGCATGCCGCTGTCCGGAAAGATTTTCTCGTCGATAGGCGTGGTCGCGATCTGCGTAAAGTAGAACAGCGCACCGCCGCCGATGCCCGCCGCCACGGCAAGCACCGCGGCAAGGGCGATGAGGGGCTTCTTGGAACGCTTGCGCCGCACGGGCTGCTGCACGGGCACGTATTGCCCAGGAGCGGGCGTGGCAGGCTGGGGTTGCTGCGTGGCCGCGACCTGGTCGGGTGCTACGGGCGCGCCGCATACGGGGCAAAAGAGGGCGTCGTCGACAAGCGGCGTGCCACACGAGCGACAAAACATGACGGGCTCCTTTCGGTTCATTCCTTCCACCATGAAGGTAAACCCAAAAATGCAGCCCTTGTTGCGCAACAAAGCCAAGCGGGAGCCAAACCACCACAAAGGGGACAGGCACCTTTGTGGTGGTTCGAACACTTGTTCTATACGTACACATGTTCTATAGTAGGGGTGCTTGCATCAGACTTAAATTGCAACTAGGATATAGTTGCAGAATGTGAGGCGGGATGACGCGGGCCGATAAACTCATCGCCCAACTGCTTAGCTGCCCTTCGACGTATCGGTATACCGATTTTTTAAAAGTCATGGCTTCATATGGCTTTGAAGTGGACAACAAAGGCAAGACATCCGGATCGCGCGTTCGCTTCTACAGGCCATCAGATGGCAGGATGTTCGTAATGCACGCGCCGCATCCATCTGACGAATTGACAGCGGGGACCATTCGAAACATCGTTCGATTTCTGCAAGATGTCGGAGGTAGTCATGAGTAACGTTTTGGCATACAAGGGTTATTTCGCCCCAGTCGAGTTCGATGCCGAACAGCATGTGCTAACAGGTATGGTCACCGGCATTAGGGACGCAATCGTATTTGAAGGCTCTACGGTTAAAGAAGTGGAGCAATGCTTCCACGACGCCGTCGACGATTACCTTGAGTTTTGCGCCGAGAAGGGCAAGGAACCCGAGCGGGCTTTTAAGGGCTCGTTCAACGTAAGAACGGGCTCTGAGCTCCACAAGCAAGCAGCGCTGGCGGCGGCAAAGAAGGGTGAGTCACTCAATAAGTTTGTGACTGAAGCAATCGCTGCGGCGTTATAGCATTAACGCATAGGCCCAAACAACCACAAAGGGCGCAGTTCACAGGCATATTTGCGGTGGCTTTACTGCCCATATCGCGTTTGCCCAGATAAAAGCTGCCAAAATAAACCTGTCCCTTTTTGGTAGGTTTGGGAGAGAAGGTTGAGATGGATAAGGCTGAGTTGCGACGGGCGGTGATTGCTCGGCGCGATGCTATTGATTTGGATGTCCGGGCAGCGAAGTCTGCTGTTGTATGCGCGCGGCTTGTTGAGCTGATGGAGTCCAGCGGCACTGCGGGCCAACGCACCGTTGCCGTCTATGCCGCGATGGGTTCCGAAGTCGACCCCGCCGCGTTTGCCGCCGCGGCCGCCGCGCGTGGCTGGCGCGTAGCCTATCCGTGCATGCTCTCGGCAAGCGACGCCGCCGCATGCGGCCAGCGCATGTGCATGCGGGCAGTCTCTGCCGGCGATGCGTCCGAGGCCCCGTTTATCGCCCACCCTACGCGGGCCTTCGCAGCCACGGACGTCGACAGCGACCACTTCCCCATCGTGCCCGCCGCCGAGCTCGACATGATTATCGTGCCGCTCGTGGCCTTCGACCAAACCGGCGCGCGCCTGGGCTACGGCGGCGGTTGCTACGACCGCTACCTACCCACGCTTTCGCCCGCATGTCAAATCATCGGCATCGCCTTTGACGAGCAGCGCGTCGGCCACGTTCCCACCGACGCCCACGACCTGCCGCTGCCCCACATCGTCAGCGCCTGATCGCCGCTGTTTCGCACCCGCAAGATGAGCGTGGATAATCTCCCACTTTGGGCCCCCTTACGAGCCAAAAGTGGGAGATTATCCACGCTCATTCAACAAGCGTCCAGATTTCCACGCTCGTCCGTCTGATTTTCCACGCTCGTGCAGCCAAACGCCTTGCAACTGCCTCAGCACGCACGCGGCACGCCGGCGACCTTGAGCTTGCGATCGAGCTTTGTCGGATCCCTTAGATCATCCCAGCACAAGCGCACGATCTTGCAGTTATCAAGCAGCGAAAGCCTCGACTCGCGCTGACGCTCATCGAACTGCGCCTTTGCGAGCTTGCCCTCCTCCGCCGCTTTCTCGCTTTTAACGAATCCGTCGAACTCACCGATAATCAGCTGGTCGCCCACGCGCCACAAGTAGTCGACGCGATACGGTCGTCCCGGCTCAACCGGGTCGAACAGCTCAACTTGCAACTCCGGCGTCTGCCAGCCGCGCTCGATCATCAGGGCACGCGCCTTGGACTCGCCGCCGCTTTCCGACAGCCCATCGGCACATCGTGCAACCCTGCGCGCCGTCACAACACCGCGACGATTCAGGCCAAGCTTGTCGACAGTCTCAACGAGATGCTCCTTCGACAAAAGTTGCTCATGGAGCGCCGAATCCGCGATGATCAGTCCCTCGACAAACGATGCATCGACCAAGCAATCCGTAATCGTTTGATCGATATCGGTTACGGCGATATCCATCTGGGTGGCCCGTGTTTGACGAGCATAGCGATGACGAATGACCTGAGAGCCCGGCGTCGTCGATTGGGCCGGCATCGCGGCGATATGGATGTGCGTCAAATTGACATGCGAAACCGAAAGGCCATAGATAACAGCCGCCGTATAGGAGCAAAATGTCCAGTCGGGGTGCTTTTGCGCAAGCGCCCGCACCCGATGCAGATAACGCTGCCGAAACTTGAGCTCGGACCAGTATTCCGGACGCGCATACAGCCCCGGCATGACCGCTTCGAGACTTCCCGCCTCCGCCCGCCGCTCAATCTGCTTTGCCTCCGCCGCCGTGCGCGCGTACACGCAGCTCATCTGCTGTTCGCATGCTTTAATGTGACTTGCAAGCCTTTGATTCGCCGTCATGTTTCCCATGTCGCCTCCCAAATCTTGGAACGGCGCAAACGTACCAGACGGTTTCATGCGAAGTCTGACCAAATACCGTCCAGGCGCTGACCAAATGCTTGACGGTTTTGGACGTTTTAGGCTGATGGCTTATATCTGCAGGTAGGGCGGTTGTCGAGAGGTCCCTGTCTCCACATTTTGAGGCCTTGGTCCATCGGATTATCAGAAAGAAAAACCCGTCGAGATTCAAGACTACGCCAAATGCGACTTTGTCTCTGCGCGCACCGTCGCTTAGCCGAGCCATCGGCATCTACATGCCTAAAAAATGAGCGTGGATAATCTCCCGTTTTGAGCCTAGTTTCAAGCCAATAGTGGGAGATTATCCACGCTCGATTTGTAAATGTCCGAAAATCCACGCTCGTCCGTCCGGATATCCACGCTCGTCACGCCGCCGGCACAGCAGCAGCCGTAGCCTAGTGCTCCTCGCCGGCGCGGGCCAGGTCGTAGGGCGTGGTCTGGTAGACGTAGTAGTTGAGCCAGTTGGTGTAGAACAGCTGAGCCTGGCTGCGCCAGACGTTACGCGGCTCGGCGGTGGGGTCGTCATTCGGGAAGTAATGCGCCGGCACCTCCGGGTTGAGTCCGCGCTTCACGTCGCGCTCGTACTCCAAGCGCAACGTGTCGGTATCGTACTCGGGATGGCCAAAGACAAAGAAGCGACGGCTGTCGGTCGACTTGACGATGTACAGGCCCACCTCGTCGGACACGGCCACGACCTCAAGCTGCGGCTCGGCCTCCACGTCCTCGCGGCGCACATCGGTGTTGCGCGAATGCACGGCATAGAAACGGTCGTCAAAGCCGCGGACCAGCGGGCTTTGCGGCTTCACCAGATAATGCTCGAACACGCCACTCGCCTTTGCCGGCAGGTCGTACTTCTGGATACCGTAATGATGGTAGAGCCCCGCCTGCGCGCCCCAACAAATGTGCAGCGTAGAGTGCACGTGCGTGGTGGACCAATCCATGATCTGGCAGAGCTCGGGCCAGTAGTCGACCTCTTCGAACGGCATCTGCTCCACCGGCGCGCCCGTGATGATCAGGCCGTCGTAGTGGATGTCGCGGATGTCGTCGAACGTGCGGTAGAACGTCTCCAGGTGGCCGGCGCTCACGTGCGTGGCCTCGTGCGTTTTGGTACGCAGCAGATCCACCTCCACCTGCAGCGGCGTGTTGGAGAGCTTGCGCATGATCTGCGTCTCGGTGGCGATCTTGGTGGGCATGAGGTTGAGGATGAGCACGCGCAGCGGACGAATGTCCTGGTGCAGCGCGCGGTACTCGGTCATGACAAAGATGTTCTCGCTCTCGAGCTGCGCGGCGGCAGGGAGGGCGTCGGGGATGCGAATGGGCATGGATGCTCCTTACGAGTCAGTTGCAACTATGGTACAACGACCGGCTCCATCCGCGCGAGCACATCGCCCAGCGATGCCGTCAGCAGCCCAAATCACTCCAAAAGTAGAGATTAAGGCATGTCCAAAAATCTACGGCGCTTTAGCCCAGCAAAGTGGCAGCAGGACGATACAATGGTTCGACGCGAAAAACTCGGCCGAAAGGATACGTATATGTACCAGACGCGTAAGATCGGTGTGGTCGGCCAGGGCCACGTAGGAGCACATGTCGCCAACAGCCTGCTCATGCAGGGCATTGCCGATGAGCTGTACCTGTGCGATATCAACGAGGCCAAGGTGACGTCCGAGGTCCAGGACCTGCGCGACTCCCTTTCGTTTGTCCCGTACAACACCAAGATCGTCAACTGCTATGACCACTACGAGGAGCTAGCCTGCTGCGACGTCATCGTCAACGCCGCCGGCAAGGTCGCGCTGGCCGCCGGCAACCGCGACGGCGAGCTGTTCTTTACCACCGACGCCGCCCGCACCTTTGCCAAGCGCATCGTCGACGCCGGCTTTGACGGCATCTTCGTGAGCATCTCCAACCCCTGCGACGTCGTGTGCACCGAGCTGTGGCATCTGACCGGCTACGATCCCAAGAAGATTATCGGCTCGGGCTGCGGCCTGGACTCTGCCCGCCTGCGTACCGAGATCTCCAAGAAGGTCGGCGTGAGCCCCAAGTCCATCGACGCCTACATGATCGGCGAGCATGGCTTTAGCCAGCTGGCAGCCTTTAAGGCCGCAACCATCGCCGGCAAGAGCCTTAACGAACTTCAGGCCGAGAACCCCGACAAGTATGCCTTCGACCACATGGAGATTGAGGAGCTCGCGCGCAAGGGCGGCTACGTAACCTACCAGGGCAAGCAGTGCACCGAGTACGCCGTCGCCAACTCCGCCGCGCGCGTCTGCGCCGCCGTGCTGCACAACGAGCACGCCGTGCTTTCGGCCTCTACGCTTATGACCGGCCAGTATGGCGAGGAGGGCATCTTTACCTCCCTGCCGTGCGTGATCGGTGCCGAGGGCGTCGAGGAAGTCTACACACTGGACCTGTCCGAGCACGAGCTCGAGGGCTTCCACAAGAGCTGCCAGCACATCCGCGACAACATCGCCCAGCTCGACTGGTGGGATACCGAGGCCTACGACGCCAAGTAAGCCGCTGGCTGCCGCAACCTTGCGAATCTATGCGCGATACTAAGCGGGCCGCGCCGGAAACCCACCGGCGCGGCCCGCTTTTTACGCACGCTGTTCGCTTGCGAATCGAAGGTGAATGCTTTTCCCGTTACCTAGTACTGCTCGATGCCCATGTAGCGACGAATCTCAGGGCTGTGGTCGAACACCTTTCCGCGGGCGGCGCGCAGCTCGCAGCTCATGTTGTAGAAGAATATCGGCTCCAGGTACGAACGCACGCTGGCGGGCACCTCGCCCACGCCGTACTCGAGTGCATCGAGCACCATAACCGTATCGGTGTGCGTGTTGAGGAACGCAAGAGCGCGCTCCTCCATGGGGCGGCACTCGCCCGCGCCAAGCTGCACAAAGTAGAACACGCCGGGCTCGGTGGCTTCGAACGGGCCGTGGAAGTACTCGCCGGAGTGGATGTAGCAGCAGTGCTGCCACTGCATCTCCATGAGCGAGCAGATGGCCATGGCGTAGGTCTGGCTAAAGTTGGGTCCGGAGCCCAGGATATAGAAGAACTTGTGCTGCTGGCAGAGCTCGGCAAAGCGGGCGCCCAGCTCGGCGTTGACCTTCTCGCGGGCGGCGGGCAGCAGCGCATCCATCTGCTTGAGGCCCTCGTACATGTCGGCGAGTGCCTCGTAGCCTTCCTGCTGGTCGAGCAGCTCGGCGGCGATCAGAGCGCCGATGCCCTGCGGCACCTCGGCCTGCGGCACGCCCTCGCCCCACGGGTAGACCCAGGTGATCCACTTGCCGTTGTCAATCTTGGAGCCCTCGCAGTCGGTCATGGCGACGACCTCGGCGCCGGCAGCCAACGCCATCTCGCAGCCATCGACGACCTCTTGCGTGTTGCCGCTGTGGCTGCAGGCAATAACGAGCGACTTCTCGCCAAGGCTCTTGGGGGCCATCAGGCAAAACTCGCGTGCCGTGTAGACCGTCGAGGTAAACGTGGTGGCCTCGCGCTTGAGCAGCTCGTTGGCCGGCATCAGGTCGATCATCGAACCGCCACAGGCGATCCAAAAGACGTTCTCAATCTTGCCCTTGCGCTCGATGATTTCCTGAACCAGATCATGTGCGTTCATGGTGATGTTCCTCCTTGTGGGGCGGCTTTGAGCGACGACGGCTTGTACCTGCTGTCGTTCTATGTTGTCCTATTTATAACACGCACGGCAACGCCCGTGAAGTCATTTCACCAAGGTTGTTCTATGTTGTTCTATCTGTGGACGTTAGATGTCGAAGACGTAGCGCGAGCCCACGATCTTTTGGCGGCCGAGCAGTAGAGGACGCCCGCCGGCGTCGGTAAAGTACGCCTCCATATAGAAGAGCGGCTCGCCGACCGGCACCTCCAGCAGTGGGGCCGCTTGAGCATCGGCAAGCGCAATCTCCACGGTGCAGGGGTCGGACTTGAGCGGCGCACGGCCCGAATGCTCGGCAACGAGCGCAAAGATTGAGTTATCGGTGAGGTCCTTGTCGGCAAGCGTCTGCAGGTAGGGATGGTCGGCGAGCACAAAGGCGTTGTTCTCAAGCATGACAGGGATGCCGTCGGCTGTGCGCACGCGCTCGACCACGATAAGCTCGCAGCCGGGCTCCACGCCAAAGAACGCCGCATCCTCGTACGTCGCCGCGACCACCGTGCGCGACACCAGACGCGCACCCGGCACCATGTCGTTGGCAGCACAGCCCTCAGTAAAGCTCTGGACGTCACCCTTCTGGCGAATCTTGCGCTTGAGCTTGGGAGCGCACACAAAGGTGCCCCTCCCCTGCTGGCGGTTGAGATACCCCGCACGCGACAGCTCCTCGATGGCGCGACGCACGGTGACGCGCCCCACGCCGTAGGACTTCGCGAGCTCCATCTCGGAAGGAATGCGCGAGCCGGCAGCGTACACGCCGCGCGCGATCTCGCCCTTTAGGTCGTCCATGACCTGCTGGTACAGCGGCACGGCGGACACGTCAGCGCGGCCGGTTTTATCGTCGAATGCCATCGTTACGCTCCATCCCGCGCATGCTCGGACTCAAACTCTTCAATTGCCGCCATAAACTGCTCGCCAAAGGCGTCGGCTTTTTTCTCGCCAATGCCGTTGACCTGGATCAGCTCGTCGCGCGTCTGCGGGCGTAGGCGGCACAGGCCGCGCAGGGCCTTGTCGGAAAAGACCATATACGGCGCCATCTCCAGCTCCGTCGAGATCTCCTTGCGGAGGGCACGCAGGCGCTCGAACAGCTCGGCATCGTCGCCCACGCGCGGGCGATGATCCAGCTCGGCCTCCTCGCGCAGCAGATCGACGGCGCGGCGGGCGCGGGCCGAGGCCTTGCGCTTGGATGCACGACGCTTAACGGTAAAGGCGAACGCCTCGTCCTCGACCTCGCTGGCACGCGGACCCAGCCCCACGACCGGATACTGCCCCTGCGAGGTGGCCAGGTAGCCGCGGCCGCACAGCTGGCCGATGATGTCCTTGATACGCCCGACCGATTCGCTCGACAGCTCACCGTAGCCGCGGTCCTCATCCAGATGCATCTGGCGAATGCGCTCGGTGTTGCCGCCGTGGAGCACGTCGGCGATGAGCGACTTGCCAAAGCGCATGGGACGCGTGGCCACATAGCGCACGGCAGCGCGGGCCATATCGGTGACGTCCTCGACCTCGAACTGCGTGAGGCAATTGCTGCAGTTGCCGCAGCCCTCGACGTCGTCCATGGCGGTGCCGCCCGCGCCAGCCGAAGCAGCATGCTCGGCCGCGGCCTCGTCGCCAAAGTAGCGCAGCATGTATTCGCGCAGGCAGCCGGTGGTATTGCAGTAGCCCTCCATCTGGCTGAGCAGACGATATCGATTCTGGAGCGCCCACGCGCGCTGCTCGTCGTCGAGCGTCTCATCGGCAGCATCGCCGCGATCGATCAGAAAACGGCGCATGCGAAAATCGTTGCCGTTCCACAGCAGGTGGCAGCTGGCCGGGTCGCCATCGCGGCCGGCGCGGCCCGCCTCCTGGTAGTAGGCCTCGATGCTCTCGGGCACGTTGTTGTGGATCACGTAGCGCACGTTGGGCTTGTCGATGCCCATGCCAAAGGCGTTGGTGGCAACCATCACCTGGATATCGTCGTCGATAAAGGCGCGCTGGCTTTGGCGGCGGGCGTCGTTGCCCATGCCGGCATGGTAGCGGCCCACGCGAATGCCGCTGGGACCCAGTGCCTCGGCAAGCTCACCTGCCAGCGCATCGACCGTCTTACGGGTCGAGCAATACACGATGCCGCTCTCGCCCGAATGCGCGATCACGTAGTCGCGCACCCACGCGGCCTTGGCCTTGTCGCCCATCTCCTCGCAGCCAAAGTAGAGATTCTTGCGATCGAAGCCCGTCACCACCGTCGCGGGGTTTTGCAGGCCGAGCATCTGCTGAATGTCCGCACGCACGCGCTCGGTCGCCGTAGCGGTAAAGGCCGCCACGATGGGGCGCCGCGGCAGGGAATCGATGAACTCGTGAATCTGCAGGTAGGCGGGGCGGAAATCCTGGCCCCATTGGCTTACGCAGTGGGCCTCGTCAATGGCCACGAGCGGCACGCCGATGCCGCCGTCCGTCGCGGCCTCCTGCGCAAAAGCTAAAAAGCGCGGCTCGAGCAGGCGCTCGGGCGCCACGTACATAAGCTGGTAGCGGCCCTCACGCGCCCGCTTGAGCACGGTGTTTTGCTGGGCCGGAGTAAGGCTGGAGTTGAGATAGCTGGGTCGCGCACCCGCCGCGAGCAACGCACGGGTCTGGTCCTCCATAAGCGACAGCAGCGGGCTCACCACAAAGGTGATGCCGGGCAGCATGAGCGCGGGCACCTGGTAGCAAATGGACTTGCCGGCGCCCGTGGGCATAACGCCCAGCGCATCGCGACCGGCAAGGATCGCATCGACCATGCGGTCCTGTCCCGGGCGAAACGAGGTGTAGCCAAAATAGGCGCCGAGCGTGTCGAGCGCCATCTGCTGCATGCTATCGGTCATGGTTTCCTAACGTCCAAGTCATCTGCCGCCGATTATACGCCGCCACGCGGACAGCAGCACACGGCCGCCGCCCAGACTAGTCGTTGGGGACGTTCTTAAACGACTAGTCAAACAAGAACGTCCCCAACGACTAGTCATTTAAGAACGTCCCCAATGACTACCCAATGACTAGTCTCTTGACAAGCGTGGAAACGTCGCTGGTTGAGCATAAGTCAGCGAAAACGCCCCTAAGCGAGCAAGGTGACGTGAAAGAGGAGGGAAGCGTACTTCGGTACGCGACCGACGATTGAACGTCAGATTGCCGCTTAGGGGCGTTTGCAGCGTCGAGCCGTTACGCGGTTTGGTAAAACCGCGTAAC
>DBFOLV010000059.1:0-75973 GCA_048430825.1 Collinsella sp.
CCACACTCGGGCACTTGGAACGGGGGAAACGGCGGTCGACGAAACTGGAGAGGAGGTATTACGAGCTCCTGTGCGAATTGGAGAGAGCGCTCCCGCAAACTGCCTCTTGACAACTTATAGGAGCGTCGGTTTTAATTTCGCAATTCTCGGTGTGGTCGAGGGTAGTCGGTAAAACGTAGTAGATAGGCCCATTTCGTGGCAAGCGAGTCAACTCGGGGCACAGGGCAGCCAAAAAGCCCCGTCCCGAATTGGCTGCTTTTGAGTTGCGGTGATATACGGACTGTTTCAGGCTTCCAGCTTGTAAAACAGTCCGTATTTCACCGCAACTGATGAGGAGATGGGTTAGCGGAGCAGGCCCGCTACTTCGCCGGCTAGGGTGATGGTGCCGGCGGCAATGAAGGACTCACCTGCGGCATCGAAGGCGGCGAGCGCCTCGGATACGCTAGGGTAAACGCCCGCAAGCTTGTTGGCGTCCACAAGTGCGGCGAGCTCCTCTGCCGGCAGGGCGCGATCGGAATCGGTCTGGGTCACGACCACGCGCGGAAAGGCCGGGATCAGCACGTCAACGATGCCCGCCACGTCCTTGTCGGCCAGCGCAGCGCACAGCAGCGTGGGGCGATTCTCCACGCACGGATCGATCTCGTCCAGCGCGCTCACAAAGTTCTCGCAGCTCTGAGGGTTATGGCAGGCATCAATCAGCTTGAGCGGATCGGTCCCCAACACGTCAAAACGACCCGGTGTGGGGCAACCCATAAGCGAAGCATCCAGTGCCTCGTGGTCGAGCTCACGACCCAGATACCCCTCGCAAAGCATAATCGCGCACGCTGCATTCTGCGGCTGATATGCCGGCTTAACCATGCCCGTCGTATAGATCGCACGCGGCGTGGTGCAGCTAAACTCAACCGTGTCGCCCACATGCGCAGGCACCTTAGTCGTGGCGTGGCTCACCACCAGCGGCACAACGCCGCACTCGCGGCAACGGGCATCCATCACACATTGAACGCTCGCCTCATGCGTACCCTCGCCCAAAACAACCAAACGCCCAGGCTTAATAACCGCAGCCTTCTCCCCCGCAATGGCCTCCAGCGTATCGCCCAAAATACGTGTGTGATCGAGCCCAATGCCCGTAATGGCAACGGCGACGGGATCGGTCGCACTCGTGGCGTCCCAACGCCCGCCCATGCCAACCTCGAGCACGGCAGCATCCACCGCAGCCTCAGCAAACACGACAAGTGCGGCGGCCGTCAGCAGGTCAAACGGCGTGATGGAATAGGCGCGCTCCCCCGCCGCCACACGGTGCGCATTCACGCGACGCCCCGCCTCGACAGCGGCAGAAACGCCACGGGCAAACGCCTCATCGCTCACAACGCGCCCATCGACCTCCATGCGCTCGGGATAGCGCACCAACTGCGGCGACGTATACAGCGCGGTCTTGAGCCCCTCACCACGAAGAATGGCAGCCGAAAAACGCGTAGTCGAAGTCTTGCCATTGGTACCGGCAACCTGAATGCAATCAAAATACTCATCCGGACGCCCCAGCTCATCGAGCATATCGACAACCGTCTCGAGCAGAGGACCAGCATCCCCAGAAATCCGCCCCGTATCAGCAGCCAACCCAACAGCCTCATCAAACGAAAGCAACTCAAACGAGAAAGGAACGACATACGACCCAGAACGCTTAGCCATAACCCAAAGTCCCCCATAACAGAAAAAGAGGCTCATCAAAAAGAATGAGCCCCTCGCGTTGACAATTTCAGCCTTTACCCGATTGCAGCAAGATCAAGGCCACAACCCAGTGGCCCCAACCTACCAGTTGCAAACAACCACGTAACCGCACTAGGAGCGGCCCGACGCTTTGCTCGCCGCAAGTTCCGCACGCAAAGGACAGCACTTAATGTGCTGTCCGTCTTGCGCAGGACTGTCCGCAGCGGAGAGCAAAGCGTCGGGACGCGCCCCTCAGTAAGAACTACGAGAAGTCAGCAACCTGCGAGTTCAACGCCGCTAGGATCTCCTTGAGCTCAGCTGCACGGTCCCTCTTCTTCTGGACCACCGCAGGTGCGGCCTTGGCCACAAAGCCCTCGTTGGCCAGCGTCTTCTCGCAGCCGGCAAGCTCCTTCTGCGCAGCGGCGATCTCCTTCTCCAGGCGCGCCTTCTCGGCCGAAAGATCAACCTTACCCTCGAGCACCACAAAGACCTCGACGCCGCTATCGACCACGGCGATGCTCGCGGCCGGCTTCTCAACGTCGGTACCCATGACTAACGAGGCGGTGTTGGCCAGCGGCTCGATGGTCGAACGCAGGCTCTCGAGCTTCTCGATATCCTCGGCACCGGCGCGCACGACCACGTCGAGCTCGGCCTTGGGGCTCAAGCGATAACGCGAGCGCGTGGCGCGAGCGGCGGAAACGACAGCGCGGCACAGCTCAAACGCGCGCTCGGCGGGCTCGTCGACGTACTTGGCGTAGTCGGCGGGCTCGGGCCACTTGGCGATCATGAGCGCCTCGGCGCGGTCCACGTTGCCCTCGGCGTCCAGATCGAGCACGCTCGCCGGCATGTTGTCCCAGATCTCCTCGGTAACAAACGGCATGAGCGGGTGCATCAGGCGAATGGAGGTATCCAGCACAAAGATCAGGTTGCGCTGAGCCTGCAGACGGCCCTCACCCTTCAGGCGGGCCTTGGTGACCTCGACGTACCAGTCGCAGACCTCGTTCCAGAAGAACTGCTGCACGCCGCGGGCCATGTCGCCAAAGGTGTAGTTCTCGATGCCCTCGGTGACCATCTTCACGGCCTTTGCCAGGCGGCTGAACATCCAGGCGTCGGCCGGCGTCTCCACGACGGGCTCGCCGGGCGTGTAGCCCTCCATGTTCATAAGCAGGAAGCGGCTTGCGTTCCAGATCTTGGTCACAAACGACTTGGCCTGGTCGGTACGCGGGCTGTCGATGAGTTTCTTGGTCTTCTTATCGATGTTCGCGTCAAACTTGACGTCCTGGTTGTTGGTGCACAGCGTCAGCAGGTTGTAGCGCATGGCGTCGGCGCCGTACATACCGATGAGGTCCATGGGGTCAACACCGTTGCCCTTGGACTTGGACATGCGGCTGCCGTCCTTGGCAAGGATCGTCGGGTAGATGACGACGTCCTTAAACGGCACTTCGTCCAGGAAGTACAGCGAGCTCATGACCATGCGGGCGACCCACAGCGCGATGATGTCGCGTGCGGTGACGAGCGCGGTCGTGGGGTGATGGCCCTCGAGCAGCTCCGGCTTATGCGGCCAGCCCTGCGTGGCGAAGGTCCACAGCTGCGAGCTGAACCAGGTGTCCAGCACGTTCTCGTCCTGATGCACGTGATGACCGCCGCACTTGGGGCACACATCGGTGTCCTCGGTAAGGGCGTCCTCCCAGCCGCAGTCCTCGCAGTAGAACACGGGAATGCGGTGGCCCCACCACAGCTGGCGGCTGATACACCAGTCCTTGAGGTTCTCCATCCAGGTGGTGTAGGTCTGCGTCCAGCGCGCGGGGTGGAAGGTGACCTTGCCAGAGTTGACGGCGTCGAGCGCCGGCCCCTTGAGCTTATCGACGGCGACGAACCACTGCTCGGACAGCCATGGCTCAAGCGCGGCGTCGCAACGGTAGCAGTGCATGACGGAGTGGTCGTGGTCCTCGACGTGATCGAGCAGGTCGTGCTCCTCGAACCACTTGATGACGGCCTCGCGGCACTCCTCGCGGGTCATGCCGGTGAACTCGCCGTAGCCCTCGACGACCACCGCGTGTTCATCGAAGATATTGATCTGCGGCAGGCCGTGGGCCTGACCCATGGCGTAGTCGTTGGGGTCGTGTGCCGGGGTGACCTTAACGAAGCCGGAGCCAAAGTTGGCGTCGACGTGCCAATCCTCAAAGATGGGGATCTCGCGGTCGACGATGGGGAGCTTGACGGTCTTGCCCACGAAGGCGGCCTTCTCGGGGTCCTTCGGAGAGACGGCAACGCCCGTGTCGCCGAGCATGGTCTCGGGGCGAGTGGTGGCGACGACGATGTAGTCCTGGCCGTTGACCGGCTCGGTCAGCGGGTAGCGCAGGTGCCACAGGTGACCCTTCTCGTCCTTGTACTCAGCCTCGTCGTCCGAGATGGCGGTGGTGCAGTTGGGGCACCAGTTAACGATACGCTTGCCACGGTAGATCAGGCCGTCGTGGTACCAGTCGCAGAAGACCTTACGCACGGCCTGGGCGTAGTCCTCGTCCATAGTGAAGCGCTCGTTGTCGAAGTCGACAGAGCAGCCCATACGCTTGATCTGCTCGACGATGATGCCGCCGTACTCGTGGGTCCAATCCCAGCAAGCGTCGACAAACTTGTCGCGGCCGATCTCCAAGCGGCTGATGCCCTCGCTCTTGAGCTTCTTGTCGACCTTGGTCTGCGTAGCGATACCGGCGTGATCAGTGCCCAGCACCCAGCGCGTCGACTTGCCGCGCATGCGGGCCATACGGATGATAGCGTCCTGGATGGAGTCGTCGGTAGCGTGGCCCATGTGGAGCTTGCCGGTCACGTTGGGAGGCGGAATGGTGACGGTGCAGTCGCCCACGCCCTCACGGCGCTTATAGTAGCCGCCGTCGAGCCACTTCTGCAGGATCGCCGGCTCGTTGGTCGACGGATCGTAGTTCTTGGGCATCTCTTCCATATATCTCTCCCTTGCCCGTCGGCGTGTCCGCCTGCTTGGTTTTCGCTCGGTCAGGTCCTGACTCGCACGAAGAGCACATTAAGTGCTCTTCGGCTCGTGCGGAATCTACGAAAACCAAGCAGGCGGACACGCCTTAGGTATCGATTACTTCAGTCTGAAGGTACTAACTTGACAATCTCACAGAATAGCACAGGCATACCTGCCGAAAAGGGACAGGTTTATTTTGGTAGGTTTTATCAGGGGAAACGACATTTGCCCATATAAAACCGACCAAAATAAACCTGTCCCTAAATGGCAGGCCCCGCGGTGGTTGCCGCGGGGCCTGGATTCAAGCTATTTACCCGTAGATGCGCTGGGGCTGCTCTTCGCCCTTTACGGAAGCTTCGGTCACAACGACCTTGGAAACACCCTCCTCGCTGGGGAGGTCGAACATCGTCTGCTGCAGTACGTCCTCGCAGATGGCACGCAGACCGCGGGCGCCGGTCTTGCGGGCAAGCGCCATGCGGGCGATCTCGTGCAGGGCGGCGTCCTCAAACTCAAGCTCAACGTCCTCGAGCTGGAACATCTTGCGGTACTGGCGCACCACGGCGTTCTTGGGCTCGGTCAGGATCGACACCAGGTCGTCCTCGTCGAGCGCCTGCGTCTGGGTGACGACGGGCGTACGGCCCACGAACTCGGGGATCATGCCAAAGGCGTTGAGGTCCTGCGGGAGCACCTGGCGCAGCAGGTCGTTCTCGTCGACCGAGGTGGGGCCGGCGATCTCGGAGTTAAAGCCCACGCCCTTGTTGCCCACGCGATCGGCGATAATCTTATCCAGACCCACAAAGGCACCGCCACAGATGAACAGGATGTTGGTCGTGTCGATCTGCAGCAGCTCCTGCTGGGGATGCTTGCGGCCGCCGGTGGGCGGAACGCTTGCCACCGTGCCCTCAAGGATCTTAAGCAGCGCCTGCTGAACGCCCTCGCCCGAGACATCGCGGGTAATGGAGAGGTTCTCGGCCTTGCGGGCGATCTTATCAATCTCGTCCACGTAGATAATGCCAACCTGCGCGCGCTCGATATCGCCATCGGCAGCATTGATGAGCTTAAGCAGGATGTTCTCCACGTCCTCGCCCACGTAACCGGCCTCGGTGAGTGCGGTGGCATCGGCGATGGCAAACGGCACCTCGAGGATGCGCGCGAGCGTCTGGGCCAACAGGGTCTTGCCGGTACCAGTGGGACCGAGCAGCAAGATGTTGGACTTGGCGAGCTCCACCTCGTCCATATCGTTGTCGAACTGCGAGCCCATGCCGCCGTCAAAAGCGGACACCGCAGCGCCGCCCTCGATCACGCGGCGATAGTGGTTGTACACGGCAACCGACATAGCGCGCTTGGCGTCCTCCTGACCCATGACATAGGCCGAAAGCTCGTCATAGATCTCGTGCGGCGTCGGCACGTGCGTGATGACCTGGCGGTCGTCCTCGAGCTCAAAGCCCTCGGTCTCGGGGTCCACGGCGGGCTGCCCAGCAGCCTGGCCGTGGTCGTTGAGGAAGCCTGGCAGCTTGCCGTTGCGGGCAGCGTCCATAAAGTCCGAAGCCAGCGACTCCTCCAGAATCTCGGAGCAAGCGGCGACGCACTCGTCACAGATAAAGATGTTGGTCGGGCCCTTTACGAGGCGACGGACCTGGCCCTGCTCTTTTCCGCAGAAGGAGCAGCGGATAGGGTTGCCGTTCTCGTCAAAGTTGTCCTGCATGTTTCCTGCCATCCTAGGCATCCTTCGCGGCGAGATCGCGCGAGGTGACGATACGGTCAATCAAGCCGTAGTCGAGGGCCTCGGCAGCGGTCAGGTAGTTGTCGCGCTCGGTATCGGCCTGGACCTTCTCGATGGGCTGGCCCGAGGCGTCGGACAGGATCTGGTTGAGCTCGCGACGGGTCTTCTTGATCTCCTCGGCAACGATCTCAATCTCGGTCTGCTGACCCTGGGCACCGCCGCTGGGCTGGTGAATCATGACCTTGGAATGCGGCAGGCAGAAGCGCTTGCCCTTGGCGCCGGCCGAAAGCAGCACGGCGGCCATAGACGCGGCCATACCCACGCAGATGGTTGAGACCTGCGGCTTGATAAAGTTCATGGTGTCAAGAATTGCCAGGCCGGAGTAGACCTCGCCACCGGGCGAATTGATGTAGAGCGAGATATCCTTCTCGGCATCCTGGCTCTCAAGATGCAGCAGCTGGGCAACGACCAGGTTGGCGCTGACGGAGTTGATCTCCTCGCCCAAGAAGATGATGCGGTCGTTGAGCAGGCGCGAATAGATATCGTAGCTGCGCTCGCCGCGCGGCGTCTGCTCGATAACGTATGGCACGAGGGCGGAATCGAACTTAGCGATCATACGCATCTCCATTTCTCTCTTGCGGACCAAATAGGTTCTAGATAAACGTACGGTGCCCGCATGCTATGCATTGGCTGGCACCGTACGAAGCAACCGGATAACCGGTGTATAACTTTACCCCATCACGAGCGCACGCATGCGCTCGCGGGCAAGGTGGCGAGAATTACTCGGCGTCCTTGGCGGTCTCGTCGACCTCGGTCACCTTGGCGTTCTCGACCAGGTGGTCGACGGCCTTGGAACGACGGATGGACTCGCGGACGGCAGGCATGCGGCCATCGGCGATGAACTCGGCCTTGGAAGCCTCGACGTCCTTGACGCCAGCCTTCTCGAACTCGGCGTTGATGTCGTCCTCGGTGACCTCAATCTTGAGCTCACGGGCGAGGGCGTCCAGAGCCAGGGACTCACGGGCAACGTCGTTGGCCTGCTTGTGAAGGTCGCCGATGAACTGCTCCATGGTCAGGCCGGAAGCGGGCAGCCAAGTGTCCAGGGTCATGCCGCGGGCAGCGAGGTTGGACAGGAAGTTCTGGCCAAGCTCCTCAAAGACGGACTGCTCGTAGTCGGCATCCATCTCGTCGAGCTGCAGGCGCTCGGCGAGAGCGGAGACGCAACGGTTCTCCTTCTCGGCCGGCAGGCGGGAAGCCTTGTCCTGCTCGATCTCGATCTTGATGGCGTCGCGCATGGCATCGATGCTGTCGAAGCCGAAGTCGGACTTGACGAGCTCGTCGGTGAGCTCGGGAGTGTTGCGGACCTTGATGCCCTTGACGGTGACCTCGACGGTGTGGGTCTCGGCCTCCTCGCCCTCCTCGACCTCGTCGGTCCAGGTGACGGTCTTAACGTCGTCAACGTTAGCGCCGATCAGGGCCTCGTTGAACTCCTTGGGGTTGCTGTCGCTACCGGCGATGAGCATGCGGCCCTCGGCGGCAAAGTTGTCGGCGTTCTCGACGGCCTTGAGGTCGACGGTGACGTAGTCCTCGGCCTCGACGGCACGACCCTCGACGTCCTCGAAGGTGGCACGGTAGTTGAGGAGCATCTCGACCTGGTTGTTAATCTCGGACTCGGTGACCTCCGCAGGAGGCATCTCAATCTCGACGGCGTCGAAGGAGGAGAGCTCGGCAGCAGGACGCAGGGAGAACTCGACGGTGTAGGTGTAGTCCTCGTGATCCTTGGCGAGGTCGAGCTCCTTGTAGTCACCGTTCTTGGTGGGGACGATGTCCAGCTCGTTGAGGACGGCGGGCTCGTTGGCGCCGATCAGGTCGTTGGTGGCCTGAGCGAGGGTAGCCTCGACGCCAAGAGCGGAGTCGATGACCGGACGGGGAGCCTTGCCGGCGCGGAAGCCCGGGAAGCGGTACTTCTTGGCGGTGTCCTTGTAGGCCTTTTTGATCGCGGCGTCGACGTCGGCGGCCGGGATGGTGACCGTAGCGGTGAGCTTGGCGTCCTTGACGTCAGAAGCGGTGATGTTCAACACGTTCCTCCTCATACTGCCCAGCTTATCTGAGGTGCTGGTACCTTTATGCAACAAAGTGTCGCGAGGGCATAAGCCGACGCGGGTGCGTTGGTGCGGGCGAAAGGACTCGAACCTTCACGGGAATCCCACCAGAACCTAAATCTGGCGCGTCTACCAATTCCGCCACGCCCGCATGAGCGCACAGACTAGGAATGATAGCAGATACGAACGGTAAGCGCACGCACACCTTTTACAGGCTCACGACCTCACCACGAGAGCAAGCCAATAGAGCACGCCACCCCATCTCATAAGTTGCGGTGGAATAGGGACTGTTTGGGGCTCCAGTCCTCCAAAACAGTCCCTATTCCACCGCAACTTCGGTAGGACTCGGCAGCCTGGCGATGCTGGCCATGCGCCGGAAAGCGTGTCCCGGTTTGGGGCCTCGGAATGGGATGCAATTTCCGCTATAGCCATCAACCGGAAACTGCAACCCGTTTTGAGCCCCTATTCCGGGATGCACTTTCCGCCAAGGCCCTCAAACGGAAACTGCAGCCCACAATTCAGTTGAAAAGTGGGCTGCAGTTTCCCCGGGCTAGGCAATGAGCGGGTACAGCGCCTCCTCGCCTACTCCCCCAGCAGGGCCTTCTCGGGCGTGATCGGCAGCGAGCGAACCTGGTGGCCGGTGGCGTGTGCCACGGCCGAGGCCACGGCGGCGAGCGGCGTGTTGATGACGACCTCACCGATCGACTTGGCGCCAAACGGGCCCGTCGGCTCGTAGCTCGGCTCAAAGGCCACGCGAATACTGCCGATATCCAGGCGCGTGGGCAGCTTGTAGCTCATAAAGTTGCCGGTGCGCAGGCGGCCGCGCTCATCATGCTCGACGATTTCGTAGAGCGCGTGGCCGATACCCTGGGCAATGCCGCCCTCGGCCTGGACGCGCGCGAGCGCCTCGTTGATCACGGTGCCGCAGTCCACAGCCGCCGCGTAGTCCACCACAGTCACCTTGCCGGTGGCCTTGTCGACCTCGACCTCGGCAATGCCGGCCATAAACGGCGGGGGCGAAACGGGCAGGCAGGCAGAGGCATGCGAGGTGAGCGCGTCGCCGCCTGCGATGTTCTTGACGCACAGGTTGGCAAAGTCGCGCAGCGTGAGGTAGCGGTTCTGCTCACGCGCGGCACGCTCGTCGGACAGGCGCACGTACTGACCATCAAAGACCACGTCGGCGGCATCCACGTCCCACATCTGGGCAGCCTTGGCGCAGATCTTCTCACGCAGCTCGGTCGCGGCGTTCTTGGCGGCAAGGCCCGTCACGTACGTGCCCGAGCTCGCGTAGGAGCCGGCATCGAACGGCGACACGTCGGTGTCCACGCCGCGTACCACGATCATTGAACTCTCCACGCCCAGCTCCTCGGCGGCAATCTGCGCCAGGATCGTGTCGACGCCCATGCCGTTATCGGTGGCGCCGGTGCCAATGGTAATGAAGCCGTCCTCTTCCAGGCGCATGTCGATGCCGGCGATATCCACGTTGGAGATGCCCGAGCCCTGCATGGTAAGCGCGCAGCCCAGGGCGCGCACGCGGTCGCCCAGGTCCACGGCCAGCGGCTTGTCGCGCCAGCCGATCATGTCCATCGCGCGCAGCAGGCAGCGGTCGAGCGCGCAGGCGTTGAGCTTCTCGTTGTAGTACTGCGGCATGATCTCGCCCTCGCGCACGATGTTCTTAAGGCGCAGGTCGGCGGGGTCCATGTGCAGCATGTCGGCGAGCTCGTTGACAGCGCTCTCCACGGCAAACTGGCCCTGGGTGGCACCGTAACCGCGATACGCGCCGCCGCGGTTGGTATTGGTGTAGACGGCGTCCCAGCTAAAGCGGCTCGCCTTCACGTGGTTGTAGATGGGCAGGCTCTTGTGGCCCGAGAGGCCGATCGTCGTGGTGGCATGCTCGCCATAGGCCCCGGCGTTGGACAGCGTATGCAGATCGATGGCCGTGATGGTGCCGTCGTTCATGGCGCCCAGCTTAACGGTCATCTGCATCTGGTGGCGCGAGTTGCCCGCGGTGATAGTCTCCTCGCGGGTATAGCAGCAGTAGCTCGGGCGGCCGGTCTGCTGGGTGACGAACGCCACGAAGATCTCGCAGCAGCCCGTCTGCTTGGAGCCAAAGCCGCCGCCGATGCGCGGCTTAATGACCTGCACCTGCGACTGCGGGATATCGAGCGACTGAGCGACCATGCGGCGCACGTGGAAGGGCACCTGCGTAGAGGTGGTCACCGAAATGCGGCCGAACGCGTCGGTGGTCGCGAAGGCACGGAAGGTCTCCATCGGCGCGGTCTGGGTTGCCTGGCTGGTGTAAGTGCGGGTAAAGACAATGTCGCTCTGGGCGAAGGCCTCGTCAAGGTTGCCAAAATCGCTGGTACCGCTGCACACCAGGTTGCGCGGAACGTCGCCGCCCTGCGGGAACATAAAGGTCACGTCACCCTCGGGGTGGACCACGATGTCATTATCGAGCGCCTGGGTAAAGTCGAGCAGCGGCTCAAGCACCTCGTAGTCGACCTTGATGAGCTTGAGCGCCTTGTCGGCGGCCTCCTCGGTCTCGGCGGCGACGATCGCAACCTCCTCGTTTTGGTAGCGCACCAGGTTCTCGAGGATCAGGCGGTCGTAGGGACTCGGCTGCGGATAGCTCTGGCCGGCGATGGTAAAGCGGCGCTTGGGCACGTCCTCGTAGGTGTAGACGCCCACGACGCCGGGCACCTTCAGCGCGCGCGACGTATCGATGGAGCGGATCTTGGCGCGGGCATAGGGGCTGCGCTTAAGTTTGACGATGAGCGCACCGGCGGGCACCATATCGCCGGTGTAGACGGGACGACCCTCGAGCAGGGCCTTCGAGTCCTTCTTGGGCTGCTTGTGAGTGATCTGCTTGTAGGAGACACCGTCGCAGCTGGTGTCGTTGACCGGCAGCTCGAGCATCTCAAAGCCCACCTGCACGCTGGACTCGTTGAGGAAGCGCACGATGGCGCGCAGCTGGCTCTCGTAGCCGCTGCAACGGCAGAGGTTGCCGGCAAGCTGGCGCGAGAGCTCCTCGCGCGTGGCGACGAGGCTCGGATCCTTCTTAGCGGCGCGGGCAAGCGCCAGCACGTTCATGATGAGGCCGGGAGCGCAAAAACCGCACTGCTCGGCGCCTTCGGCAGCCATTGCGCGGGCGAGCGCCTCGGACTCGGCCTTAAGGCCCTCGAGCGTGGTGATGGTATGGCCCTCAACACGGGCGGCGGGAACCGAGCAGCTCAGTACCGGGTCGCCGTCGAGCCACACCGTGCACAGACCGCAGTTGGTGGTCTCACAGGCACAGCGTACCGACGCGCAGCCCTGCTCGCGCAGCAGCGCAAAGAGCATGGTGTCGGGGGCAATCTGAACCTTGACCTTGCGGCCGTTGAGCGTAAAGGAAAGATCGATGAGTTTGACAGCCATTAGCGCACCTCGCTAGAATCGACGCCGGGCACGCGGCGGCAGGAATACTCGTCCGTGGCAAACTTAGGGACCTGCACGGTCTCGAGCTCGCGGGCAAGCGCGGCCGAAAGCTCGATGCCGGCGGCGCGGCGCACGGCCTGAATCGCAAGCGGGGCCGAGATGCGGCGGCGGTAGTCGGCCGAGCCCCACAGGTTGGTACCGTAGCTCAGGGCACGCACGGATGCGGCCAGAGCACGCAGCTCGTCCTCGGAAGGCTGCTCGTTCACCAGGCCGCATGCCTCGCCCTGCAGCAGAGTCGCGCGCAGCGGACAGGCACCCACGGTGACATGCCAGCTGTTATCCCACCAGGCGGCGGTGACGTTTAAGGAGGGGAAGTCGGTCGCGGCCTTGCGCACGGCCTCATAGCTTGCGCGGTAATCGTGCTTAACGACCACCACGTGCTCGATCACGTCGCGCACATAACCCATGTCCACGAACTCGGCGAGCGGCACGCGGCCGGCGCCCGTCAGCTCAACATAGGAATCGAGCGCGAGAAAGGCGGAGAGAACGTCCGAGAAGCCAAAGCGACCGTAGATGCTGCCGCCCACCGTGGCGGTGTTGCGCAGCTGCACGCCCACAATGTCGTGGACAGCAAACTCAAAGACATTGTTGACAAGCGCGTTGAGCCCGGTATGGCGCTCGAGCTGGCGCAGGGTACACATGGCACCGATGCGAAACTCGGTCTCGGTCTCCTCGATCTGATCGAGTCCGCAGGCCGAAAGGTCGATCGCCGTCGCCACGCGACGCGAACCCAGGCGCATCCAGATGCCGCCGCCCACAATCTTGTTGTTGCGGTTCTTCTGTAAGAGCTCATAGGCTTCGGCCGCGTTTCCAACACGGACGTAGGTACCGAACTTGAGCACGTTCTCCCCCATCTCTTCACTTGTCCAGTACGTTTAAGTGTACCAAACGAGGGGCCGCACACCGTTTTAGGACAAAATCCACCCACCCATACATAACTTGCGGTGATATACGGACTGATTAGCCGTTCTGGGACGCTAAACAGTCCGTATATCACCGCAAGTTATGAGGAGTCCTCCGGGATAGAAAAGGCTCCCAGCCGGAATGGCTGGGAGCCTCATCACATGCTATTTCGAGCGAAGATTTAGCAGACGCCCTGGGCGAGCATAGCGTCGGCGACCTTCAGGAAGCCGGCGATGTTTGCGCCCATGACAAAGTTGCCCTCCTGGCCGTACTCCTTGGCGGTGTCGTCCACGTTGTGGAACATGCCGCGCATGAGCTGCTCGAGCTTGCCGTCGACCTCCTCGAAGGTCCAGGACAGGTGCTCGGCGTTCTGGCTCATCTCCAAGCCGGACACGAGCACGCCACCGGCGTTGGCAGCCTTACCAGGCATAAAGGCGACGCCGTTCTCCTGGAAGTAGGTCGTGGCCTCGATGGTCGTGGGCATGTTCGCGCCCTCGCCGACCACCTTGCAGCCGTTGGCGACGAGCGCCTGGGCGTCCTCGAGCAGCAGCGTGTTCTCGCGAGCGCAGGGCAGCGCGATATCGCAGGGCAGCTGCCACACGCCGCGGCCGTCGCCCTCGTGCCACACGGCGTTGGGCTTCTCGTCAACGTACATAGCGAGCGTAACGCCCTTGTCGTGGCCAGAGCGCTTCTTATTGTAGATGTGCTCGAGCACGGTGTAGTCGATGCCGTCGGGATCCTCGACCCAGCCGTGGGTATCGGAGCAGGCGAGCACCTTGCCGCCGAGCTGAGTGACCTTCTGGACCGCGTAGATAGCGACGTTGCCGGAGCCGTGAACGACGACGTTCTTGCCCTCGAAGGAGTCGCCGCGGCTCTTAAGGTACTCGTCCACAAAGTAGGCCAGACCGTAACCGGTGGCCTCGGTACGGGCGAGCGAGCCGCCAAAGGAGAGGCCCTTGCCGGTGAGAACGCCGGTCCACTCGTTGGTCAGGCGCTTGTACTGACCAAACAGGTAGGCAACCTCGCGGCCGCCAACGCCCAGGTCGCCGGCGGGAACGTCGGTGTTGGGGCCAATGTGGCGATAGAGCTCGGTCATGAAGGACTGGCAGAAGTGCATGATCTCGTTGTTGGACTTGCCCTTGGGGTCAAAGTCGGAGCCGCCCTTGCCGCCGCCCATGGGAAGGGTGGTCAGGCTGTTCTTGAGGATCTGCTCCAGGCCCAGGAACTTGAGCATACCCAGGGTGACCGTCGGGTTAAAGCGCAGGCCGCCCTTGTAGGGTCCAATGGCAGAGTTGAACTCGACGCGGTAACCGCGGTTGACCTGAACCTTGCCCTGGTCGTCGACCCAGGGAACACGGAACATGACGATGCGCTCGGGCTCGACGAGGCGCTCAAGCAGGGCGGCCTCCTCGTACTCGGGATGGGCATCGAGCGCCGGCTGGATGGTGCCGAGAATCTCGGTCGCGGCCTGGATGAACTCAGGCTGCTCGGGATAGCGGGCCTTGAGCTCTTCGAGAACTTTCTGCGTGTAGCTCATGCTTCCTCCAATTGATGGAAAAGAAAAGTGTCGTTCGAGGCGCCCCATGCGCCGCGAGCTTTATCGAGTATGGATAATATCGCACTGTTGCAGCAAAGTTACGCATAAGCCGACGAGCAGATGTTTCGTTTTGATTACGATGCAGGTAGAGGCGTTTTTGAGCACCCAACGCGCAAATCGCGTGTTTCGAAGCTGTTTCGTCCACGTGTTCCAAACCGCCACAAAGGTGCCTGTCCCCAATGTGGTGGTTTTGGCGGCTAGAGGACGAGCTGATGGTAGTCGGCAGGGGTAATGCGGCCTTCGGTGGCAGCGCGGAAAGCGGCGAGTGCATCGCCCGAGAACGGCATGGCCCAGCACAGCCCGCAGCCTGCGGTAATGGAGCCGGGCAAAGGCATAATGCGCCCGGGCACGCCGGCATTCAGGCAAAGCTGCTCGCACTCCATCACATCAAAGGTGCTATCGAACGAAACGATAATCTTGCGCTCGTGGTCGAGGGCATCACCGGACGGGCCTTCGCGGTGTGCCTCACGATACGCCGCAGCGGCCGCCTCCTCTTCCGCAGTATGTCCACAGCCACCGCAGCCGCAGGTACAGGGCTCGGAACCATCGCAAGTGCAAGGCTCTCCCGTGTCGGGACAAATATCGTGAGACATGGCAACTCCAATCGTCTAGGCGAGCAGCTCGGCTGCCGCAAACTCCTCGGGCGTATTGACGTTTTCGAAGCAGAGCGTCGAGCCCGCGGCCTTAACGATCTGCGGTTCATCCATATAACCAGCCTGAACGCGATTGATCAGGCAGCGAATGCGCTGGCGGTCGCAGGCGAGCAGCTCATGGGCAACCGGCGCACACGCGTCACAGCGCCAGACGGCGCAAAGCGGCTCAATCCCCCGCTCCTCGCACGGCACGCACACGTCGAGCGCCTCGGCCTCAACACGATCGGCAAGCGCGCCGATAAGTTCCGGCGAGACAAACGGCATATCGCAGGCGACAATCGCCACGAGCGGCAATCGGGCCGCGGCCAACGAGCTCGCGATGCCGCGCATGGCACCCGCCGGTCCTTCAAGGTCCGCCACCACACGCGGCACCAGGCCGCCAAACGCGTGCTCCTCAAGATAGGCAAGCTCGCTGGGGCGCGAAGTCGTCACGATCAACTCGCCGGCAACTGGCGCCAGCCGACCCAGCACCCGCTCGATGAGCGGCTCACCGCAAAACGCCATGCGCGCCTTATCGCAGCCCATGCGCGACGACAACCCGCCCGCCTGGACGACACAAGAAAGATCGGCCCGTCTTACGGTAGTCATACGGCAAACCACCCCCATCGGCATGCTCAAAACCCGGCACACGAAGCCAAATACCGTCGCCGATAAAGCGGGCGGCACGGCAAACCCGTGCAAAAACAAAACAGCGCCTTTGCGGCACGCAGCAAGACCGCGAGCACAAAAGCGCTGGTAGCGTATGGCGGGAACGTATGTGAATCGAACACATCCAAGACGTTTTGCACGCCTCGCAACGGTTTTGAGGACCGCGGAGCCCACCGGAGCCCATCCGTTCCCAAGTGCGGCGGTATTTTACCAAACCGAGCAGCCAATCTAGCGCAGGGAGCGCAGGCCGCCGGCATCCTTGTCGAGCACCGTAAAGCGCACGGCATCCAGGTGCTCTAAGATGCTGATGGCGCGTTTGCGCGACACGCCCAGGGCCTCGCGCAGCACGCTCGTGGTGGCAGCGCCGCCGGCCGCCTCAATGGCGGCGGCGACGAGCTCACGCGCATGGGCCTCGGCAGCAGCGGACAGGGCAACGTCGCGTTCGACCTTAACGATCGAGCGGTTGAGCGAAAGCTCGCGCAGGGCACGCGTCATGGTGTCGCGACCGAGCTGCAGTTGTTCGCCCACCTCGGGAAGAGCCGGTGCATCCAGCCCGGCCTCGTCAAGAAGCGCGACGATCCGCTCGCAAGCCTCTCGCACCACGCGTGCCGCCGCGGCGGCCGAATGCGGATCGAATACCTCGGCGCCCTCGGCGGCGCACACGCCGCGCGAACAGCCCTCGGCAATCAGAGCCGCGGCAACGCCTTCATCAGCGGCAGGCCACGCAGCATGGGCAACGGCGCCGGGCGTAAAGCCCGTCTCCTTGGGAGCCGCCGCGTGCATGGCTGACAGGGTCGCCGCCAGTGCATCCATCGCGGCGTCGAGCACCGCAGCGTCCGCCAAGAGGTCCGCGTCACCCGCGGCAAGCTTGCGAACGGAGCCCTGCGCCACCAACCCACGCAGTGCGGCATCGACCTCATCGACACCAAGGTCCAAAGCCTCGGCAGCATCAACCGCCGTAACCGGCAGCGTCTGCAGCGCCAGCCAAGCGCCCACACCGCCCGCGATATCGCCGGACTCGAGCGCCGCATACAGCGAACGCTCCCCTTCGGAAAGCTCGCGCGAGCGACGGCAGCGTGAAAGCAGCACGCGCCCGCCGCCAATAAGCATCACGGGTGAATAGGACAGCACCACGACATGGTCCCCGGCACGTAGCGGCAGCGAGTTTTCTAAGCGCACCTGAACAATACGGGTTTCGCCCACCGCCATGGGGGCCTCGCCCTCCATGAACATGATGCGACCGACGACCTCGGCCGTACCCGCCATCACGTGCACGCGCGCACCCGACTCGAGCACGCGCGGTTTGACGCCCTCGCGACCCAAATACGTAAACGTCATCATAAAGCGCATCGTCTGGCCAAAGCGGCCCGCCACGCCGAGCATCTCACCGCGATCGAGCGCGGCGACAGCATCGCCCACCAAGTTGAGCGCCACACGCTGACCGGGCAACGCCCGCGGCGTATCGCCATGCACCTGAATCCCGCGCACGCGACAGACCGTACGCGACGGCAAAGCCATCAGCTCGTCGCCCACCGCAACCGGCGCATCGTGCAACGTTCCCGTCACCACGGTACCGGCGCCCTTGATCGTAAAGCAGCGGTCGATGGGCAGACGCGGTGCGGCATCGGTGAGCTCGCCACGGGCACGGCAGGCATCCCAGCAAGCGGCAACCTGCTCGTCGAGCGCAGCCAGCAGGTCATCGATTCCCGCACCGGTCTTGGACGACACAGGCACGATCGGCGCTTCCGCAAACACGGTACCCGACAAAAAGTCATCGACATCGAGCTCGGCAAGCTCGGTCATCTCGGCGTCGGCCAGGTCGCACATCGTCAGCGCGACCACCATGTGCGTGACGCCCAGCAGCTCCAGCACATGCACGTGCTCGCGGGTCTGCGGCATCACGCCCTCGACGGCCGAAACCACCAGCACGGCCACGTCGATACCCGTGGCACCCTGCACCATGGCGCGCAAGTAATGCGCGTGGCCCGGCACGTCGACCAGGCCGACGATCTTGCCACTCGGCAGCGCCAGCTCGCCAAAGCCCAGCTCCACGGTCATACCGCGACGGCGCTCAACCTCCAGACGGTCGGGATTCTTGCCGGTCAGCGCCTCAATCAGTGCCGACTTACCGTGATCGACGTGGCCCGCCGTGCCAACGATAACGGGACACTCCACCAGCGCTTGAACCTCACTCATCGAGCAATCGCCTTCTCAACGCACGCGACGAGCGTCGATGCCGCCGTCTCGATATCGCGGTCGCCCACGAGCGTGCGCACATCAAACAGAATGCGGTCGCGCGAGGCGCGCGTGACGACCGGCGTATCGAAGTCTTGGACGAGCGAGCGCTTGAGCGCGTCGACGGACAGGCGCCCGTCGACCGGGCAGACGGCCACGCACATCGTGGGCAGCTCGACGGTAGGCAGCGAGCCGCCACCGGGGGTCGACGATTCCTCGGCAATCTCCACCTGCACGGCGCACGGGCAACCCGCCTTATCGAGGCCTGCCATCATCAGCTCGCGCAGCTTGCGTGCACGACGCTCCAGATGAGCCTGTGGAAGCGTGAGCATGTTGAGCACCGGCACCTCGCGATGTGCCACATCCGCCCCATCCATGTAAATGCGCAGCGTAGCCTCGAGCGCCGCCAGTGCGAGCTTGCCCGGGCGCAGGGCACGCATAAGCGGATGCGACCCGCAGGCCTGGACCAGATCGCGACGACCCATGATAATGCCCGCCTGCGCGGCGCCGAGCAGCTTATCGCCCGAGCATGACACGATATCGAGCCCCGCCGCGACCGAAGCCGGCGTGGTTTCTTCGCCTCCGCGCACCAAGATGTCGTCGGGCAACAGCGCGCCCGACCCCTGGTCCTCGTAGAACAGCAGGCCATGCTTGTGGGCCAGGGCGGCAAGCTCCCGAGAGCCTACCTCCTCGTGAAAGCCCTCGATGCGATAGTTGGAAGGATGAACCTTGAGGATCATGGCCGTATCGGGTGTGATGGCTTGCTCATAATCTGCCAGGTGCGTGCGGTTGGTGGCGCCGACCTCGACGAGTTTGGCGCCCGAAGCCGCCATGACATCGGGGATGCGGAAGCTGCCGCCGATCTCGACAAGCTCGCCGCGGCTGACGATAACCTCTTTGCCCGCGGCATGGGTCGCCAGCACCAGCAGCACCGCGGCGGCGTTGTTGTTGACCACGAGCGCGTCCTCGGCACCGGTGAGTGAGCGGATGAGCTGCGCGGCATGCTCCTTGCGCGACCCTCGCGAGCAGGTGTCGACGCTGTACTCGAGCGTGCTGTAGCCGCGCGCGACCTCGGCCACGGCCTTTGCCGCCGACTCCGCGAGCGGGGCGCGGCCCAAGTTGGTATGGATGACCACACCCGTGGCGTTGACGGCAGGGCGCAGGCTCGGCAACGCGGAGCGGTGCGCACGCCACTCGATGGCCGAGGCAAGGTCGCGCTTAGAGCGCGGGGCAGCACCGGCGCGAATGGCTGCGCGCTCCTCGTCGAGCTCGGCCGTCACGGCGGCATGCACCACCGCGTCGCAGGTCTCCCCCGCCGCCTTCACGACCGGCCACTCGGCAAGCAGCTCGTTGACGGAAGGAATGGCGCGCAGGCGGGCGCGTACCTCATCGGACATGTTCTGGCTATCGCTCATGTACGGCCTTTCAAAAGAAACGTGGATCAGTCTAATGCATCAGCTGAGTCAATTACTCGTTATTATCCTCGCGCGCCGCGATCTTTTCCACGCGAACGGCGTTTTCCTGGGTGAGCGCGGCACCCGTCAACGGGTCCCAGCGCAGCGGCGTATGGTCGAGTGGGCCCACGCCCAAGGCTTGAGCGCCACCGGCATCGGCGCCAAACGAACGCCCGCCGGGGGCGGCCGAGGTGAAGATGCACGCCGGATGCAGATACGGCGTCGTCTCCACGCGCACGCGGTCGCGGCCCAAATCGCTCACAAGTTCGACGACCTCGCCATCGGCGATGCCCATGTGCGCAGCGGCATCGGCATTCATCTGCACGGCATCCAGGTCCGATCCAGCCTCAGCGGCACCTTGGGCCGCGAGCCTGCGCGAAGTATGCGACTCAAAGGGACGGTTGCCGCTAATGAGGCGAAACATCCCCGGGCCGGGCTCCACCATGGGAGCGATCCAGTTGGGCACACGACCCATGCCGGCTCGCTCCCATATGTCGCTTGCCAGCGCAATCTTGCCGCCGGCAAGCGGAATCACCGGCTCACCCGTGCGTGTCGGCAGCCCCATGCCCGTATCGGCCCAGCCGCGCTCCTTGAGCTCGTCCAGATCGATCCCAAAAGGCGCCACCTGGGCAGCCGCCAGATCGTCAGACGTAAACTGGAAATACTCGCCCACGCCACACGCCTGCGCCAGACCGGCAAAAATCTCCCGACCGGGACGTGTGTCGTCATGCTGCACAGGCAGCACGACGTTGCGGTAGAACACGCGCGCATCGTTGGCACCTGTCACCGTTCCCACGCCGCGGTCAGCCTCCAGATACGTCACGTCGGGCAGCACGAAATCGGAAGCACGCGCCGTCTCGGACCAGCGAATATCAATCGTCACGAGCAAGTCGAGCTGCTGCAAAATACTCAACCAAGCCTGTGCATTGCCATAGCCCGCACCGGGGTTACTGGCATAGACGATGAGCCCACGCAAATCGCCGGCAAGAATCGACTGACCGATGGTCGTGCACAGGCCGCGCACCGGATCGACCAGCGGATAGCGCTCGGACCCCAACTTAGGCTCACGCGGCACCGGCGGCGTTGTAAAGCGCGTGGGATCGAGGTCGCCCAACACAAGCGGCGTGGGCGGATTGAGCACGCCGCCCACATGTCCAATACAGCCTAGCAGCACATCGACCATGCAGATAGCTCGCGCCGTCTGAGTACTGTTCGCATACGCGATACCGATGCCACCATGAAAGCCCGCATCCACCACAGCGGCAGGCGCGGCGGCAGCGAGATCGCGCGCCGTGGCGACAATCTCTGCGGCCGGCACGTCGCACATCGACTCGGCCCACTCGGGCGTCCAAGCACTGGCCGCCTGCGCCAGCTCGTCAAAACCCGTGGTATAGCGGGCAACGAACTCGTGGTCGTACAGGCCCTCGGCAATCAAGACATGGGCAATACCCAACAGCAGCGCCAAGTCGCAGCCCGGGCGCACGCGCAACCAGCGGTCGGCAAGCGCAGCCGAGCCGCTGCGCCGGGGGTCGACCACGATAATCTTCGCCCCACGGCGACGGGCATCGTTGAGCGCATCAACAGCCCCCATCGTCGACGAATCGACAATGGAGCGCCCCAGATACATGATGCAATCGGTATGCGCCAGGTCGGAGGCGGGGCTGTAGCCCAGACTGTGCTCCCAGCCGGTAAGTCGGCTTACCTCGCAGGCACCGTCGGCACCGTATACGTTGGGCGAGCCCAGCGCATGCATAAAACGATACGCCCAGTAACGGTCGAACGAGGGCACGCCGAGCGTCATGCCCAGCGCGCGCGGACCATGCCCGTCAACAATCCCCAAAAGGCACTCGGCAATCTGAGCAAACGCCTCGTCCCAGGTAATCGCATCAAACCCCGAGCCATCCCGGCGGCGTCGCATGGGGTGCACAATGCGGTCGCGCTCGTCAAACGGCATTGCCAGGCGATGCCGTCCGCGGGCGCACAGGGCACGCGTCGCGCACGGATGCCCCGCAACCGGCAGCTCAGCCACCACACGCCCATCCTCAACATGGGCCGCAAAGGCGCAATCGGCATAGCATCCCCCGCATGTGGTCACCACGGCGCGACCGTCGCGCTTCACAGCAGATGCCATCTCGATTACCCCTTTCATCAGCCAAACACAACAGGCCAAAAGCCCGGCAACGAGCCCCAGACCCAAAAAGCCTCCCGCACGGCAACGCCCCGCGGGAGGCCCAACGTCAAACAGACGGTACCTTACGCCTCGGACTTCTTGGCGTAGATAAACCAGTAGCCGAGCGCGATCAGAACCGCGCCGCCCACGATGTTGCCCAGCGTGGCGGCGGACAAGTTAAACGCAATGCCCGCAGCGTTGAGCGCATCGGCGCCGGCGACGTCGGCACCATAGCCGCACGCGTGCATCACGGCACCCATGGGCAAAAAGTACATGTTGGCGACGCAGTGCTCAAAACCGCAGGCCACAAAGGCGGCGATGGGCAGCAGAATGCCCACAACCTTATCGACCACGGTCTTGCCGGCGGTACCGATCCACACGGCAAGGCACACAAAGATGTTGCACAGGATGCCGCGGAAGAAAATCGTCACCCAGTCAATCGTCACCTTGCCGGCGGCGACGCTCACCATGGAGTTGGCGACCGCCTCGCCGTTAAGCTTATAGATGCCGGCCATGTACACCAAAAAGACGATGAACAGGGCACCGACAAAATTGCCGACCCACACGACGACCCATGCCTTGAGCATCTGAGCCAGGGTGATCTTTTTGCTCTTGAGCGCGCAGACCATAAGCGAGTTGCCGGTGAACAGCTCGGCGCCACACACCAGCACCAGCACCAGGCCCAGGCAAAAGCACAGGCCGCCCACGACGCGCTGGGCGCCCCAGCCCAGCGTGCTATCGCTCAAAAACACGGTAAAGAACAGGCCGCCGAAGGCGATAAACGCGCCGGCGAACATTGCCAACAGAAAGGCCTTAGCGACCGGCAGGTTAGCCTTGGTCACGCCGGCGGCCTCGGTCTTGGCCTCGATCGCGGCGGGTGCCAGGCAATCGGGAGCGGGGAACTCCGCCTTGGAATCTGCCATGTCAATCACTTCTTTCCTAATCAGCAGGGGCAAGCGCTGTTACAGCTCCTGCCCCAAGCGGACAAAGTGGGAAAAGTCGTTGGCGGCCACGGCGTCGTACACGGCGTCGACGGCCTCAAAGACCTCCGGGGACATGGGGTTGTAGAACTCCGTATCGCCCGGCTGAATCCCTATGAAGACGATATCTTCGCACGATTGCTCAATCTCTTCGATCAGAATCGACAAGGGAAGCGAATGCGTGGTGAACATCGACTTGCGGGCCACATCATGTTTGTCGAGCAAGCGGATGGCGCCGACGGGCAGCGCCATGTCGGCGGCATCGACCAAAATCAAACGCGGCGGACGCTCGCGCTTGACCTCGATGATGTCATCCTCGGGCGTCTGACCGCCGTCGATGGTGTACCAACCGGCGATAGGCGTGTCCTCCATCTTTTTGGAGAGCACGGGGCCGGCGGCATCGTCGGCGCGCAGCACGCTTCCCGCCGTAAGCACGATACCCGCAAATGGGGCGCCGTTCACACGACCATCCACAACGCGACCCATTACTGCAACCTTCCCGTCAGATACACGCCCGACACATCGCGCACGCGCTCAACCAGATCGCGAAACTTCATTAAGAACGCGACCTGCTGGGCATGCAGGCCAAAGTCGTCGTCGAACACCGAGATGCCGGCCTTGGCCGAGCCGCGAAAACCGCGCTCGTCGAGCAGCGTGTCGCAGGCCTCGAGCAGCGACGGCACCGCCGCCTTGTCGAGCTGGCACTCGCCAAAGGAACGGATGGCCTCGAACTTGGTCTTGGCCTCCCCCTCCGGCAGCACATCGACGAGCGAATAGAAGACGTTCACCGACACCGACAGACGCGGCTCAAAGCAGTCGAGCACGCCGGTGTGGTGGCCCACGGCGAGCGTGTAGTACAGCACGTCACAGGCCTCCTGGGGAACGTCTTCCTCGGTCTCCACAAACTTACGTGTGAGCTCGTAGAAGACCACCTGGTCGGGCGTATGGCCCAGGCAGGGGTCGGCGACGCCCTCGGCGGCCTCGTCGCTTGCGCGCGAGGCATCGCCAAAAGAGCCGCCGAGCATGCCGGGGCCCGCAAAGTAACCAGAGCGGTCCGTGAGCTCCATCTAGCGACCTCCGGCCAGCACCAGATCCTGCAGCGCCGAGTACACCTCGACGCGGCGCGGATCGTCCTGCTTGTCGATGAGCAGCGCCATGGCACCGCGGATATCGCCCTTGGGTGCGCCCTCGAGCGTATCCATAAACTCGTTGGCCAGGTCGCGGCCGTAACGGTAGCCGCTCATGGCGCGAGCCTCGCGCTCGATGGCAACGCGCAGCTTGTACGGCACGCCGGGATGCAGGATATCGGCCTGCTCGCCGGCGGCCTCCACCGTGGTCTCGGCATGGAGCTTTTGGTCCAGCAGACCGAGCGCCATGGCAAAGCCGTAGACGGTCTGCGCGGGGCTGGGCGGGCAGCCGGGGATGTAGACATCGACCGGCAGAATCTTGTCCGTGCCGCCCCAGACGCAGTAGTTGTCGTAGAAGATGCCGCCGGTGCAGCCGCATGCGCCATAGGACACCACGATCTTGGGATCGGGTGCGGCCTCAAAGGCGCGCAGGGCCGGCATGCGCATGGCACGCGTCACGGCGCCGGTGTACAGCAGCACATCGGCGTGACGGGGCGAAGGCACGACCTTGATGCCAAAGCGCTCGACGTCAAAGACGGGCGTGATGGAACCGAAGATCTCGATCTCGCAGCCATTGCAGCCGCCGCAGTCGACACGGTAGACGTACACCGAGCGCTTGATCTTCTTAAGAAGGGTCGCCTTGGCCTTCTCGATGCTCTCGTCGAGCTCGATCTTGGTCGGGCGGTACTGAAGCCGCTCGGGCAAAAGCGTGGGTTCGGCCATGGTTACTCCTCCTTCGTTTCAAAATCCATGATGATGCCCTCGACCGGCGCCGGACCGGCGGGAATCTCGGGCGCATCGGGGTTGAGCTCGCGGTCGATATACTCCGGGTTCACGCCGTGGCCGCCCAGATACTCCATGCCGGGGCCCTGGGGCTCGCCGGACGCAAGCGTCTCGTTGGCAGCCATGCCGGCAGCGTTGCCGGTCTTGACAGCCGAGGCGGCGCGCAGGGCGTCGAGCTCGCGCTTGCACTCCTGGCACATACCGACGGTACGGGCAGCCTGCTCGGCCTCCATGCCGCCGGCCTTTTGCAGCAGGCGCTTGGCGTAGTCGATCTCCTTGTGCGGGGCAAACGGCTTGCCGCAGCGCGAACAGTGCTCGAGCGTGTAGACGCTCTTGCTGGTGAGGTCGTCCTTGCTCATGACGGCCAGCTCAAACTCCTCGGTGAGCTTGATGGCCTCCATGGGGCAGGCTTCCTCACAGCGGCCGCAAAAGATGCAGCGGCCATAGTCGATCGACCAGGTAATGGTATCGGCCGCAAGGTCGGTGTCCATGCGAATGGCATCGGCCGGGCACGCCACGCCGCAGGCACCGCAGGCGATGCAGAGCTCGGCATTGTGCTCGGGTTTGCCGCGCATGTCCTTGTTGGTAGGGAACGGCGCAAACGGGTACTTGACCGTCGCGTCGCCGGCCTTGGCGTTAACCTTCCAAAGCTTCAGCATATTAGAGCGCCTCCTCATCGAGCGGAGCGGCCATGGTGCCCTCGCCCGCAAGCGGCGACTTGTCGCGCCAGACGTTCTCGAACTGCTCCTTGTCGAGCACATGGTCGCGCTTGGCGGCGACATCGGTCACCGTCACGCGGTCGGTGCAGGAGTAGCACGGGTCGAGCGAGCCGACGATCAGCGCCGCGTCGCCCACGGTGTTGCCGCGGAACATGTAGCGCAGGACCGGCCAGTTGCTGTACGTGGCGGCCTTGGCGCGCCAGCGGTAGCACTTCTGGTTATTGCCGAGCATGGCCCAGTGCACGTCCTCGCCGCGCGGCGCCTCGGTGGCACCGATGGCGTACTTGTGCGGGGTGTACTCCCAATCCGTGGTGAGGATGGGGCCCGACGGGCAGTTCTCGAGCATGGTCTCGATCATGTCGATCGAATCGTAGACCTCCTGGATGCGAACGGCGGTACGGCCGAAGGCATCGCAGGTGTCGGCCGTGGCGGCGTGCATCTTTTGGACGTCCGGATCGGCGTAGCCGTCGAAGGGATGGTCAAAGCGCACGTCGCGGGCATAGCCCGAGCCACGCATGAGCGGGCCGACCGGCGAGAAGTCACGTGCGATCTTGCGGTCCAAGATGCCGATGCCACTCGTACGCTCAATAAAGTTGGGCGTGGAGAGCAAGACGTCGACGAGCTCCTGAACCTCGGAGCGCAGCTGGTGGATGGTCGTGAGCGTGGAGAGCTTCTGCTCGGCCAAAATGTCGCGACGCACGCCGCCGATCACGTTGAGACCGTAGGTCTTGCGGTGACCGGAGAGCTTCTCGGCCAGGTCCATGGACTTCTCGCGGACGCGGAAGAACTGCTGGAAGCCGGAGTCGAAGCCGGTGTAGTGCGATGCGAGGCCAATATTGAGCAGGTGCGAGTGCAGACGCTCGACCTCGAGCATGATGGCGCGGATGTACTGGGCGCGCGGCGGGACATGAATGCCCTGGGCGCGCTCGACGGCCTCGGCGTAGGCCACCGAGTGAGCGCAGCCGCAGATGCCGCAGATACGGTCGGCGAGGAACGTCACGGCGTCATAGTTCAGGCGCGTCTCGGCGACCTTCTCCATGCCGCGGTGCACGTAGAACAGACGGTAGTCGGCGTCGACGATCGTCTCGCCCTCAACGAACAGGCGGAAGTGGCCGGGCTCGTCGGAGGTGATGTGCAGCGGTCCCATGGGAACGAGCGTGGTCTCCTTGCCCTTGGTGTCGGCCAAGAACTCGTAGTTTTCCATGTCGCTCGCGGGAGCGGGACGGAAGCGGTAGTCCATGGAGTCCTTGCGCAGCGGGTACAGGCCGCTGGGCCAGTCATCGGGCAGTACCAGGCGGCGACGGTCGGGCAGACCCTCGGGGATCAGGCCGAACATATCGCGCAGCTCGCGCTCGCCCCACACGCAGGCGGGGACGAACGGCGTCACGGACGGGAACGTCATCTTGGCGGGATCGACCTCGGTGCGCACGGTCACCCAGCCGGGGTCCTCCCCCTCCATGGAGATGACATAGTACACGGCGTAACGGCCGCACAGACTGCGCTCGTCGTTGCCGATGATCACGGGAATCCAGCCGTAGCGCTCGTAATACAGGTAGTGGACGGCCTCGGGCAGCTTGTCCTGCTTGACGGTAATCGTCAGCTGGTCCTCGCACTGCCACTCAACCTTCTCGATAGCGCCCGGCACTGCGGCGCGCAGGGCCTCGACGTGGCTTTCGCAACGACGAGCGTAGTCCTTCTTCTCAGGTTCTGCCATGGTGCTAATTCACCTCGCTTGTCTTGGTCTGGGAACTGAACACCATGCGGTAGAGAGGAGCCTCGTGGAGCTCTTCGACGCTCTGGTTCAAAACGACGGACGTTGCATCCTCGACGCCGCTCGTGATGGCGACCGGGGTGGCGATACCGAACCACATGACCACGATCGCGAGGGCGATCTCGGGGATGATCATGAGGGCGGGCACCTCGTGGCGCTTCATGCCCTCGGGCGCCTTGCCGAAGATGGACTTGAGCGCGATGCCGGTAAGGGCAAAGTACACGCCGGTGAGGCCAATGGCCACGAGCACGACCACCCAGATGGGACCGGACTGGACGCCGGCCACGAAGGTGAGGAACTCGGAGATGAACAGGGAGAACGGCGGGAAGGCGGCGAGCGCGAGCAGGGCGATGATGGTGAGCGCTGCCGTGACGGGAGCGATCTCGACGACGCCCTTGATCTTGTTCAGGTCGCGGGTGTGGTAGATGTGCTGGATGTTACCGGCCATGCAGAAGGCGAGCGCCTTCGTGAAACCGTGGAAGATGCAGTGCAGCAGGCAGGCGGCGATACCGAGCGGACCACCGATACCCAGGCACAGCGCGACCACGCCGACGTTGTCGACGGAGGAGTACGCGAAGCGGCGCTTGATATCGTCCTGCTTAAAGATGCACAGGGCGGCCACCAGGATGGACAGCGTGCCCAGGATGAGCAGGAGCGTACGCGGATAGGTGTCGCCCACCGTGATGATGGACAGGGAGTAGAAGCGGATGATCACCAGCATGGCGCACTTGAGCAGCACGCCCGAGAGCAGCGCGGAGACCGGGCTCGGAGCCTGGGAGTGCGCGTCGGGCAGCCAAGTGTGCATGGGGAACAGGCCCGCCTTGGTGCCGAAGCCGATGACGATAAACGCAAACGCGAGGCGCACGAGCATCGGGTCGAACTGGTCGGCGTAGGGCATGATGGAGGTGAGGAAGGCTGCCTCATGCGCGTTGGGCATGATATCGGCGGCGTTCGCGTAGATGAGCAGCGTGCCGAACAGGCCGAAGGCCACGCCGGCGGTGCAGACCATCGCGTACTTCCAAGACGCCTCGAGCGCCTGCTTGTTCTTGTAGATGCCCACGAGGAACACGGTCGACAACGTGGTGGCCTCGACCGCCGCCCAGGTGAGGATGATGTTGTTGGACAGGCAGGCGAGCAGCATCGTGAAAACGAACAGGCTAAACAGCGCGTAGTACTGCTTGGTGCGCTCGGCCGGCATGGTCTTCTCCTCGATATCGATCTTGATATAGGAGATGGAGTACACGCCGGTGATGAACCCGATGATGCCTACCAGAAGGACGAAGATCGACGAGAGCGAATCGAGATGGAGCCACAGACCCAAAGCGTCGATATTCTGCCCGCTCGAGAGCATGGTTCCCGCGGTGACGACCGAAAGGACAAGGGTCGCCGTGACGGAGATGGTGTTGAGCCCCGCAAAGACGCTGTAGGACGTCGTCTTGGGGAGCGCAGCCATAATCAGGGAGAACACGAGGGGACAAGCGAGCAGGGCGCCCGTCAGCATTGAAACATCCATGGCCTACCCCTTCAATTCGGTCAGGTCGTGGGAGTCGAGCGACTTGGTGTCGTTCCAGATCCTCACGACGACGGCGGACATGATGATGACGGCGAAAATGGCGTCGGTGGCGATGCCGATCTCGATGATCTCGGGGGCCGTGGGCGCGAGCAGGGCGAGCGTCACGTGGCTACCGTTCTCCATAAGGCAGTACCCGAAGATTTGCTTGAGGATGTTGCGCTGGGAGATGATGCACGTGAGGCCGACGAAGAAGTGCGCGAAGCTGATGGCGAGGGCCGGAGTAGCCACCTCAGCGGTGGGCAGGCTCAGGCGCGTGACCACCGCGAAGCAGATGGCCACCTCCAGACCGGTGAGGATGATGGTCCAGGCCGGCTTGATGGAGGAGGTCAGCGTGCTATCGGCAGGCGAACCCATCTTTTTGTAGGCACGGTTGAGAATGAACGGAACGAGGATCACCTTGGTGACGAAGGCCGACGCGGCCCACATGAGAAGCTCGGTGGCACCGGTGGTGAGGCCCAGGGTGAGCAGCACGCCCACCAGGACAACCGACTGGATCGCGTACCACTTAATGGCGGACGGGATGGTCTTCGAGACGACCACCATGGTGGAGGTCACGATCAGAAGACCGCCCAGGATATTGACTAACGAATAACCCATGTCCTACCTCCTAACCCATCCAACTAGAGGACAGAGGACCGGCGACGACGACCATGATCATGAGGACGACGAACACGAACGCCATGGCGCGCGGAAGGGGCTGGCCGGCGGCCACGGTCTCGCTCGGCTCACCGGGCAGGACCTTACCCATCCAACGCAGGAACCATGCGAAGGTGGCGACGGTCTCGACGACCATGACGCACACGAGGACGAAGATGACCGTGTTGGAAGCACCAACCGCGAAGCCACCGGAAATAATCTGGAACTTGGAGAAGAACGTGCTCATGGGGGGCACGCCGGCGATAGCGGTCGCGGCGACCGCGAAGCCCACGCCCGTGACCGGGTACTTCTTCATGAGGCCCTGGATCTTGGGCAACATACGGGTTCCCAGCGTGAAGCTGAGGGAGCCGGCGATGAGGAAGAACAGGGTCTTGGTGAACGCGTGGTTGAAGATGTGCTCGACGGCGCCGTTGAACGCCATCTGGCTTCCGAACACGGAGAGGCCCAGGCCGAAGAACACGTAGGCGAGCTGCGCGATCGTCGAGAAGGCGAGCAGGCGCTTCATATCCTTCTGGGGCAGGTACATGAGGAAGCCGAAGAGCATGGTCACGACGGCGTCGATGATGGCGACCCAACCGACGATCTCGGGGATATCGCCGGCGCTCGCAAGAGCGCGGGCGAACACGCACACGCCGACCTTAACCATGGACGCGCCATGAAGGTAGGCGGAAACGGGCGTGGGGGCCTCCATTGCGGAGGGCAGCCACATGTAGAGCGGGAACTGGGCGGACTTGGCCCAAGCAGCGAACAGGATGAGCAGCAGCACGACGGTCTTCATACCGGAATCGAGCTGGGAGATCGCGCTCAGCGCGAACGTGCCGGTTCCGGCGAACAGGAAGGCCGCGCCGATGTAGAGTCCCAGAGCGCCGATATGGGTGATGATGAGCGCCTTCATACCGGCCTTCTTGGCCGTGGGCGTCATGTAGTAGCTGATGAGGCCCCAGGAGCACACACCGGTGATCTCGAAGAAAACGAGCTGGCCGACGATGGTGGAGCTGTAGGCGAGACCGGCCATGGCGCCGATGAACGTGGAGAAGTACACGTAGAAGCGACGACGGGGCGCGTCGGGATGCTCCTTATTCTTATCGCTCATGTACGGGAACGAATAGATGACGACGAGCAGGCCGATAGCGACGAACGCGGGTGCGAGCAGCGTGCTCATCCGGTCGAATATGAAGCCCATGACCAAGGTCTGGCCCATACTCGCCCAGGTTACATCGACCGCGTTCATGCCGTTTCCGGCAAACGTCGCGGCCAAGCCAACGGAAGCGACCGTGGCGATGCCGCCGGCAAAGGCGCAGATCCATTTAGCGTAGGGACGCGGCAGCATGACGATGAGCAGGGAGCCCAGCATGGGGACGGCGATCGCCACCATGGCAAAGAGGGACAAGCTCGATTCGATTGACATAGTTTCTCCCTTCTCCCTACACGCCTACGACGACGAAGACGAACGCGAGGACCGCGATGCCGACGACGGCCCAGGTCTGGTTACCGAGCACCTTGAAGCGCGAACGGGAAACGGAGTTCTCGAGCACGCCGCAGACGACGAAATCGACCAGGCACTTGACGAGGAAGACGACGGCGCCCACGAGAGCGGTGACGCCGATGGTCGCGGGCTCTCCCCAGGGGATGAAGATGGAGGTGAACCAAGCGACGACCACGACCTGCTTCATGCCCATGGCGAGCTTCATCATGGCCAGGGACGGGCCGGAGAGCTCGGCGAGCGGGCCCTCCTGGAGCTCCTGCTCGGCTTCGGCCTGATCGAACGGAAGCTTGCCGAGCTCCATGTAACAGGCGGCCGCGAAGGCGACGCCGGCGAGGATAACGGCGACGACGCTCGAGACGTTGCCCGTAACGATGTGCTGACCCATGGTCGCAATGTCCGTGGAGCCGCACACGATGGCGACGGTGAACAGCGCGATGAGCATGGACGGCTCGATGAGCACGCTCATGAGGAGCTCGCGGATACCGCCGAAGCCCGCGTAGGCGTTGGAGGAATCCACGCCGGACAGCGCGAAGAAGAAGCGGGACAGCGCGAGCGCGTACATGATGGTGATGGCGTCACCAAAGACGGGCATGGGGCTCTGGAGCGTGAACATGGGCAGGCCCATGGCGAGCATAAACGACACCGCGAGGAACAGCGGCGGCATGATGCGCAGCACGAAGCTCGAGTCGGAACTCACGGACTCGGGACGCGCCATGAGCTTCGCGAGGTCCCGGTAATCCTGAAGGATGGACGGACCGCGGCGATTGTGCATCTTCGCGCGAATCACACGGGCGAGGCCGGAGAAGAAGGGCGCGACCAGCATGACCACGAGGCCCTGCGCCATCGCAAGAACGATGTTCATAATATCCTCTCCCCTCTCTAGACCATGACCACGGCGAGCACGAGGAAGACCACGAGCGCCGCGACGATGTAGCAGATGTATACGGAGTAGTTGCCGCCCTCGATCTTGGAGGCGAGGCCGGCCAGCTTGTCGGCACCCTCGCTCGGTGCATCGACCAGGAAACGGTCGGGCAGGGGCTCGACGCCCTGGGCGACACCGGTGAGCTTCTGGAACACGTGCGCGATGGACCAGCAGATCTTGGTGCATACCTCGCGCAGGGTGTAGAGCGGGCCCATGAAGAGTTCGACGTCGGACGCGAAGCTCGTGGCGACGACGGGCATGTGCTCGTTGGGCTCGTAGCCGCACGCCCAAGGGTCGGTCTTCTTAGCGGGGGCCTTGGCGCCGAGGCAGGACCTCAACGCGAACGCGAGGCCGGTGAGGACCACGAGCGCGATGGCGATCGCGGGGGTGGAGGTGGCGGCACCGGAAATCTCGTTCACGAGAGACACGCCCGAGGTGGCTGTGACGGCGGAGCCGGCAAGCACGCTCTGGGCGACGTCGCCCAGAACCGGGGCGATGACCGGAGAGCCGATTCCCAGCACCACGCAGATGGCCGCGAGGAGCATCTGCGAGAACAACATCGGAGCCGGGGACTCCTTGGCGTTCGCGGCCTCCTGGGAACGAGGGCTGCTCGCGAACGAGACGCCGTAGGCCTTCACGAAGCACGTGACGGCCAGGGCACCGGTGATGGCGAGGGCGGCCGCGGAGGCGACGGCGAACACCATGACGACCGGGTCGGAGAGCGTCGAGATGTTGAACAGGGACTGGTAGGTGAACCACTCGGAAACGAAGCCGTTGAGCGGCGGGATAGCCGAGATGGCAAGGGCACCGATGAGGAAGCAGACGGCCGTGACCGGCATACGGCGGAACAGGCCGCCCATCTTCTCCATGTTGCGCGTACCCGTGGCATAGAGCAGGGAGCCCGCGCCGAGGAACAGCTCGCCCTTGAACATGGCGTGGTTGAGCGTGTGGTAGAGGGCGGCCATGAGCGCGATCGTCGCGATGACGTCGTTGCCCAGGGCGTGCGCCGTCATGGACGCGCCGACACCGAGCAAGATGATGCCGATGTTCTCGACGGAGTGGTAGGCCAGCAGGCGCTTAATGTCGTGCTCGTGGAGGGCGTAGACGACGCCCAGGACCGACGAGATGGATCCGAAGACCAGGACCATGAGGCCCCACCAGAGCTGGACGCCCGAACCCGCGAGCAGGTCGAGACCGACCTTGAGGATTCCCAGGATGCCGATCTTGATCATGCCGCCGGACATGAGGGCGGACACGTTGGACGGCGCCTCGGGGTGCGCCTGGGGCAGCCAGGAGTGCAGCGGGATGATACCGGCCTTTGCGCCGAATCCGAAGAACGCGAGGACGAAGCACGCGGAGGAGACGGCGGGTCCAAAGTCATGCGTACGGAAATCACTGAAGCTGAAGGAACCGCCCACGCCGTTGGTCATGAGCAGGAAGCTCGCCATGATAAGGACAAAGCCCACGTGCGCGATGACGAAGTAGAGCCAACCGCCCCTAATGGAGTTCTTGTTCTCCTCGATAACGACAAGGAAGTAGCTCGTAAGGGACATGAGCTCAAAGGCGACCAGGAACCAGAACACGTTGTCGGCGGTGATGACGAGCATCATCGAGGCGACGAAGGTGTTCATGAAGAAACCGGCGCGCCCGACCTTGCCCGGGTACTCATCGAAGTAGGACAGACCGTAGATGAAGCCCGCAAAGGCGAGGATTGAGATGAGGACCACGATCAGGCCCGCAAGGCCGTTGAGCAAGAGCTCGAGACGGGCGAACGGGAAAAAGAAGACCGTGTTGAGGGACGAAACGTCGCCAAGCACGGCCTCGAGGCCCGCGATGAACGACAGCACCGCGGCGACGGCGCCGATAAGGCAGCCGGCGGTCTTGGCGGCGTTATCGGCCTTGATCAGCAGAACCGAGGCGAGCGCACCGATGCACGAGACGGCAAGCGATGCGATAAACAACGTCATGCTATCCATTGTTTTCGCTCCCTTCTGCTTTCTCGGACAGGCCCTGGGCCACAGCGGTAACGTCGACGGCCGGACCGTTTTCGATCGAGCGCAGACGCTTGGCCTCGTCGAGCTCGCGGTCGGCCGCGCCGCCCATGACGGTCAGCGCCTTGGTGGGGCACGCCGCCACACAATGCGGGCCGTCCGGATCGAAGGCGCACAGGTCGCACTTGACAGCGCAGGTGTACTGGCCAGGAGCCCACGTCAGCAGGCTACTCAGGGACTTAGGATACGAAGGCGTCGGGTCGCACATGCCTGCGACACCGGCGATAGACGTGCCATCGGGATGGACGGCTCCGAAGGGGCACGCGATGGCGCACAGCCTGCACCCGATGCACTCCTGCTCCTTGACGTGGATGCGATCGCCATCGTGCTCGATGGCATTCACCGGGCAGACCTCGGCGCAGGGGGCACCCTCGCAATGGTGGCAGGCAAGGGCGGCCGAAATACCGCCGGTCTTCACGAGCGCCAGGCGCGGCGTATCCTGAAGACCCTGCATCCGGTGGGCGTCGGCACAGGCGGACTGGCATGTTCCGCAGCCGATGCACCTCTCCGGGTTGATGTCGATGAAGCGGTTCATCCCCACTTCCTTTCAAAATAACGGGCCGGGCTCCCGAACGTACGGGACGCCCGGCCCAAAAAGCCAACGAGAACGGGACTACACGATTTGATTCACGTGCGTCTCGTCGTCGAACTTGGCGGCGCCAGGCTCAACGTCCTGGGGAGCGGCGGCGTCCACCAGAGCCTGCTTGAGCTCGGTGTACTGACGCTCGACCTCGCCCTCGGCCCAGACCTGGTCGGCAATGGCGTCGACCTGGCAGGCGGAGAACTTGTCCTCGGGCGTATGCGAGACCGGGTCGACCTTGTGCATGGTCAGCTCGTTGCACTTGCCGATCCACCACTGGTAGGTCATATAGACCGTGCCCTTGTTGATGCGGTCGCTCACGTCGGCGCGGCTGTATACCTGGCCGCGGCGGCTGTGGATCGAGACGATGTCGCCATTCTTGATGCCGCGTGCCTGGGCGTCCGCGGGATTCATGCGGACAAAGCCGGGCTCGTCGGCAAGCAGCGCCAGCGTCTTGCAGTTGCCGGTCATCGAGCGGCAGCTGTAGTGGCCGACCTCGCGGACGGTGCACAGGATGAGCGGGTACTCATCGTCGGGAAGCTCGGAGGGCGCCTCCCAGTCGTGCGCCATCAGGTTGGCGCGGCCGTCCTTGGTGGTGAACTTGCCACCAGCGAACATGTCGGGCGTACCGTGGTCGTTGACATCGGTGCTCTTGACGGGCCACTGGGCGTAGCCGCCCTCGGGAGCCATCTTCTCGTAGGTCGCGCCCACAAAGTTGGGGCACAGGCTAATGCACTCGTTCCAGATCTGCTCGGTGTTGTCGTAGTGCATGGGATAGCCCATACGCGTGGACAGGTCCGCGAAGATCTCCCAGTCGTGACGGCACTCGCCCTTGGGCGGAACGGCCGCGTCAAAGTGCTGGAAGCTACGGTCGGATGCAGTAAAGACACCCTCGTGCTCGCCCCAAGAGGTAGCGGGCAGGATGACGTCGGCGAGCATGGTCGTCTGCGTCATGAAGATGTCCTGGCAAATGAACAGATCCAGCTCGGAGAGCGTCTTGCGCATACCGGCCGAATCGGGCTCGGTCTGCACCGGGTCCTCGCCGTAGTTGTAGAAGCAGTGCACCTTGCCCTCGTCGACCAGGTGGCCCAGGTCGGTGAGCTTGTAGCCCTCCTCGAGCGGGAGCTTTTCCTCGGGCACGCCCCAAGCCTTGGCAAACTTGGCACGTACAGCCGGGTCGGTGACCTTTTGGTAGCCAGGGTACAGGTTGGGCAGCATGCCCATATCGCAGGAGCCCTGGACGTTATTCTGGCCACGCACGGGCGCGAGACCGGAATTGGGTTTGCCGATCTGGCCGGCAACGCAGGCGATGGAGGCGATGGTGTGCACCGTCTTCAGGTTCTGCTTCTGCTGGCATACGCCCATGCCCCAGCCAATGATGGCAGAGGGCTTCGCCGTGGCGTACATCTCGGCAGCTTGGTGGATCAACGCGGGCTCGACACCCGTGATGTCCTGTACGGATTCGGGAGTGTAGTTCTTGATGGTCTCCCACCACTCGTCAAAGCCGTTCGTGTGCTCGGCGACGAATTCCTTGTCGTAGAGGCCATCGTTGACCAGACAGTTGGCAAAGGCGTTGAGGAACGCAACATTACAACCGTTCTTGATCGGAAGGTAGAGATCGGCGATACGCGCAGTTTCGATATGGCGCGGGTCGGCGACGATGATCTTGCAACCCTTTTCTTTGGCTCGCACGATACGCCTTGCGACGATGGGGTGCGAATCGGCAGGGTTATAGCCGAAGAGGAAAATGCAGCCCGCATCCTCCATACCGGGGATGGAGCATGACATGCAACCTGAACCAACCGTGTCCATCAGACCGAGGACAGTAGGGCCGTGTCAAGTACGGGCGCAGTTGTCCACGCTGTGGGTGCCGATGCACGCACGCGTAAACTTCTGCATGACGTAGTTCGCCTCATTGCCGCCGCCTCGCGAAGAGCCGGTGGTCATGACAGCGTTAGGACCATATTCGTCAATTATGGCCTGCATCTTAGATGCGGTGAAATCCAGTGCCTCGTCCCAGCTTACGCGCTCAAGATCCGCGCCCTTAGTGCGGCGAATCATCGGGTGCAGTACGCGAGGAGTCAAGATCTTGGTGTCGTTGATGAAGTCGTAGCCGCTCATGCCCTTAAGGCACAGCTCGCTCTGGTTGGTGATGCCGTTGAGCGGTTCGGTACCCACGACCTGGCCGTTTTGGACCAAGAGGTTAAACTGGCAACCGGCGCCGCAGTACGGGCAAATCACTTTATGCTTCTCCATGACACCCTCCTTCCTTTCTCTGCTACCGAATACTCGGTACTTATTTGACAATCATTGGGCCTGTCGCCCGACGCTTACGCCTCGTTTTCGATGGTGGCGCGGGCACGCTCGGCAGTCAGTTCTGCCAGACGCTCCTCGTCTACCAGGGTGAGGCCCTTGGTCGGGCACGCCTCGGCACACGCCGGACCGCCGGGACGGTCCACGCACAGGTCGCACTTGAGCACGAAGCTCTTAGTCTGCGAACCCACGCGAACGTCACCCATCAAGACGGGGACCTGCGTGGTCGCCACGCTCACGGCGCCAAAGGGGCATGCCATGACGCAGCTCTTGCAGCCGATGCAGTTGTCCTCGTTGACGCCGATACGATGGTTCTTTGGATCAAAGAACAAGGCGCCCGTAGGACAGGCCTTCGCGCACGGAGCGTCCTCGCAGTGGTGACATGCCACCGGCGCGGAGATCTCGTAGGTGCGCGTTACGCGCAAGCGAGGTGCGGCGATGTTGCCGGGAATATCGTGCGCCTCGATGCACGCCGCCATACAGGTTTGGCACCCAATGCAGCGTGAAGAATCAGCCACGACTCGTTTATTGCCCATGTTGTTCACTCCCTCCTGAATCCCATGCCGGAGAGACCCTGCCGACGTTGCCCCGGACCGCCCGTGGTCCGGCATCGGCGTATCGAGCGCATGCGGCGAAACAGGCACTTCGATAGAATTCCTCCAACGATATACAGGTTAAATATACGCAGTTGCAGGGGGCAAACTTGAGCATAGGCCCTGCAATAAGGGTGTATTGCAGGGGTTTTGGCAGGTTGGAATTATTCTCTAGAAGCTATAAAGGTGAGTGTATTACATGCGTACATCCAGGGGAGATTTCACGCTCGTTTATAAAGGATGTAATACGTTTGATATATATTTCGCGCTCATTAACTTGAGTGCAATAAAGCAGTGGTTATAAGATTGGCTATTATTAGTCAATGTTGTATTTGACCATTCATATTGCACGCTCATTAAGGGAGGCCAGTGATGTCATCGACTCAAAAACGAGCCATCCTGCAGGTGCGCATTCGCGAGGAAGACAAGCAGCATGCCGAGCGTCTCTACGACGCCATGGGCACATCGCTCGCCGAGGCTGTCCGTCTATTTGTCGCGCAGAGTATTTTGATGCGCAAGCTCCCCTTTCAGCCGGTCGCCGTGCGCTCCAAGGACGGCACGGCCGCCTATGGACTGCTCAAAGCATATGGGGACCCCAATCGCCGCTCCGAGGAGCGCAATGCCTGGATTGAATACCTAGCCACAGAAAGCGACGAGTCGGTTTTGGGTCCCGAGGAAGTAGATATCCATGAGTAGCACCATCATCGACGAGACCGTCATCCTTCGCTACCTGCTTGACGACGACGAGGTCCTGTCACCGCGCGCCGCCAAGGTCATCGCCACGCGCACCGCACGTGTCTACCCCGAAATCATCACGCGCGTCGTGGTCACGCTGCGCGACGTCTATAAGGTTCCCCGCGTTGAAATTGCTGCGGCCATGAAAAGGTTGCTCGATGACGTCATGGTCGACGAGCCCACCGTTGTCGCCCTTGCCGTCAAACTCTTTGGCAAGACCCATATGGACTTTACCGACTGCCTCCTCGCAGCCCGAACCGCCATCTACAACGATGATGTCGTGAGCTTTGGCAAGCCCATTATTCAAGGCATGATCGATTACCGCCGCCAGCGCCAAACCGCCGCCGACGCCCGCGACCGCGCCGCCGAATCCCGCAGCCGCAGCACCGACTCCACCATCGACAAGCTCCGCCACCAATCCCGCCACTAACCGACAGGCAACGGCATCGCCCGCCACTCAACGCCATCCCCCCTTAAGTTGCGGTGAAATAGTTCCTGGATTTAGGCTTATTCGAGTTTTTCTTTAAATATTTCACCGCAACTTTCTGTAAGGGTGGTTTTTAGTGCCGTCGAGGGGCACCAACCAACCGTTTGCCGATATGTTTGGCTCTGACTCATGACTCTGACCTGCCCCGTCAAGCTTTTGGTCAGTTAATGGCAAGGTCTGGCGGACCAAATATGGGATAGCGTAGTGTCATTCACTCCCCCCTCGAGACCATGGGATCGAAAATGGGTCATGACAAACGCTGTTCTAAACCGCAAGTAGAGCTGTTCTTCCGGTTATTCGAGGCCCATCATGGCGGGCACCTGTTTGTAGCTACCAAAAAATGGGATGAACGCTGTGCCTACGCGCTCATGCAAAAAGAGATGGTTATTCGACTCTACAACCATGTCTACGCTGATCCCGCATATTGGAATGACCTCGGCGTCGAAGATCGCATCTTTCAATTGGCATCCGCTATTGCTGTCATTGAACCGGATGCCGTGTTTTGTGGAGCAACGGCGGCACTGCTCTATGGCATCGGTTCTGCATATTCGCTTCTCGACAAGGTGCAAGTGCTGCTGCCGCGTTCCACCAGGCGCGATACGTACGAATTCGTTGAATACCGACGCTGGCGGCCGGGCGACGCATGGCAACTCGGCCCGTTTACGTTAACGGATCCATATCGCACGGTGGTCGACATCGCCCGAACGAGCGCTTTTCGATATGCACTAGGCTATGTCGACGGGTTGGCTCGCGAGTACGGTGTCGAGCGTGAAGAATTGCGTGCGTATGCACAAGCGAACTGCCGTGGACTGCACGGCATCGCGCGCGCATTTGACGTTTTTGAACACATGGATGGCCGATCGGATAACGGTGGAGAATCCGAAGCACGGGCGGCAATGATTCTGGCTGGAGTTGCCGCTCCCGAACTTCAGGTTGAAATAACTCGACCGGGAAACGCCGGCTATTATTTGGCAGATTACGGCTGGCAGATGCCAAACGGCTCTTGGATGCTGGCTGAATTGCATGGACTAGGCAAGTTCGAGGACGATGCCCAAAATGATCCGGAACATACTGCAGCAAAGACCTATCGAGCTGCCCTCATGCGCGACGCGAACCTGCGTGCCATGGGCCACAACGTCATTCATTTCAAGCTCTCAGACACCTACGATGTCAAAGCGTTCGGCTCCATGATGCGCGGCTACGGTATACCAACCACAAAACCCTACGCAGACTCCTGACCGGCTGCCCTCATCTTCTCGACAATAGAACCCATCATCGACCCAGCCCGCTCGGCCTCAATAAGTTGCGGTGAAATAGTTCCTGGATAACAGCTTTTGCGGCTAATCCAGAAACTATTTCACCGCAACTTAGGAGGGGATGTGGGGTCCCGGCACGTTTACGAAAACGGCTCTGATCCCACAGGGAATCAGAGCCGTTAAGCTATCTTGTGGAGCGGGCGACGGGAATCGAACCCGCGTCATCAGCTTGGAAGGCTGGGGTTCTACCATTGAACTACGCCCGCAAGATATGGTCGGGACGACAGGATTTGAACCTGCGACATCCTGCTCCCAAAGCAGGCGCGCTACCAAACTGCGCCACGTCCCGAAGGTGTTGAGCAGCTAAGGTCTAAACCTTGCGTGTCCCAAAGCGAAGGAAATTATAGGGGAGACTCCCCGCCTGTGCAAGCATTGATGCCTTAGCTCCTCGAATGTGCGACAAAACGACTATGGAGCAGACCGATCACAAAGGCAACCACGGCAACCGGCGCCCACGCGGCTCCAATGTCCGCAAGCGGCAGTGCATCGAACGGCAGCCACGCGCCCGCAAAGAACGCATCGCGGACCGAGGTGATCACGCTCTGCACCGCGACCACACCGCCGACCCAGACCCACACCTGCGGATGAGCGTCGCAAAAGCCGTGCACCAGGCCCATCAGTACCAGCACGATGGCAACGGGATACAAGGCGTTGAGCATGGGCACCGAGAACATAAGAATCACGTCGAGGCCCACGTTGGAGAGCACGCACGAAAACGCCGCGAACACAAAGGCAAGGATCGCGAAGGGGCGGCGCATGACCTCCTCGGAAGCCTCCGCTCCCCCTTCAACTACGTACGTCTCACAGAAATAGCGCGAGCAGCAGCTAATAAGACCGATGCACACGTTCATGCAGGCGAGGAAAAAGATCGCGAAGACCACGACCGTGCCAGCAAGCCCAAAATGCATGGAGGCCGAACGAGCGAGGATGGCAGCGCCGTTGGTGGCATCGGGCATAACCGTGCCGAGTTGCATTCCGGCAAGCGCCAGGCCGCAGTAGATGATGGCCATGAGCACGCCGGCGATCACACCCGAACGCGAGATCTCGAAGGCCACGCGCCTATCGTCGGTAACGCCCAACTCGTGGATGGTCTCGGCGATGATGATGCCGAAGGCGAGCGACGCGAGCAGGTCCATGGTCTGATAGCCAGTCAAAAAGCCCTGCACGGCGGCGCCTGCATCGTAGGGAGCCTGAGGCGCGGCAGCCGGTCCCAGTGGCGAGACCACGGCGGCACCCACGACCAACACGATGAGCACAATGAGCGCGGGGCCCGTAATGCGGCCGAGCACGCGCGTGATGACACCCGGGCGCAGCGTGAGAGCAAACGCGACGACAAAGAAGCCAACGGCAAACACCAGGCGAGCCGTGCCAAGCGAAACGCCCTCGGGCAGCAGCGGCACCAGCATCTCGAAGGCCGTGGAGCTCGTACGCGGAATGGCCAGGCACGGGCCGATGGCCAGATACACCGCCGCAACAAAGAACTCACCGAACTTGGGGTGCACGCGGCCGGCAAGCTCGCGCGCCGTTCCGGCAAGCGCCACGGCGATAAAGCCCATGACGGGCAGGCCTATGGCGGCGATGAGAAAGCCGAGCATGGCGACCGGCGTGGCTGAACCTGCTTGCAGCGCCAGCAGTGGCGGAATGATAAGGTTGCCGGCGCCAAAGAGCATCGAGAACAGGGCGATGCCGACGGTAACGACATGGTCGGAGCGCAGACCACGCGAGGCGGATGAGGCCATAGACACACCTTTCGGGTCGAAACAAAAACGGGACGGGCAAAAGACCCGTCCCGCAAGTATATACGCTCTAGCAGGCTAAATCGCGCAAAGCGTCAATCGCGGTGTCGACTTCCTCGTCCGTGTTGAAATACCCAAACGAGAAGCGAACGACACCCTGACGCTCGGTCCCCAGCGCACGGTGCATGAGCGGGGCGCAATGGGCGCCGGGGCGCGTCGCAATCCCCCACCCTTGCATGAGTGCATCCGAGATCTCGGCAGAGTCGATATCGCCCACGTTGAGCGAGACGATCGCCGAGCGCGTCGGTTGGCCAAAGGCACCATAGAGCTTAATCCCCGGAATCTCGCGCACACCGGCAAGGAAGCGATCAGCGAGCGCACGCTCGTGGGCAGCAATCGCCTCGACCCCACCCTGGGCCTCGATAAAGTCGAGACCAGCGGAAAGGCCGGCGATACCGTGGCCGTTGAGCGTGCCCGCCTCAAGGCGCGTGGGCCACTCAAGCGGCTGCAACGCATCGAAACTGTGCACGCCCGTGCCGCCCATGGCCCACGGCGCCACGTCTATGCCCTCTGCTACGGCCAGGCCGCCGGTCCCCTGCGGACCCATGAGCCCCTTGTGGCCGGTAAAGCACACCACGTCGAGCCCCATGGCCTGCATATCGATATGCACCGTGCCGACAGACTGCGAGGCGTCGACGATCGCCAGCGCGCCGGCCGCATGCGCGATGGCAGCCACACGCGAAACGTCGACCGCGTTGCCGGTCACGTTGGAGGCATGCGTCACCACCACGGCGCGCGTACCCGGCGTGACAAGCCGCTCGAGTTCGTCGTAGTCGAGCACACCGTTAACGTCACAGCCCGCATGCTCAACGGTCACACCCCGTTCCGCTGCCAGGCGGTTGAGCGGACGCAGTACGGAGTTGTGCTCGAGCACCGTTGTGACCACATGGTCGCCGGGGCGCACCACCCCGTTGATGGCGGTGTTGAGCGCCGCCGTGGAGTTGGGCGTAAAGCACACATGGTCCGCCCTCGGGCAACCCAAAAGGCGCGCGAGCTTGGCACGGCAGCCGTGGATGGTACGCGCCGCGTCGAGCGCACCCGACGTGGCGCCGCGCCCGGCATTGCCGAGCGAGCACATCGCCTGCGTCACGGCATCGATGACCGTCTGCGGCTTGTGCATGGTCGTCGCTGCGTTATCCAGGTAGATCATCGCACGACCTCCCACATATCAATCACGGTATAGCCCTCGGTGGGAACGCCCGCCGCGGTAAGCTCGCTGCGCAGCAGCTCCTCATCGGCAGGCAACGCCTTCCACGCCAGACCGCAGCCGGCAGCGACCTCCCCGGGCACGGGAATCGTTCGCCCGGGAAGACCGCGCTCAATGCACAGGGTCTCGCACCCCATGGCGGCCGCCGTGGTGGGAAACGTGATGACAAGCGCCGGGCGCTTCTCCCTCATGGCAACTCCAACCAATACGCTACGGGCGCACGACGCGCACGGCCTGCTCCATCTTCTCCACGATCACGTACATGTTGGTGACCTCGCCTACTGCAAGCTGGTCCTTAATGCCATAGTGGTCGAGGCAGGTGCCACAGGTGAGAATCTCGACACCCTGCTCGGCCAGACCCTTCAGGTCATCGAGCACCGGCGAGCCCTCGACGGTGAGCTTGGCGCCGCCGTTGTAGAACAGCATGGTCGCGGGCAGCTCCTCCTGCTGCGTCACGGCAAAGATGAAGGCCTTCATGAGCTTGTGGCCCAGCTCGTCGTCGCCACGGCCCATGCAGTCGGTGTAGACGGAAATGACGAGCTTGCCCTTGCCGGCGCTGGCATCACAGAAGGCAGCGCCATCCTGCTCGGGATCGGCCACGGCAACGGCGCCAGAGGTCGCCACGGTCACGTGCCACTCGGCGTCAGAAACCTTCTCGACCGAGGCCGTGCAGCCCTTCTCCTGCGCCATCTTGGAGATGTTCTTGACGGCGGTCTCGTTATCGACCGAGGTCACGACGGTGCCCTCGCCATCGAGCTGCTTCAGGGCTTTGAGCGTCTTGACGACGGGCAGAGGGCAGGCATCGCCCATGGCATTGACTTCAATTTTGGTAGACATAGCTTTTCCTTTCGAATAAATCGTTTTAGAACGGTACATGGCTCAATAAACGTGTCGTTAACGGACAACGCGGACCGCAGGACCGCCCGGCTCCGCCTCGCACACGCGCCCGACAACGGCGGCAACGCGCCCCTCGGCATGCAAACGACGCGCAAGCTCATCCACGTCCACCGCGGGCGCCGCAATAAGCAAGCCGCCCGAGGTCTGCGGATCGTACAGCGCATCCAACATGCCCGGCTCCAGGTCCTCGTCGGCAGCCGCACGCGGGTCAAAGAAGTCCTGGTTGCGGTAGGAGCCCGCGGGAATAATGCCCAGGCGCGCCATGTCGAGCACCTGGTCAAAGAGCGGTACCGCTCCCGACGTAAGTTCGATCTGCACGCCCGAGCCCTCGGCCATCTCGCACGCATGCCCGATCAGACCAAAGCCCGTAATGTCGGTGCAGCCGTGAAGCTCGAGTCCCTCGGCCAAACGAATCGGGGCCTCGTTGAGGGTGCGCATCGAGTCGAACATCGGACCAGCCTCGTCCTGCTCGATAAGCTCGCCCTTAATGGCCGTGGTGATGATGCCCGAGCCGATCGCCTTGGTCAGCAGCAGGACATCGCCCACGCGCGCACCGCTATTGGCGAGCATGCGATCGAGCGCGACAAAGCCGCTCACGGACAGGCCGTACTTGGGCTCGTCGTCGTTGATGGTGTGGCCGCCCGCGATGGTGCAGCCGGCCTCAACGCACTTGTCGGCGCCGCCCGCCAGAATCTGACCGGCAACCTCGACGCCCAGGCAGCTCGGAATGCACAGCAGGTTCATGGCATGGCTCGGCCGCCCGCCCATGGCGTAGATGTCCGACAGTGAGTTTGCCGCGGCAATCTGGCCAAACAGGAACGGGTCGTCGACCATCGGTGGGAAGAAGTCGATGGACTGCACGAGCCCCAGGTTCTCCCCTACGCGGAAGACACTCGCATCGTCGGAGGTATCGAACCCCACGAGCAGATTGTCGTTATGCACATTGGGCAAGTCGCCCAGGACCTGGGCGAGGGCTCCGGGAGCCAACTTAGCGGCTCAACCGCTCGCGGCCGTCATGGATGTGAGCCTCATGGTGTCCTTAGCCATACGAACCCCCTTCCAACAAATCAACGACTTTAAGTATACGCCCCAGGCACGCTTCCCAAGAGACCGCCGACGGCTCGAACGTCGAAGGCGGCGCCGCAAGCGCCTGCGCGATAGCATCTGCCAGTGCGCGCTCAAACAACGGAAGGTCGGCCGCCACGGGCGTGTCGACATCCGTCATACGCGGAGACGCCACCCACGTCACGGGAGCACCGGGAAGCATCGCCTCCATCCAGGGACGAACGCCGGGCAAATCGGTCGCCACAACTTTGCAGCCGCACGCGAGGGCCTCGATCGTCACGAGCGGCAGACCCTCATAAAACGAAGGCAGCACAAAGACGTCGGAACTGCAGTAGGCATGCACGAGTCCATCGCTATCCAGGCGCCCCGCCAGCTTCACCGGCACATCCGAGGCCGCGGCCAAGCGCTCGATACGCGCGTACTCGGCATCGTCCCCGCGACCGCCCACAAGTACCAAGCCAGATGGGCGGACGTCATCGTCAATCGGCAATGACACGGCTCGAACCAGCGACTCGACGCCCTTTTTAAAGCAAATCTTGCCCACGTACGCAAGCGATCCCGGCCGCCTCGCCACGCTTGCGTCGCGGCAGAAGACGCGATGGTCGTAGCCCGTCCCAATCACGTGGATGCGATCGGCATCGACGCCGCACACCAGGCCAATCTGCTCAGCCTGCTCAGCGTGGAGCGCAAAGACGGCATCGAGCCGACGAACCGCACTTACGATGCGATCGCGCTCGAGCGCATGCGAACGCAGCTGGCGCAGGTCGGTCGAATGGCACACGGCAACAACCGGCACGCCCCGGACGCACTCGCGCGCCAATGCGGTCACAAGATACAGGTGATGGCAGAGCACCAGATCGGGCCGAAACTCAGCCACCGCCCGATCGATTGCAGCAGCAAATGCCCGCTCAAATGCCTTGAGCATCGAAGGCGTCAGGTCACGATAGCGCGTGGAGGGATAGGGCATGACATCGGACATACCGCAGATGGGAAACGGCAGCTCGGGCGACTCGAACGGTACGGCAAACACGGCAGCACGCCGGTCCAGCTCGCCTTGGGTATCACCCGGAGCCGCGCCGCAAAGCACGGCGGCGCGATGCCCCGTCTCGATCTGTTCGCGCACGAGCGCGGCAAGGTAGGTGCCGCTGCCGGTGCTATCTGGTTTTTGTGCCGAGATATTGAGGATGCGCATGTCGCGGTACACCCCTAGGCCAAGGCGGCGGCGCGAATCGCCGCGCCGATGGCACCTGCAAAGCGGGCCTGGGGCGAGGTGGTCACCGGCGACCCCAGTAGCTCGCCCAACCGCTCCACCACGAAGGCGTTCTCGCACAGACCGCCGGTCAGATAGTACGGAGCGCCCGCCGCCTGCCCGGCCATGGTCGCCACGCGCGAGACCACGCTGTCGATCACGCCACGCGCAATGTTCTCGCGCGGTTCACCGCGACCGATCAAGCTGATGACCTCGCTTTCGGCAAACACCGTGCACATGCTGGAAATCTTGGTAGGCTCGCCGGTGCGGGCGAGGTCTGCCATCTGCTGCTGGGAAATGCCTAGGCGGTCGGCCATGATCTCCAAAAAGCGCCCCGTGCCGGCGGCGCACTTGTCGTTCATGGCAAACTTGGCCACGCGACCGCCTTTAAGCTGGATGACCTTGGTGTCCTGACCACCAACATCGATTACGGTGCCGTGATCGCCAAACAGGCACACGGCACCGGTGCCGTGGCAAGTGATCTCGGTCACGACCTTGTGCGCATAGGGCACGGCGACACGGCCGTAGCCAGTCGCGACCACGCGAACATCGTCGCCCGTCACGCCATAGTCGGCCGCAGCGAGCTCACCGCGCAGGCGCTCGGCCGCATCGACCGACGAATAGCCCGTCGGCATGACGCAGGTCCACGCAATGGCGCCGTCCGTCTCCACCACTGCAGCCTTCGCGGCCGTCGAGCCTATGTCGATACCAATGCCAACCACGGCATCCTCCTTCTTATGCAACGCAGGGACGCCCCTTGTCACATTCGTTAGGCCTTCAAAAAAGCGAGATAGCGCACGCAGGTATAGATCACCAGAATAGCCGCAATCACCGTCTCTACAAGCGCAACGGGAGCAAGCCACGGCAGCGGTGCCCCCATGTTCAAAAGACAGGAAGCCGTCATTTTGGATGCGATGGCGCTGATCACAAAGGGGAAGGTAAACGCCGCATAGCTGGGATAAAACGGAAGCGAGAGGCAGCGGACCAACTGTACCAAGGAGAACAGATAGATGACCGTCGCAACGGCAAACATCGCCAACAAAAAGGCGTGGTTCTTGGGCATAACGGATTGCACGTAACCAGCGAGACACAGGCTCATGGGCGCAGCGTAAATGCAGATAAGCGGTTTGGCGGGCTCTGGAACATTGGGCAGCTTGACATACCTCATCGTCACCAGAACAAATAGCACCACAAAGCTAACCAGGCCAAACCAGAATGCGGCGGCGCCAATTGCCGTAGCTTCGTATACAGGCGCGGTAACCGCTGCGACCGCAATGCCAACGTACACAATGTAATAACTGGCAAAGACGGTTTGGAGCTTAATCTTTGCCACAAACTTGGCCGTGAAGAACACGATCAGCGCGACATGAAGCGCAATCGCCACGACCCACACGACAAACGCCACATCCGCGGCACCAAGATACCCTTTGATATAGGTCGAAAGCAGCATGAGCGCCATCGAGAAAGTGCCCGAAACACTTGCCATAATCGGGTTCGTCATATCCTCGGCAAACAGCTTGGGGAATGCGACCACCTTGATAATGAATAGCAGCAGGAACAGTGCCGAAACCACGCCGCAGACCATGCGCAGCGCCTCGGAATAACTCTGCAAAAGATTACCCAGGGCCGCACAACCTAACGCGACGCCGCAAATCGGAACAGGGATTTTCTTGATCATATCCATATAGATAGGTTTCCTAACCTCGTCGTCCTTCTTATGCCAGGCTCCGGCATCTCGCCGGACACCTGCTGCTAGATTTCGATATCGGCAACTTTACGGCGCGGAGCCGGCTCGTCGACTTCGTCCAGATTCTTAATGCCGCACTCGCGACACACCATCTGGGCGACCTTCCATGCACACAGACCTGTGTAGTAAATGCACTGCTCTTTATGCTCGCCGCGGCCCATGTCAAATTCCTTTGTCAGGATACGGCAGCAGATGGCATGCTTACCGTTGTTCTCGCGGAACCAATCGTGCAGCTCGTGCGTAAGCTGCATCGACTTGACGGATTTTGGATTGGTCGGGCCGTCCTGCTCCGTACGTCCAAACAACATTCCAATCGCCAGAATGCCACCATTGAAAGCGCCGCACGCGCAGCCGGACTTGCCTGCGCCCACCGACATACCAGACGCCATGGCCACGACCGAATCGGGCACATCGAGCTCGAGCATTTGCTTCATGGTGTAGACAAGCGACTCGCAGCAGTAATAACCCTTTTTGAAGTTAGCCTCGGCCGCGCGTTGTACAGCACGAGGACTTAGCTCAGATACGCCAATTGCAACATTGGGTTCAACCATTTCATTTCCTTTCAAATCGATATGGCATAGGGGCTGCCCCCTTGCCGCGTTCGCCTTACAGGGTCTCGATAAAGGCGGCGATGCGGGTCTCGATCTGGCCCATGTCACCGTTGCTGTAGTCGGTCTCGATCTTCATATACGGAATACCCGCACCCTCGACAGCCTCCTGCATGCGCGCGCTCTCAACGTTGAAGGTGTGGCAGGCCTGTAGCACGCTCTCTACCACGCCATCGACATGGTACTTCTCGCACATGGTCAGTGTGTTCTCCATGCGGCCGTCGTTAGGCGTCATGACCGAGCAGTTGATATCCAGGTAGCGGTCGGCGATGGCGCGCAGGATGTCGGGAGCCTCCGGGTCGATCATCATGGCCGCCGTGCGCTCTCCCGAGCAGTCGTCCATACACACGACCACACCGCCGTTGGACTCGATGGTGCGACCGATCTTGTTGATCACGCCGCCCACCGGGCAACCGGTGATCAGAATGCGCTTGGCGTCCGCCGCAACCGGGCGCTCGCCCGCGTCGTAGGCCTCGCGCAGCTTGGCGACCTTTTGCTCCAGCTGCTGCGTATAGGCCTCGATATCAAAGCTGAACGTACCGGCAAACATGGTGCTCATCAGGTCGACGCCGCTCATGGCCGCAGGCTGGTTGGCCTGGAGGGCAAACATCTCGAGTTGCGCCGCACGCAGACGGTTGCGGCGTCGGACGGCAGCGCGCAAGTCATCGTCGGTAATCGTGATGCCGTAGAAGCCCTCGAGCTCCTCTTTGAGCAGGCGGCACTCCTCGTACCAGCCTTCACGCTCGTAGGCGCGATCGCGACCCTGCGGCAGATGCAGAACGTGCGTGCGTTTGAGCTCGTTGAGCAGCTCGTACATCTTCTTCTTGCCGTCGCAGGTGGTCTCGCCGATGATCATGTCGCTAAAGTACGTAAACGGGCACTTTTGCGAGTAGGCAAAGCCGTAAGTCGACTTGATGAGCGGGCAGAGGTTTGCCGGCAGCACCTTCTCGGCCTCGGGAATCACCTCATCGGACGTACCGCACAGAGCGACACTTGCGGCCCCCGCGGCATCGATAATCTCGAGCGGCGTATAGCTGCACAAGAAGCCGACCAGGCGATTGCCGGCCTGCTTGTAATCCTTAACGCGAATAAACGCCGCCTTGCGCTGCTCGTTGAACTCCTCAAACGTAGACGGCAACGGCTGCTCAATATATTCCGACATATAACTCCTTAACAAACCTTTTAACCAACCAAGGAAACGGCTTTCCCAGGTGCCCGAGGTTGCCGTGAAAGAGAAGCGCCGCGTACTTTGGTACGCAAACGATGGTTTGAACGGCAAGATCGGGTGCCTGGGGAAGCCGCCGGGACGGATACCCCTAAATGGTTTCCAAGAAAGCTTCAATGCGCGTCTGCAGTTGGCCCGCATCCTCACCGGCGTAGTCGGTCGTGATGTGCATAAACGGAATGCCTGCCTCCTCGGCGGCCTTCTCCACGGCAAACGACTCCATCTCGTAGAGCGTGCAGAACTGCAGCGCCACGTCGACGATGCCGTCGGCATGCAGGTCCTTGGCCATCTGGACAATGTCCTTCATACGCTGGCCGTTGGGCGTAAAGACGGCGCAGTTGATCTTAAAGTAGCGCTCGGCGATGGCGTCGAGCATCTCGTCGACCGTCTCGCCGGACTCGTCGACCAGGTCCTTGTAGTAGCGCGAGCCCGTGCAGGACTCCTCGCCCACCACGACACCGCCGGCCTTCTCGATGAGATTGAACAGCTTCCAGTTGGGCACAGCCATGGGCGTGCCGGTGTACAGGATACGTTTGGTCCCCTTGGGCGCCACGCCCTCGCCGGCCTCAACGCGCTGCTCGCACTCAGCCGCCATATCGTTAATGGCTCCGGTCAGACGCGGCGTGTCGTCCATAAAGGCGGCCTGAACGGTCAGCAGGCTGTCCAGACCGCTGATGGGTGCAGGGTCGGCAGCGCGCGTGGCAGCAAGGCGCTGCAGGGCGCGACGCTTCTCATTGACGGCATGGATGGCGGCCTTCAGACGCTCAGGCGTAATCGTGACGCCGCATTCTTCCTCAATCTTGGCGGCGAGCTTCTTGACCTCGGCCTTCCAGGTCACGAGCGTCGACTCGTCGTGCACGTTGGGAATATCCATGACGTACATGTTCTTTTGCGTGGCAAAGAACTCGTAGGCCTTCTTCTTGCCATCGCAGGTGTTCTCGCCCACCACCAGGTCGCTCGACTCAATGTAGGGGCAGACCTCGCCCAGCTTAAAGCCGGCAAAGCTCTTGATAAGCGGACAGGTGTTGCGCGGCAGGTGCTCCTCGACCTTGTCGGTTGCCCAATCGGCACCCGAGCACAGGCCCACGGGAATACCGTCACAGGCAAGTACGATCTCCTCGGGCACGTACACGCAGAACGAACCGACGATCTTGGTGGCCTCGCCGGCCTCCTTCTTGTCGAGCATCTCCTTAATACGGCCGCTATGGATGTTGGTGGCCACAAAGTCCAGGTAGGACGTGGACTTGGGGCGATTGTTCTGCGTCAGGAACATATCGCCGTACATCTGGCCCACGGCGCCCAACAGCATGTCGTGGTCGGCAAGATTCATGCCGAGGCTCTCCCACATCGGATGGAAATCAAATTCTTCAGCCATGACGGTTCCCCTCTCGAACCAAAAACGGATAACGGCGGTATCGATGCACGACGGACGGCGATTGTCCGGCCGTGCTCAAACCCGGAATTTTAGGGAACCTGCCTTGAGGACGGTTATTTAGTTGTGCGTCGTCTCTCCCGGAGCCGTGAACATACCTGCTCATATGCGGCTCCGAGCCATATATAGGGCACGCGCGGCAACGCGGCGAATGTATGTCGTCTGCGGCATGTGCGCACCCTCCTCTACAAGTTGAGGTCAACTATATCAACGGTCGTCGACCATGCGAACACCGTTGACATTCGTACGACAACCTCGTGTACCGTCGTTTAATAAATAATTATCTTGATTGATAAGAGTTTATCATCCTTCATTCGGCGAACGGCAAGACAAAGCCGCCGAGGCTTATATCCCCGACGGCATTACCCGGCGCTATCGACAAACCAGGTGAATCCTACTCGCATCGAAGTGCATGCGCAGGTTCTCGCCTGCTTGCGGCAGCTCGTCGACAGGCACGCCCACTTTGTTGACCTTCCACTGCAGACGCGTGGGCGCATCAGTACGCGGCACGTCCAACAGCACCAGGCGCTCAAAGCGCGAATCGCTCACTCGGGCCACGTGCAAATCATAGCTGTTGCGACCCCGCCCCGCGCGATTGTCAACATGGAAGTAGCTTGCGCGAATGCCCAGGTACGCCACATTATCGGGAACCGCGCGACCCACGTTAAAGCTCATGCCCCAGTCGAGGGCCTCAACTTCTTCGTCGCCGATCTTGCGCGCCCGGCTTGTGTTCTTGCAGCCCGTCAGGCGCAGCGCCGCCAGCGTCTGCGGACGGCGGACCACGTCCTCGACGGAGCCGATCTCCTCAACATGCCCGTCGTGCATCACGCAGATGCGCTGGCACAGGCGGCACGCTTCGTCGATGTCGTGGCTCACGTAGAGCACGGTGCGGTTGCATACATCGAACAGGTCGAGCATGTTCTGCTCGAGGGCGCTCTTAAGATAGGAATCGAGTGCGCTCATGGGCTCGTCGAACATAAAGATACCCGGATGCGCCGCCACCATGCGCGCAAGCGCCACACGTTGCTGCTGACCGCCCGAGAGTCGCACGGGATAGCGGTCGGCAAAATCGGCCAGTCCAAAGATACCCAGGTAGCGCTCGGCGAGCTTTTTGCGCGCGGCGGCGTCGCCCGCATCCTTTACACCGGCGCATACGTTATCGGCCACCGTCATGTTGGGGAAAAGCTGATAGTTTTGGAACAGCAGGGCGCATTTTCGCTCCTGGGGCGACAGGTTGATGCCCGCCGCCGAGTCAAAAAAGGTCACGCCGTTGACGACGATCTTGCCCTCGTCGGGCGTCTCAACACCGGCAATGCAGCGCAGCGTGCAGCTCTTGCCGCAGCCCGAGGCACCAAGCAGCGCCACACGCTCCTCGCCGGCCTCAAGCTGCATATCGAGCATAAACCCCGGATAGCGCTTTTTTATGTCCAGAACGAGTGACATGGCCTATCGACCCCCCTGCATAGCGGGCTCATCGCGCATGAGCTCGGCCAGCGCCTCGCGATCGATACGCAGCGCATCGCCACCGGCGGGATCGAGCGAATCGCCCTGTCCGGCAAGCTCTTTGGCCTGCTTGCGCTCCGCACGGGAAAGACCACGCTCGCGGTACTTTTGCGAATGTGCCGTGTACATGTTGATGAATAGGATGACCAGGAAGCTGAACGCAATTACGACCACGACCCAAAAGAGGGCCACCGACGTGTTGCCGCCCATCCACTCAAAGTAGATGGCGATGGGGATGGTCTGGGTAATGCCGGCGTAGTTGCCCGCAAAGAACAGGGTGCAGCCAAACTCGCCCATCGCGCGGGCAAAGGCGAGCACCGTGCCGGCGGCAATCGAGGGCCAGCCAAGCGGCATCATAAGCTTGGTAAAGATGCGACGCTCGGACCAGCCCAGCGTGCGCGCCGCATCGAGCATCTGCGTGTCGAGGCTCTCAAAGGCTCCGAGCGCCGTGCGGTAGACCAGGGGAAACGACACAACGACGGCAGATATCACCGCCGCAGGCCAGGTAAAGACGATCGAGATGCCGTGCGCGATGAGCCACCGACCGACCCCGGTCGATCGACCAAATAGCATAAGCAGCAGAAAGCCGCAGACCGTGGGCGGCAGCACCATAGGAATCGTAAAGACCGAATCGAGCAGGCCCTTGATGCGACTCGAAGTACCCATAGTCTTCCACGCGGCGAACAGGCCCAGCGCAAAGGAGATCAGCAGGGCAAGGCCGCTCGTTTTAATGGACACCCAAAACGGTCGGTAGTCGATGCAGCCCAATAAGGAGGCCAGAGAGGTCAAGGGCCCCTGCTCATCCCGCAACACGACAGACGACGCTTCTACCATTTGAGCGCTATCAAGCCAACGCGCGCCGCCCTTGGCATCACCCGAGGCTGATGCAATCACCACATAGCGGTCCCCATCCGCACCGCGCTCGTCAAAGCCATAGGTATACCCGCCGGCGTCAAACGTTGTTTCCGCCGTGACATACCAAGGAAGATCCACGTCCCCTAGCCGCGCACCTCCCATGCAGTTTGCGCTGTCGAGCTCACAGACGAGGGTCTTGAGACCCGATACGCACTCGTTGTCCTGCGGATCCAATCCATACTTCTCGACCGCTTTGGGCGATATCCACACAACAACGCGGTCGGCAGCAGGCGCCACTACAAGGTCCACGTCCTCGTCAACGGGAAACCGGTAGCCCTCAGGCTGGCCCTCCATGGCACGAGCGGTCCCCTTGGCCAATCGCTCAAAACCCTCGATCCCATAGGAAAGCCCATGAGCGGTCGCAGCAACCTGGGCCCCGTCCTCAGCGTCCCCAGCAAACGCAAATCCCGGCACCCAGCAAAACGCGAAGGTCAAAGCACAGGCGACAAGCATGCGGAATCTATTAAGCACGAAAAGCTCCAAGCGAATACAAGGACGGAGTAAAACACAAAACGATAGAATTATCGCGCCAAGCCGCACTACGCGGAAAGCTCAAAGCCGTACTTGGCCCAAATCTTCTGAGCCTTCTTGTTAGACAGGCAGAAGTCGATAAACGCCTTGGCCTCGCCGGCGTGCTCGGAGCCATCGGCGACAGCACCCGGGTACACGATGGGCTTGTGCGAATCCTCAGGACACACGAAGGCCTCCTCGATGCCGTCGTAGCGGAAGATATCGGAGCTGTAGACAAAACCGGCCACGCAGTCGCCTGTGGACACATAGGCGGCGGCGGTACCAACTTTGTCGGCCAGAGCGACCTTGTCGGCGATCTCGGGAGCATACTCGCCGTCGTCGCCCTCGGTGCCGGTGTAGAGGCCCACGGAGGCCAGGGCCTGGTTGGCGTACTTGCCGGCGGGAACGGTCTTGGCGTCGCCGATGGCGATCTTGCCGTCCAGATTCGCGACGTCGGCGATGGCCTCGACCATGGTGTCGGAGCCCTCGGCGCGAATGATCACGAGGTCGTTGACGAACATATCCTCACGGGTGTCGGCGGCGACGAGCTCGGCGGTCTCAGCGTTATCCATGGTGCCCTTGGAAGCGGTGATGAGCACGTCGACCGTGGCGCCGGCACGCATCTGCTCGACGAGGTCGCCGGAGGCCTTAAACTGCGTGTCGGCAAAGGTGGTGCCGGTCTGGTCGGTGTAGAGCTCCTGGACCTCGGGCAGGGCCTTCTCGAGCGAGTTGGCGGCAAAGACCTGCAGCTTGACAGCCTTCTTCTTAGAGGAAGACTTGGCGGAGCCGGCATCGGAACCAGCGGGCTCGGACGTCTTGTTGCCCGAGCAGCCAGCAAGGCCAAGGCCGGCGGCAGCGGCAGCAGAAAGCGAGACAAAACCGCGGCGTGAAACCATATCGAACATGTTCAACCCTTTCGGACCTTGTGCCCGGGCACCCCACCGCGGGCTTTAATCTGCAATCAGATTATACTTCTGCGAGAATAATGATAGTGAGAAATTATTCTCGCCAGAGAATATAGTTTCGAGTTGCCATACACCTTGGCGTCACTTCGGCGGAAAACAAAGGCGGAGCAGCCGTTCAGGTCGCCCCGCCCCAGGTAAACCACTTAGTTGGTATGTCCGCCGCCCGCTGTCATCTGAGCCGCATGCTCCAGCTGGTCCGCTATGGCCTCCCAGCTTTCGCGGGCGGCCTTCGTAGAACCGGGAAAGTTTACGACAAGTGTATGACCTCGTTGCATGCACACGGCGCGCGAGAGCATGGCGCGGCGCGTCTTGGTCATCGAGTACGCACGGATTGCCTCTGCAATACCCGGCACATCGCGGTCACAGACGGCACGCGTCGCCTCGGGTGTCACGTCGCGCATCGAAAGACCCGTGCCGCCGCAGGTGAGCACGACATTGGCGTGGCACTCATCGGCGGCTTCCGCGATGGCATCACCGATCTCGCTGACGTCGTCGCGTACGACCACGTGTGAGGAGACCGTCCAGCCCTGCGCCTCGATAAGCTCCTCGAGTGAGGCTCCAGCCTCGTCCTGGGCAAGATCACGCGTATCCGAGCACGTCACGATCGAAATCTTCAACTCCACAGTCTTCCTCCTACAACACCGTTCCCTCGGGCAGGTCGACGCGAACAACGTCCACGACATCGCTCGCCGCAAGGTCGCACGGACCCTCGTTAATGCGCAGCAGGCAGTTGGCCCGCTGCATCGTGCCGAGCAGCGCCGAATTCTGCGTCTTGGCCTCGGTCACCAACAGCTCACCGGTCTCGGGGTCGCGCAAAACCGTCGCGCGATCGAAGAAGCGGCGATGCTGTCGCTTTTTCACGTCGTGTGTGAGCGTCGCCTGCTGCACGGGACGCGCACCCTCGGCAAAGCCGCGCATCTTGCGAATCGCCGGGCGGGCGAGCATCTCAAAGCCCACATACGCCGCGGCCGGATTGCCTGAAAGTCCCAGGTAGGGCTTACCCCCGAGCAAGCCAAACGTGATGGCCTTGCCCGGACGCATCGAGATGCGGTCAAACAGCACCTCGCCCTCGCGCCGGACGAGCGCCGTCACGAAATCGTAATCACCCGCCGAGGCGCCACCGCTCGTAATGACAAAATCGCACTCCTGCACGGCGCGATGCACAAGCTCGGCAATCGCCTGCTCATCATCGGGCGCAATGCCGTAGAACACGGGCTCGGCACCGGCATCGAGTGCCTCAGCCATCAGCGCCGAGGAGTTGGAATCGCGAATCTGACCGCGCGCCGGTACCTTGCTCGGTGCGACCAGTTCCGTGCCCAGCGAGATGATGCCCACACGTGGGGCAGCGTGCACCTTCACGCTCGCGTATCCGGCACTTGCCAGCAAGCCGGCGCCCGCCGGAGCCACAACCTCGCCAGCACGCATCACGACGTCGCCGGCATGGGCCTCCTCGGCGGCAGAGCGAACGTTCTCCCCCACCTTGGCCGGCGCCGAGAACCCCACACGCGAGCCCTCGTTGCCGTCACCGTCGAGCACATCGACGATCTCGTACTTCACCACGGCATCGGCACCCTCGGGTACCGGCGCGCCCGTCATGATGCGGACCGTCTCGCCCGCGCCGATTGCGCCCTCAAACACATGGCCCGCGGCCTCGTGTCCGATAACGTCGAGCGTCACCGGCGCCTCGCCAGATGCCTGCGCCAAGTCCGCCGAGCTCACGGCATATCCGTCCATAGCGCTGTTGGCAAACGGCGAGATGTCGATATCGGCCACCGCGTCCTCGGCCAAGGGAAAACCAGCCGCCTGCCACACGGGAATCTCGACGAGATCGGTCGGAGCAACGTGCGACAGGACAATCGACTGCGCGTCCTCCAACGGAATGAGCTTCTCTGCCATATGCACCTCTTAATGCCACGGCGCACAACAGGGGCGCCGATTCTTTATGCTTGTCTCAGTATAATCCCCCGACGCACGACCGCGACTCGGCCTGTACCCGCAAATACACCTGTCGGTTGCAGGCCGCGAAACAGAATGGAAACCAACCCACCGGCTCGTCGCGTTTACCGCGTTTTATAATGCTTGCGTTGCAACCTAAAAGAGGAACGTATGGCTCATAACGACAAAACCGAAAGCGCAAACGAAACGCAGGATCATTCCCAGCCGCTCGACGACGGCGGCTTTTTCTCCCTGAACGACGTCATCACGGCAGGCAGGCATCAACTTACCCGCTCCGAGCATCTCCTGGCTGCCGACACGCGCCGCAACGCCCGCAACCTACTCGCGAGCGCCAAGTTGCTCGCGCTCGCCGTCATTGTCTCGCTCGCCATGGGCGTTGCCGCTTGGGCGTTTTTGGCCTCGCTGAATATCGCCACCGACTATCGCGAGCACCATGCGTGGATTTACGCACTGCTTCCCGTTGTGGGCGTTGCCACCGCATGGGTGTACAAAAACCACGGTCTTGCCGCCAAACGCGGTAACAACCTGGTCATCGACTCCGCTCTGGGCACACGCCTCATCCATATGCGCATGGCCGTCCTCACCTTCGTCTGCTCCACGCTCACGCACCTAACGGGTGGATCGGCCGGTCGCGAGGGAGCCGCGGTTCAGATTGGCGGCACCATCGCCAGCAACATCTCGAGCCTCGCCCACCTTAAAAAGCATGACCACCACGACCTCATGCTCGCCGGCATCTCGTCGGCCTTTGGCGCCGTATTCGGTTCGCCCCTTGCCGGAGCTTTCTTTGGCATGGAGATGTGCTTTATCGGCAAGATCGACTACACCGCGGGCATCTACTGCCTGGTCGCCTCGTTTACCGGCTACTTTACATCACTCGCCCTGGGTACCGAGTACGAGGCGAATGTTATCGCCAGCGTTCCCAACATGACACCACGGACGGTTGTCATCGTTGTTATCAGCGCCATCATCTTCGGTCTGACGGCACGCCTCTTTGCGTGGTCGGTTCGAACCGTCAAGAGCCTGTACGGTCGCTTTATCACCAATTACCTCGTTCGCGCACTTATAGGCGCACTCGTGGTGCTCGTGGCCTACGCGATGCTCGACGCCTGGAAGTATGCCGGGCTTTCCACATGGCTTTCCGGCGCCGGATTTGCCGGCAACACCACCCTGGCGGACGCAGCCATCAAGCTGGTCGTCACGGCGCTCACCCTGGGCGCCGGCTTCCAAGGCGGCGAGGTCACGCCCCTGTTTGGCATCGGTGCGGCTCTCGGTGGCTGGATCGGTTGCCTTACCGGGCTCGACCCCAGTTTTCTGGCGGCTCTCGGCATGCTCGGCGTGTTCTGCGCCGGCCTCAACGTACCCATCACCACCTGCATGATGGCCATCGACCTGTTCCACGGCACGGCCGCCGGGTTCTTTGTCATCGTGGCCTTTATCAGCTACCTAACCGGCGGACACCGCGGCGTGTACCCCGCCCAACGCATCATCTCACCCAAGCGCCGTTCGCTTATTGTGGATGAGGGCGGTACGGTAGCGGATGCTATCGAGCGCCACAACGACCTGATAGAGTAGATGTAATAATCGCCGTGCAGCCACAATCGGGGGCAATTCGACCTGAGCGCGACCGCACTGTCATGCCACACGCCGGGAGTCGCCCCATGCACGCAACTGATTTTGGTCGCACGCTCATCATCGCCAACCCAGCCGCCCAGTCGGGCGCCGCGCACGAGGTTGCCGAGCGCCTGCAACGCTTTTTGGATATGACCGCGCGCGCATCCCAGTTTGACCTTGTGCTAACCGAGCGCATGGGACACGCCAAGGAACTGGCCGCCCAGGCAACGGGCTATCGCACCGTTATCGCACTCGGCGGCGATGGCGTGATCCACGAGGTCGTCAACGGGCTTATGACGCAGGATGAGGCGGTCCGGCCCGCCCTTGCCGTCCTGCCCGTGGGCTCCGGCAACGATTTTGCCCAAACGCTCGGTATCGATGATTTCTCCGGCAAGGATTTTGGCGCGCTGCTCACCTGTGAGCTGCAGCGTCAGGATATCGGGCAGATTCGCTCATGGAACCCCGCAAGCGGTAGCGGCGAGGCTTCCGTTGAGTACTACGACCAGACGCTTTCGGTCGGCATCGATGCCGCCATCGGCCTTGGCACCACCGAGCTGCGCAAAAAGACGGGCTTGACGGGCGCGCCGCTCTACACTCTCTCGGGACTTGAGCAGTTTGGCCTACGCTATCGCAACTACCCCATGTCAGTCAGCTTTGACGGGGCGCCCGCCGAACGCGTGAGGGCGATCATCATGGCGATTCAGCTGGGTCCTACGTATGGCTCGGGCTATCGCATCTGCCCCGATGCCGACCCCTGTGACGGCACACTCGACGTCTGCTACGCCTGCGGCCCCGTCCCTCGCGCGGTTGCCCTGCCCATGTTCCTTTCGGCCAAAGACGGCCACCACACCAAGCTGCCACCGGTTCGCATGCGCCGTTGCCGCCATGCCGAGCTTACCTTTGAGGAGCCCGACTACCCCATTCAGGCCGACGGCGAGCCCGTTGTCGCCTCGCGCATCGAGGTCGACGTCCTCAGCGGCGCCCTCCACGTCTGGCACCCCACCCGCTAACCCCACCTAAGTTGCGGTGAAATAGGGACTGTTTATACAGCTAAAGCCGCAAAACAATCCCTATTTCACCGCAACTTATGAGGAAGCTATTCGTCGCTGCCCGGCTTGCGACGGTTGGCCTTTTTAATGGCGTTGAAGTGCTTGTCATTGAGCCTGCGCTGGCGAGAGCGCTGAGGCACCTTGGTCTTTACGCGTCGGCGCGGCGGACGGCCACGACGCTCAAGCTCTGCCCTCAGCTTACGCAAACAGCAGCTGCGATTCTGAAACTGGCTACGGCTCTCGCGCGCCGTCACGACAATCCCCGTGGGCCCATGTTTCATGCGCACCGCAGAGTCCGTCGTGTTCACGCCCTGTCCGCCCGGACCTGTCGCGCGAAACACCTGCACCTCGCAATCGCGCGCCAACTCCTCGACCGACATCTCGGCATAGCGTGCATACTCGCGCCATCCCATCTTGTTCTCATCCATATCAACACCTCCCCTCATACAAAAAATGTGACAAAGGGAAAGTCCCTTTGTCACATCGCATACCAATCGCTTGTGTTGCGCGCTTAGGCGAAGGTGATCTCGCCGGTATCGCAGTCCATATCGGCGATACGGGCCAGGCTCTCAACACGGAAGCCGCGCTCGCGGAGCTTATCGCCACCGCCCTGGAAGCCCTTCTCAACGGCGATGCCAATGCCGGCAACCTCGGCGCCCGCAGCCTCGCAGATTTTGATAAGGCCCTCGAGCGCGCAGCCGTTGGCCAAGAAGTCGTCGATGATCAGGACCTTGTCGCCCTCGGACAGGAAACGCTTGCCAACGATGACCGGATACTCCTTCTGCTTGGTAAAGGAGTAGATGGTCGTGGCATACTGCTCGCCGTCGAGGTTGATGGACTGCGCCTTCTTGGCAAAGACAACCGGCACGCCGCCAAAATGCTGGGCCGCGATGCAAGCCATGCCAATGCCCGAAGCCTCGATCGTCAGGATCTTGTTGATCTCGACATCCTTGAACAGACGGGCCCACTCGGCGCCCATGTGGTCGAACAACTCAACGTCGCACTGGTGGTTGAGGAAGGCATCAACCTTAAGGACGTTACCGGCCTTTACGATGCCGTCATGGCGAATACGATCCTCAAGCTCCTGCATGGCGCAACCCCTTCTCGCGGCAACGATACCGCGCGATTAATAAACGTTGTTCGATAGTCTACCACGGACCGACCCCCGCCCGCCCCACAAGCCGCATCGCACCACAAACCAGTCTTTTTGGGACGGCGCGAATCGTGGCAGACAGCCTCCCAACACGCTAATGGCGGGCGCGCATCGTCACCAAACGCACCATGGCAAGCGCAAAGCCCACAGCGGCCACAGCCATAAGTACGTAGAACACCGAGCGAAAGCCGAATAGGAATACATCCGGACGGCCTGCAACAAAACTGGTCACGGCCTCGCCCATCGCCACGCTCATCTGCCCATACAGGATATGCGACGCCGCCGTAATGCCGAGTGCCATGCCGGCGTAGCGCGCCAGGCTGCCCAGGCTGCCCGCAAAGCCGAGCGCTTCGCGCGGAGCTGAGCCCATATACAGCGAGTTGTTGGGGCTCTGGAAAATCGACGTGCCACACGACATAAACGCAACGCAGCACACGATCACAGGAATAGAAGAGTGCTCGTCGAGCGTGCTTACCGCAAAGAGACCGCACACGTACACGCCCAGGCCGACCGCCGTGGGGCCCTCGCAGCCAACACGGTCCGAAACCGTACCCGAAAGCGGTCCGATAAAGGCATTCACCATCGGCAGCGCCAAAAAGAGAAATCCGGAAATGTCGGAACCAAAGCCATGGGCGTCCTGAAAATAGAACGGCAGGATAAACTCAGATGCGCCAATACCAACGAACACGATGAGCATGCAGGCAAGGTTGATGGTGAAGGCCGAATTTGCAAAGCAGCGACGAGCGGCCTCGATCAGGGACATGGGGCGCTCGCCGGCCTCCGGCTTAACATGCGGCAGCGTGTAGAGCCCCACGATAAACGAGATGACGCCGATGGGCAGGTTGATGAGGAAGATGCTCTCCCAGGGAAAACTTGCCACCAGCATGCCGCCGAGCACGGGGCCACACATCATGCCGAGGGCCACAAAGGTCGCAAGAATACCCATGGCACGGCCTCGTTCGCGCGCCGGAAACGACTCGGTGATGATACCCATGTTGTTAGCCATGGCCGCCGCGCAACCGACGCCCTGAACAATGCGTGCCAGGATAAGAACCTCGAGCGAGGCCGAAAGGCCGCACAGCAGCGAACCGACCGAAAAGACGATGACGCCCAACTGGAACACGTTCACCTTGCCGCGCACGTCGCCCAGACGGCCAAACGGCAACATAGCCACGCAAGTCGCAAGCAGATACACCGAGCTTACCAGCTGAATGCGATCGAGGCCCACGCCCAGCTCCTTTTGCATCACGGGCAGCGCCACGGTCACGACGGTCGAATCCAGACACACCATAAACGTCATGATGAGCACGGTAAACAGAATCGCCCACTTGTTCTTGCCATGGGTGTCGCCCTCTAGGGCAATATGCTCGCGGCGCAACTGCTCTGCGGTTTTCTCCATATCCATCCTTTCGAGTGGCCCAACGCAAAAACGGGGCCCCAATCGCCTGTAAACAGTCGCGATTGGGGTCCCGCCTACGGAATCGGAACTAAAGGTCGCCGAAGCTTTCTGCCAGCATCGGCGCCTTATGCGAACGCTAGCCTAGCACTGCTCGAGTGCCTGCTCAAGGTCGGCAATCAGATCGGCCGTGTCCTCGAGGCCGCACGACAGGCGCACCATGTCGGCGGAGATACCGCAGGCGATGAGTTCCTCGTCGTTCATCTGGCGATGCGTAGCGTTAGCAGGATGCAGGCAGCAAGTGCGGGCGTCGGCAACGTGCGTGGCGATCTGGGCGAGCTTGAGGCTCTTCATAAAGGTCTCGGCCGCCGCGCGACCACCGTTAAAGCCAAAGCTCACAACGCCGCAGGTACCGTTGGGCATGTACTTCTGAGCGATGTCATAGTACTTATCGCCCTCCAGGCCCGGATAGCTCACGAAGCGCACCTTGGGATGGCTCTGCAGGAACTTGGCAACGGCCAGGCCGTTCTCGCAATGACGCGGCATGCGCACATGCAGGCTCTCGAGCGAGCTGTTCAGGAAGAAGGCCGCCTGCGGATTCTGCATAGGACCAAGATCGCGCATGAGCTGAGCGGTTGCCTTGGTAATGAAGGCACCCTCGCGACCAAACTTCTCGGCATAGGTCACGCCGTGGTAGCTCTCATCGGGCGTGGTAAGACCCGGGAACTTGTCCGCATGAGCCATCCAGTCAAACTGGCCGTGGTCAACGATCACGCCGCCCAGGTAGGCAGCATGTCCATCCATGTACTTGGTGGTGGAGTGCGTAACGATGTCGGCACCCCACTCAAAGGGACGGCACATCACAGGCGTCGGGAAGGTGTTGTCGACCATCAGCGGCACGCCGTGGTCATGTGCGGCCTTGGCAAAGCGCTCAATATCGAGCACGGCAAGGGCGGGGTTGGCAATCGTCTCGCCAAAGACGAGCTTGGTATTGGGCTCAAAGGCTGCCTCGAGCTCCTCATCGGTGCAGTCGGGGGCAACGAACGTGCAGGTCACGCCCATGCGGCCCATGGTGTGGGCGAGCAGGTTATACGTACCGCCGTAAATGGCAGAGCTCGCGACCACGTGATCGCCGGCACCGGCCACGTTAAAGATCGCGAGGAAGTTCGCAGCCATGCCCGAGCTCGTAAGCATCGCGGCGGCGCCTCCCTCCATCTCACAGATCTTGGCGGCAACCAAATCGCACGTGGGGTTCTGCAGGCGGCTGTAGAAGTAGCCCGACTCCTCTAGGTCAAACAGCTTGCCCATGTGCTCGGACGTGTCGTACTTCCACGTGGTGGACTGGTAGATGGGCACCTGGCGCGGCTCGGCATCTCCCGGGTGATAGCCGCCCTGAACACATGTAGTACCGATGGTCTGCTCGCTCATATCTAGCTCCCTTGCCTGGGTTTTAGTTTTATTCGGTTCACGATACCGCTACCCGGCACCCCTCTCAACCCATCCCCAAGGTAGGTTATTGGACAAATTGATCAGGGGTATTTATCTCAAGCCTTGGGCATTTGCTCGATAGATAAAAACGAGGCATACATGAAGCTCTCGATGATTACACGCACCGTCACGGGTACCATAGGCGGGTACACCGTGACCAAGGAGACAACGATGAAGCAAATCGATACGGCCCAGCTCGACATCACCGCCTGTCAGGCTCAGGCTGCCGAATACCACGCCCGTGGCTTTAACTGCGCCCAGGCCGTCGCCTGCACGCTCGCGCCCGCCGTCGGGCTCGACCCCCAGGTCGCCTTTACCCTCACCGAGGGCTTTGGCGCCGGCATGGGCGGCATGACCGAAACCTGCGGCGCCATCTCGGGCGCCGTGGCCATCATGGGCTTCGTGATGAGCGACGGCATGGAAAACCCCAAGACCAAGGGTCAGACCTACAAACTGTCGCGCGAAATCGCCAAGCGTTTTGGCGAGAAGAACACGACGACCGTCTGCGGCACGCTCAAGGGCATTGGATCGGATAAGGGTCCGCTCCGCAGCTGCCCCGGCTGCATCGACGATGCCGTCGAGATCGCCTGCGATATGCTAAAGCAGCTTGCCGAGTAAACGGCAGCAACAGAAAACGACGGCCGGCGCGCTTGGGATCCATCCAAAAGCACGCCGGCCGTCGCCGTTAGAACTCGGCAAATTCGGGAGCGCCGACCTCAATCTCCTCGCGCCCCGCCATAAGCTCGCGCATCTTGGCGCAAAACGACTCCTGCTCCCCTGCCTTAAACACCAAGTGAAGTGTCACGGTATCCGCGTAATCGGTATCCGAAACCTTGGCACCCGAATCCTGGGCCAAGCGAAGCACCTGCTCATACTGCGGATAGGCCACATGCACGACAACCGGCACGACACTCGTCATCTCGACGATCTGCCCGGACTCCTGAGCCGAGGCCACCGCCGCCTGCGTCGCCGCGGTATAGGCGCGCACCAAGCCACCAGGACCCAACAGCGTGCCGCCAAAATAGCGCGTCACCACGCAGCAAACATTTTTGAGCCCCGCGCCGCGCAGCACCTCGAGCGTCGGCATACCGCTCGTGCGGCTCGGCTCACCGTCATCGCTCTGGCGCTCGCGTCCATCGACCAAAATCCACGCGGGCACATTATGTCGAGCGTCGTAATGACGTTTGCGAACCATCTCGATAAAGGCATTCGCCTCATCCTCGGACTCAATATGGACCAGCTGGGCAATAAACCGGCTCTTGCGGTCCACAAACTCGCCCGAAGCCTCAATATTCGATTGCAGAGTAAAATAGCTGTCCAACAAAGCCCCTCAACAACAAGCAAAGCAACAAACAGCCTCAATAATACGGCAAAGGCCGTACCGTTGCCCTCGCCAACAAGAACGGAAACACCAATGATGCCGTCACCAACAGCGAGAACCCGTCAGCGCGAGCAAGGTGCCTTGAAAGACGAGATTGCAACAGAAATGAGGCTGCCGATGACCAGGCAAAAACAGCGAGACGGCGTCAGCTGAGTCGATTTGGCCCGAAAGAGGAGGGAGCACGCCTTATGGCGGCGACCGACGAATGAGCGCCAAATCGGCCAGCTGATGCCGTCGCAGCGTCAACATAGTTGCTGAGTGGGCCTATAAGCCGGGTTCTGTCGTGAACGGTCATTTATCTTGTCTGCACGTTACCGTGCAGCTCCGCGCACGCTACCCGAACGCGGACCGGGCCGGCCCATAGCGTTCCTATTCGCGCTTGCTCCGGATGGGGCTTGCCAAGCCGCCGTGTTGCCACGACGCTGGTGGTCTCTTACACCACCGTTTCAGCTTTTCCCTTTACGCCTTGCGGCGCAGGTGGGAGTCTTCTTTTCTGCGGCGCTTTCCGTCGGATCACTCCGCCCGGCCGTTAGCCGGCATCCCGCCCTCTGGAGCCCGGACTTTCCTCACGCGTACTGCAAGCAGCACATCGCGCGACCGTCTGGCCCACTCAGCAGTGCAAGAGTGTAACACACCGTTGCCGCAGGCAATGGCACAACGCAAACGCTCGACACGATAAACCAAGAACCGCCATGCGTTACAATGGTCCTGTCGATGGGCAACGTCGTCAGTCGAGACGCGACCGCGCTCCGCACCCCTCCGTCTACTCGGTGTGTTCCCGCCTCCTCCCCGAGGCGGGATGTCGGCATTTTTCATGCACCGACAACCAAATAGCCTGCAGACAGCATGGGCAGCATCGCGCGCCTCAGCAGCAAATGCAAAAAGGGACCCGTCCATTGCGGACGGATCCCTTAAAACAAGTGATCGTCAAACCGATTTACTCGGCGTCGGTCTCCTCGTCCTTCTTCTCGGAAGGCAGCGGGGTAACCTCGATCTCGACGCCCAGAGTCTCAGCAGCAGACTTCATGGACAGGGAGATACGACGACGGTCGAGGTCGATCTCCATGACCTTGACCTGAACCTTGTCGCCCACGTGGGTGACCTGAGAAGGCTGGTCGACGTGCTTGTTGGCCATCTCGGAGATGTGCACCAGGCCCTCGATGCCCTCGCCCAGGTCGACGAAAGCGCCGAACGGGACAAGCTTGGTCACAGTGCCCTCGACGATAGCGCCGACGGGGTACTTCTTGACCAGTGCGCGCCACGGATCCTCGGTGGTCTGCTTGAGACCCAGGGAGATGCGCTCGCGGTTGAGGTCGACGTCGAGAACCTCGACTTCGACCTCCTGGCCGACCTTGACAACCTCGGAAGGATGGTTGACGTGGTTCCAGGAAAGCTCGGAGATGTGGATGAGGCCGTCGATACCGCCGAGGTCAACGAAGGCGCCGAAGTCGACGATGGAGGAAACGGTGCCCTGGAGACGCATGCCAGACTTGAGCTTGGACAGGATCTCGGAGCGCTCGGCCTTACGGGACTCCTCGAGCACGACGCGACGGGAGAGGACGACGTTGTTGCGGTTGCGGTCCATCTCGATGACGCGAGCCTCGATGCGGGTGCCCATGTAGGAGGTGAGGTCCTTGACACGACGGAGGTCGACGAGAGAAGCAGGCAGGAAGCCACGCAGGCCGATGTCGAGGATCAGGCCGCCCTTGACAACCTCGATAACCTCGCCTTCGACGTTCTCGCCAGAGTTGAACTTCTCCTCGATGCGGTTCCAAGCACGCTCGTACTCGGCACGCTTCTTGGACAGAACCAGACGACCGTCCTTGTCCTCCTTCTGGAGAACCAGAGCCTCGATGGGATCACCGAGTGCAACGATGTCTGCAGGGTTAGCGTCCTTGCGGATGGACAGCTCGCGGACCGGGATAACGCCCTCGGACTTGAATCCGATGTCAACGAGCACCTCGTCATGCTCGATCTTAACGACAGTGCCGTTAACGAGATCGCCCTCATCAAAGTCGGTAATCGTACCGTCGATGAGGTTGTTCATCTCCTCCTCATTGACATCGTCAAGAGAGAAAATGGACGAGTTCTGAATCTCACTCAAAGGTGGACCCCTTTCGAACTACGGGGCCCCGATTGCTAGGACCTACAGAAGGGTGCGACAAGCACACAACGTTTAGGAACACTCGGGAGCCGACAGATACTAATGTGACGCTTATGCAATCACGTTCGTATAGGTTACGGGGAAATGAGTTCGATTTCAAGCGTGAACTGCGATTTTTTACTCGTGTGGAGACTTTTTCGTAATCTTATGAACACACGTCTCCGCAACTTGACGATAACCAGCCAGGCAATTGGCTTTGGGGTAAAGTATCCGGAGCCAACGACTCTAGATCAAATTTACGAGAAAGGTGCCCGCGTGCTCAAAGCAGTCGTTTTCGATATGGACGAAACGCTTCTTAGCATCAACCTCAACGCGTTCATCCTTCGCTATTTTAAGGATGTCTCTTCGATGCTCGCGGATATCGGGCGCCGCAGCCGCGGTGGCACGATGGCACGCCTCGGCACCATCCTGGTCGACCTCAACGCCAATCGCCGCAGCGGCACGGACAACCGCACCAATCTTGAGTTTTACCAAGAAGAGGTCGAGCGCCGATGCGGGATCCGCCTCTCCGATCCCCTCATCTACGAGGCGTTTACCTACTATGACCGCGAAGTTCTTCCGTACAAGAACGACGATGTCATTAACGCCCACGCCATGCCGGGCGCACACGCCGCGCTCCAGGCCGTACAGGACGCAGGGCTGCGTTGTGCGCTCTTTACCAACCCCAGCTTTCCCCAGGGGGCCATCGAGTGCCGCATGGGTTGGGGCGACCTGGCCGACGCCCCCTTTGAGCTCGTCACGCACATGGGAAACACCACCCGCTGCAAGCCCGATGCCACCTACTATCTTGAACAGCTACAGGTGATGGGGCTCGAGCCGCACGAGGTCCTTATGGTGGGCAACGATCCCAAACGCGACTTCCCGTCCCCCGATTGCGGCATCCAAACCGCCTTTGTGGGCCAAGGAAAACCGGGACGCGCCACCTGGCGCGGAACCATGGAAGATTTCGCCCACGACTTTAACGCCGTAATCGAGGCCTTCTACGAACACCAAATAGCCAACGAACTGTCATAGAACCCCTCACTCGCTCCAAACAAAACAACGCCGCAGGTTGAGCATAAGCCAGCGAAAACGCCCCTAAGCGAGCAATGTGCCTTGAAAGAGGAGGGCATAGGCCTTCTGGCCATGCCCGACGATTGAAAGGTAGATTGCCGCTTAGGGGCGTTTGCAGCGTCGACCGGTTACGCGGTTTGGTAAAACCGCGTAACTAACAAACCTGGGTTTTGCCGATCATGATGTTGAGGATCTCGACGTCGGTATCTTTCATACCCACACGGCCCACGTAGCCCATGCTGGCGATTGTCTGCTCAACGGTATCCTGGATCAGGCCCTCGCCGGCACGGAAGCCACGGCCCTGCATGGCCATATCGTGGCCCAGAATCGCCGCATCAACGGCAGCCGAGATCTTGGCGGCACAGCTCGCCTTGGCGCCGTCGCACACGATGCCGCCCACGTTGCCAAGCGTATTCGAGACCGTCGCGCCAATCTGTTCGCGCGTGCCACCGCACAGCCAGGTAATCGCAGCGCCGGCGCCGCACGCAGCGCAAATAGCACCGCAAAACGCCGAGAGCGCACCAATATAGCTCTTAATATGCACGGCGATAAGATCGGACAGCATCACGGCGCGCACCAGGCGCTCGTGGTCGCAACGCAGGTACTCGGCATACTCCATGACGGGCAATGCGCAGGTAATGCCCTGATTGCCCGAGCCGCACACAATGGCGACCGGCAGCGCGCAACCGTTCATGCGGGCGTCGGACCCGGCTGCTGCACGGGCGCGGGCACGGCAGGCGACGTCATCGGCACGAGCACCCAGCAGCGTACGACCCACCTCGGCGCCCCAAGCGTGCGCAAGGCCCTCGGCACTGATTGCGCCATTCAGCTCAATCTGACGCTCAACGGCAGCGCGGGCGTCCTCAATGTCACCGTCCTCGATAAAGTCGATGATGGTCTCGATCGACATGGGCGTGTCGGCCTTATCTGCCGCGCGCTCGGCCACCACGCGCTCGGCGCAGGCGGCACACTCCCCCGCCGACTTGCCGCATACCGGAATACCGTCGAGCGTATGGCACGTGACATTGGTGTGGTGGTCGGTAATCTCGACGACCGCGGTATGGCCCCCGGCCGTCGCAGTCACCTTGATGTAGAGGTTGGGCACACCCTCGACAAGCGACACATCGCAGTAGCCGGCATCGGCGAGGAGCTCGGCCACGCGAGCACGGTCTTCATCGTCAACGCTCTCGAGCACCTCGAGCGCGCTCTTAGCGTCGCCGCCCACGGCACCCAGCACGGCCGCGGCTTCAATACCGTGCATACCGCCCGAGTTGGGCACGGTCACGCTCTTAACGTTCTTGATGATGTTGCCCGAACAGGCAACATCCATATGATCGGGATCGCAACCGAGCGTCTGGCTCGCCAGCGCTGCTGCATAGGCAACGGCAATGGGCTCGGTACAGCCGAGCGCGCAGACAAGCTCGCGGTTCAAAACATCGCAAAACGCGGCATCACGGATGGAATCGGTAGGCATAGGTATCTCCTGCTTGCATAACGGGCTGGGCTCTCAAGAATGGTTAGTTCCTTTATTTGATAACAATGCATCAAAAACCGCAACCATGGTTCCGGCGGACGGCGCTCAAGCACAAACTGACAGCATTCATTCATGAGAAGCCGGTCTTGTTGCATGCTAAAGCGTTTGACCAAAAAACGCCCGAGCGTTTACGCAAAAGTCGCGCTATCATGCAGTCGAACGCGGTAAACACCTTTAGCATTTGCGCCGCACAGACCAGAGAGGAACCATCCATGAAGATCGGTATCGGTAACGACCACGCCGCCGTCGAGCTCAAGAACATCATTTCCGAGCACCTGAAGGAGCGCGGCTGCGAGGTCGTGAACTTTGGCACCGACACCTCCGAGAGCTTTGACTACCCCATCGCCGGCTACAAGGTGGGTAAGGCCGTTGCCAACGGCGATGTCGACCTGGGCATCCTCATCTGTGGCACCGGCGTCGGGATCAGCCTGGCTGCCAACAAGGTCGAGGGCGTACGCGCCGTCGTGTGCTCCGAGCCCTTCAGTGCCAAGCTCTCCCGCATGCACAACAATACCAACGTGCTCGCCTTTGGCGCCCGCGTCGTGGGCTCCGAGCTCGCCAAGATGATTGTCGACGAGTGGCTCGACGCCGAGTTTGAGGGCGGTCGTCACGAGCGCCGCGTTAACCTTCTCAACGAGATCGACCACACGCGCGGCCTTAAGGTTGTCGACGAAGCCTAAACTATTCAGTGCCACAAGCTAGCAGCAGGGGCCCGCTCGGAACACATGTCCGAGCGGGCCCCTTCATAGATTTTGGAATAAAAGGGCGCCGCGGATGGAGTTCCGCGGCGCCCAAGCCACACGCTAACAGCTTTAAGGAGTCAAAGCTGGTTTAGCCAAAGAAACGCTTGATCTCGATCTCGGCGTTCTCCAGGCAGTCGGAGCCATGGATCACGTTGGCGTTGACATCGACAGCAAAGTCGCCGCGGATGGTACCAGGAGCAGCGTCAAGCGGGTTGGTAGCACCCATGAGGGTGCGCATCTTAGCAACAGCGGAGAGACCGGAAACAACCATCTTGACGACCGGACCGCTCGTCATAAAGTCGCAGAGACCGCCAAAGAAGGGCTTCTCGGCCAGATGGGCGTAGTGCTCCTCGACGGTAGCGCGCTCGAGCGTGGTCATCTCCATGCGCTCGATGACAAGGCCGCTGCGCTCAATGCGAGCAACGATCTCGCCGATCTTGCGGTCACGCACGGCGTCGGGCTTAATCATGATGAAGGTCTTCTCGATAGCCATAAGGTAGCCTTTCAAGTAGGTTCGCGCGTGCCCAAGTCCCATTCCGGCACCCGCCTGGACTGCATCGTAACAGAGTTTTAGCTGCAGTTAAACAAAAAGCTGTTTATTGAAACGCTGTAATTTATTAAAGCGCTCCATATGTGTCACTTCTGTTTCGAAGCCCGATTAGAGTACCATCCGACCGCCCATCAACCGCATCGAACAGAGCAGGCGGTCGGTTGCCGCCCGCGAACGTACCCCCTTCACAACCTGCCCAAAGGTCCTACAGAACTTCTCGACAAGCCCCTCCCCCATAGCAACAAAATACGGACGCCCACATCAGCAGACGCCCGTAAAGCAAAACGATTTATCAATACATGGCCAAAACGGCTTCAGCCAAACCTCTACTTTGCCCCGTGACCCATCTCGACGACCTTGGTCAGCGATCCAAACACGCCCTCGTCAGCCACGAGCTGTGCCTCGGCACGCTGCAACTGCACGGCAACGGCGGCAGGAGCGGTGCCGCCCTCGGTCGTGCGCGCGGCGACAATCGACGGGATATCGAGCGCCTCGGTAATGTCGCGCTCAAAGAGCGGGCTTGCCTCCTGGAACACCTCGAACGGCAGATCCTCAAGATTGCAGCCGCGCTTCTCACACATCAGAACCAGATGGCCCACCACGGCATGCGCCTCGCGGAACGGCAGGCCACGCTTGGCCAGGTAATCGGCAACATCGGTGGCGGCAAGGTGCCCCATACCGCACTCGCGCGCCATTGCATCCTCGTTGACGGTCCAAGTCGAAATCATACCGGCCATAACCGACAGGCACTGCATGAGCGTATGGGCGGTATCGAGCGCGCCCTCCTTGTCCTCCTGCAAGTCCTTGTTATAAGCAAGCGGCAAGCCCTTCATGGTTACCAGCAGCTGCACCAGGTTGCCGTACACGCGACCGCTCTTGCCGCGGATAAGCTCGGCAAAGTCGGGGTTCTTCTTCTGCGGCATGATGGACGAGCCGGTGGAGTAGGAGTCTGAAAGCGTGATAAAGCCAAATTCGGAGCTCGACCACAGCACGATCTCCTCGGAAAGACGCGACAGGTGCATCGCCATGACGGATCCGGCGTAATGCAGATCGAGCAGGAAATCACGGTCGGAAACCGCATCGAGCGAGTTGGGAATCACGCCCACAAAGCCAAGTTCGGCAGCCGTCATCTGACGATCGAGCGGATAGCTCGTACCGGCGAGCGCGGCAGCACCCAGCGGGCAGCTGTCGGCGGCATCAAAGGCGGCCTTCAGGCGCGTAAAGTCGCGCGCGAACATCCAGGAATACGCCAGCAGATGATGCGACAGCAGCACGGGTTGGGCGTGCTGCATGTGCGTGTAGCCCGGCAGAATCACCTTGTCGTACTTCTTAGCTGCATCCACCAGCACATGGCGCAGCTCAAGATTGGCCTCCATGAGCTTCTTGGCCAACGCCTTGACGCCCAGGCGCGTATCGGTCGCCACCTGGTCGTTGCGCGAACGGCCGGTATGCAAGCGCTTACCGGCCTCGCCGATGCGGCGCGTCAACTCGCTCTCGATGGACATATGAATGTCCTCATCGTTGATATCGAAGATAAAGTTGCCGGCATCGATATCTTGTTCGATTCCGGTCAGGCCCTTGGCAATCGCCTGCTCGTCCTCGGCACTGATGATGCCCTGGGCCGCCAGCATTTTGGCATGCGCCTTAGAGCCGGCGATATCCTGCTTATAGAGATGTTTGTCGACCGGCAGCGACGCGCCAAACTCCTGCGTGACCTCGGCCACGCCTGCCTCAAAACGACCGCCCCAAAGAGCCATGGAACCGTCCCCTTTCTCCAAATACCAAAACAAGCGCCCAAAGCAATGCGCCATATCGCTAAAGCGATTTTTCAACCGCTAGTTTTACACATTCCCCACCGTGTGCGGTGCCATGTAGCTAATTTGCAAAGAAGTGACGCGCCATGCACTTGGCGCCCAACGTCTCCCTCCGGATGTTGCCCTGCGAACCATCGATCCAGGCTTTCAGGCTCATAGGGACATCCTCGACCTTTGCAGCATCGAACTCGGGCGCGAGGGCAAGTAAAGCATGCGCGATAGCATTGAACATAATGGATACTCCTCATATATATAGGCGCAGAGCCGCCAAATTGATAGAAGGAGCCCCGCCGGACAACCCCGGCGGGGCTCGGACTCAGCCGCAGACGCGGCATCATATATGCGGGCGGAACGTAGGGGCCACCGATGTTAAGAAGTGTCAGCAAGCATAACGAAAGGTAGGGACCCCGTGCGCCCGTTATGTATCACGCGGATGGGCCGCGCGGATACCAAGGGAAGGAGGCGCTAGGCCTGGGCGGCAGCAGAGCTGGGGCCCTGGACCTTTGCCCACGTCTTGAGCGACAGCGTATCGATCTCGATAAAGCCGGCGCTGGCCTTCTCGTCAAACGTGGTGTCGCGGTCGTAGGTAGCCAGACCGTAGTCGTAGAGGCTGAAGGGGCTCTTGCGGCCGACGACATGGCAGTTGCCCTTAAAGAACTTCAGACGAACAGTGCCGGTCACGAACTTCTGGGTATCGGCCATAAAGGCATCGAGCGCGTTTTTGAGCGGGCTGTACCACTGGCCGTTGTACACGGCGGTGGCCCAATCCTGCTCGAGCTTGATCTTGGTCTTGAGCAGGTCGCCCTCGACGCAGATGTCCTCGAGCGCCTTGTGGGCGGTGATGAGCGTCAGGGCGCCGGGAACCTCGTAGCACTCGCGGCTCTTAAGGCCCACCAGGCGATCCTCGACCAGATCGAGACGGCCAAAGCCATTGTCGCCGGAGATCTTGTTGAGGGCGATGACGATCTCGGAGAGCTTCATCTTCTTGCCGTCTACGGCGACGGGCTTGCCGGCCTCAAACTCAATCTCGGTGTAGGTCGGGGTGTCCGGCGTGTCCTCGGGGTTCTTGGTCATAACCCAGGCGTCGTCGAGCGGCTCGTTCCAGGGATCCTCCAGGTGGCCGCACTCAATGGCACGACCCCAAAGGTTGTCGTCGATGGAATAGGGGTTGTCGTTGGCACCCTCGGGAACCGGCACGTTGTGGGCGTGGGCATAGGCGACCTCGTCGGGACGGCACTTCAGATCCCACTCGCGCACCGGGGCGATAACCTTGAGCTCAGGGTCGAGGGCCTTGACGGCGGCCTCAAAACGGACCTGGTCGTTACCCTTGCCGGTGCAGCCGTGGGCGACGTAGGTCGCGCCAAACTCGTGGGCGACCTCAACAAGCTTCTTGGCGAGCAGCGGGCGGGAAAGAGCGGAGAGCAGCGGGTACTTGTTCTCGTACATGGAGTTTGCAGCGATGGCCTTAGTCAGGAACTCATCGGAGAACTCGTCGCGCAGGTCGAGCACCTGGCAATCGAGAACGCCCAGGTCGAGCGCCTTCTGCTTCTTGGCATCCAGTCCGGTCTCTTCCTGGCCCACGTTGCCGCAGACACAAACGACATCGAGATTCTTCTCGTCCTGGAGCCACTTGACACATACGGATGTATCAAGACCACCGGAATATGCGAGAACGACTTTTTCCTTGCTCATGGCTGTTTCCTTTCGCCCTTGGTAGCTAGTTAGAACATCGGTCAGTTGCAAGTCATTTCAAGGTCATATACCGTGCAATATCAGGTTAAATAGCAAAAATCAGCACATACATGCCCTAGAAACATGCAGCAATGTCGTGCTAAAACCCAACGACCTCAAAATGACTCTGTTGAGGCAATTCGCCCCATGCGGACAGAGACGATTGTTATCGTCGTCGGGAAATTGCGCGCTGGCGTCGGATGGCATTGTCTGCAGTGGTGATGATCTTTACGAACTGCATCTGCCTCTCCTTTCACCTATCGCCGGGCGCAATTCAAATATCGCAAACGGTACCTTTTACTCGGTAAGCGGTTGTTTTTCCGTCTCCGTTTTCGATGGTCGCTATATTACGCTAAAGTGCCCGCAGCACAAGCGACAAATTCAAATTTCTGAAAAGTTTTTTCATTACTTTGTGAAGCGTGGTGCAAATACGCATCATTCCTGCGAAAATACGCTCGACTACTAGTTGATGGTTATAACGTCTGAAACAATCTCGAAACGAAAGGCGCATTTTTATGCAAACTTACGAATCGGACGCCAACATCGGCAACATTAAGATTCTCGCCGTCGATATGGACAAGACGCTGCTGACCGACGAGCGTGTGCTGCCCCAGGGTCTTGATGAGCGCCTGGACAAGCTCGCCGACGCCGGCATCGTATTCTGCCCCGCCAGCGGACGTCCCGCCCCCAAGCTCGAGGAGATGTTCGAGGGTATCAAGAACCGCCTTGCTTTTTGTCCCGACAACGGAGCGTGCGTGATCTATCGCGGCAGCTATATCTATAAGAGCAATATTGACGTGGAGCTGTATCAGCAGGTCTTGAGCCGTGCCTCGGAGGATCCTCGCGCTGTCCCCGTCCTGTGCTGCTTCGACGAGTTCTACGTGCTTGCCCGCGACCATCAATACCACGACGAGATCAGCGTCTACTACAACACAATCAACTACGTCGACAGCTTTGAGGGCATTGATTTCGAGTCCAACAAGATTTCGGTCTTCTTCCCCGGCTACGACGCCGAGCCCGCTTTCCGCGAGACCTATAGCCCCGAGTTCTCGGACAAACTCTACGTCACAAACGCCGGGCGCGAGTGGATCGACTTTATGAACCTGGGCGTCGACAAGGGCGCCGGCGTCGCGCACCTGTGCGAGCACCTGGGCATCGATATTGCCGATGCTGCCGCCGTGGGCGACACCTACAACGACATCCCCATGCTCGAGCGCGTCGGTCACAGCTTTATCGTGGACAATGCCGAGGAGCACATGAACACGCATGCCAAGTGGCGCATTCCGAGCAACAACGACGGGGGCGTACTGACGCTCATCGACGCCATCCTGGCGGCTCGGTAACGTGGCTCGTCGGACCTGGCCGGGCGGCGCGGATTAGTTTTTCGTTCGGTCAGGTCCTGGGCTCGCTCGGAAAGCACATTAAGTGCTTTCCGGCTCGTGCGGAACTTGTATCAAACTAAAGGCCAAGGGGCCTCTGCTATAAGAAT